>JAAFHV010000019.1 GCA_013297655.1 Myxococcales bacterium | reverse complement strand
CGCGCCCGTCCCCGTCGGCGTCGGCCGCGCCGTAGAGCCCCGAGCGCACCTCGTGACTGAACACGCCGGCCTGGAAGGCGTCCCACTCGTGGCTCTCGCGCGCGGACGACGTGGAGAGAACGAGGCCAATCCGCGGATCGGCGGCGAGCTCGGCGTCGGCGGCGAACGCTTGTACGGCGCGCCGCTTTCCTCCCGCTCCGCGCGCGTACGCGAGAAAATACGACGAGCACGCGTCGACCACGAGATGAATGCGCTTTGCAGGTACCTTCGCGAGCGCCTTCGCGAGGTCTGCGCCGGTGAGCTTCGTGTCCTCGAGCGTCACGTAGCCGCGCCCCTGATCCACGCTCCCGTGCCCGGCGTACGTCACGTACACGGTGGTCTCCACGCCGCGAGCGTTTGCGCGCGCCACATCGTCGGCGAGCTGCGTGATCGCCGCGTCGAGCTCGGGCCTCTTGGGCTCGCGGGCCTCGGCCGCGGCCTGCGGGTGGAGGCGCTTCGTGTTGTCGTCGAGCCGCGCGAGCACCGTGGTGCGCGCGCCCAAGAGCCGAAACAAATCGAAGTACCTCGCCGCGTCGTCGTCTGCGTATTTGAGCGGCGCGACGTCCTTGTCGAGCGACGTGTTCACCCCCACGACGAGCGCAAACGTCGCGCTCTCGGGCTCGGCTGCGCGTGCCTCGTCGGTCGACCCTGCAACGAACGCGAGGCTCGCGAGGGCCGCAAAAACGATGCGTGTCTTCGCCCTCACGGCGCCACCTCGACCGTCACGACGACGTCCGTCGTATCCGGGAGCGTGAGCGGTCCGAGGGGCGCCCTCCTTCCACCGAGCGCGCCCTCGACCGCCTTCACGGTGCGAGGGGCGTTCGAGAAGAGCGCGTGGATCTCGAGCGTGCGCCCGTCGAGATCGTGGGCGATGGCCTCGCGCAGCGGGTGGAGCCCGGGGCCCGTCTCCACGCGTACCGAGGCCGGATCGTCCTTCGGATCGGTCCACGCCGGGTGGTACCAGAAGACGTGCCCGTGCTCGTCGAGGCCGAAGATCATGAGCTGCCCTTTGCCCTCGACGCTCTCGTAGGCGAACCCGAGCTCGGTGTCACGGCGCAGGGGCCCTGCGTCCTCGAGGGGGCTCGGGGCGCCGCCAGAGCTCGTGTAGACACGCACGTACGGCGGGCCGTTCGCGAGCCCACCACGCGACGCGAACCCGTCGTCCGGCTTCTTTCGCCCCGCCAGCACGAGCAACACGATGGCGGCCGCCGCGACGAGCGCGACCGCGACCACGACGAGCCGAGGACGCGGACGTGAGGAGCCCGAGGGTGTGGTCACCGCGTCTTCGGACACGAGCCCGAGCCCACGGCCGAGCCTCTCCTCGAGAGGGAGCGCCTCGGGATCGAGCGAGGCCAACAGCGCGCGCCGCTCGTAGTACTCCGTGCAAGATGCACACGTCGGGAGGTGGGCGCGCAGACGCGTCTCGTCCTTCGGGGAGATGCGGCCCTCGAAGTGAGCGTCGACGAGCGCCTTCTCGATGCACGTGATCATGATTCACCCTCGGGGCTCGTCGCGAGCAAGAACGTGGTCAAGAGCTCGCGGACGCGCGTCTCCTGGTAGGCGAGGGTGGAGCGGCTCATCCCGAGCTTTTCGGCGGCGTCGCGCTGGGGGAGCTGCTCGAGGAACCTCACCTGAAAGAGGGGCGCGTATTTCTCGGGCAAGATCTCGGCGCGGAAGCGCTCGACGATGCGCTTGGCGTCGCGCGCCTCGTCGTCGCGGGCGGGATCGGCGGCGACCCACGTGTCGTCGTCTGGCGCGGGCTCCTCGCGGCGCCGTTTGCGGAGGAGATCGATCGCCGCGCGGCGCGCGATGGTGCGGAGCCACGCGCCGAGGTTCCCCCCGCGAAACGACTCCCGCATCGCGGCCTCCGCGAGCATGCGGCAGAAGATCTCGTGCGCCACCGTCTCGGCGTCCGCGGTGCGAAGGAGCTTCTTCGCCTCGTCGACCACGGCGCGCACGTGCCCCACGTACGCCTCTTCGAGGGCGCGGCGCTCCCCGGCGTGAAACGCGAGGACCCACGCATCGTCGGTCGCGCGGGCTCCTCCCGGGGGGCGCAAGAGCGCCATGAAGAAAGCGAAGATCACGAGGTCCGTTCGTGGAGGATAAGGGCTACTTGGTCGCCGTATAGACGGACGCGCTGTCGGCCCAAAAGATGCGACCTTGGTCGACCGAGAGCACGTAGGCGGTCGTGCTCGGGTAGAGATCGACGACATCGCGTCCGTCGCGCGACGCGCGCGCGATACCCGACGAACGGGAGAAGAAGAGGTGGTTCCCGTCGGAAGCGAGGGCGAGAGCGCCAATCGACAGCCCCGAGCGCTCACCGAGCACGACCTCGACGGCGCCTCCGTCGAGTGGAATCGAGTAGAGGCCGTGACCCGCGCGAAAGTAGATCCGGCCGTCGACCGCGACGGGGCTCGCGGGGCCGTCGAGCCCCGTCGCGAGCGTCTCCACGACGTTGGGCACCTCGCTTGCGGTCATCGCGACGCGCTTGATCGTGCCGTTCTTTTCGCCGGATGTGCCGCGCTCGACGAAGTAGGCGAACGTGCCGCGCGGCGACGAATAGACGCGCACCTCGTCGGGCCGCGTGAGCCCGTCGGCGAGCACGACGGCAGCGGCGCGCGATCGGGGGACGAGCGTCACGCGCCCGGCCTCGTACTCCGTGACGACGACGGCGTCTTTCGTGAGCGCGAGGGAAGAGGGTGTCGTCACGCTGCCGAAGAGCGAGCCCGAGGCACCGATATGCCACTCTCCGTTCGAGCGGAGGGAGAGCTCGATGACCTTCCCGATCGAGTACGACGTAGTGAAGAGCGAGTCTCCCTCGACGGCGAGGCTGCACTTCGGATTGTCCGCGAGCGGAGTGCGAAATTGGGAGACTTTGAACGCCCCGCCGTTCCGCGGCGCACCGACCACGAGCCCGTCGGCGTTCTGCCAATACACGTAGTCGCCGGCGGAGACGATGCAGCGGGCCGACTGCGCCTTCGCGAGCTCGTACGGGTTCTGCGAGCCGATAGGACCGAGCGATCCCAGGGCGCCGCCGTCGGGGCCGAGCACGCCGAGGCCGGGGCCGTCGCACGTCTCCCCCGCGCCCACGCATACGTTGCGTGAGGGGCAGCACGTCCACCCTTCGGCGCAGGGGCAGGCGCGCTCCTCGAGGTCGAGCTTGGCGGCGCAACCCTGTGAAAGAACGAGAGAAAGCGTGGCAGCAGCGGCGAAGGCAAAGGCGAAGGGCTTGGAGGTCATGCCGAGGGAACGTGCGGGCACGCCGCGATGGACGAACCCGCGTCTCTTTTTTTGTGTGGCGACGGGGTTCATGGTGAGCGCAAGCGAATTAGGCCACGTTTCGCGCGCTCGCGCATGGAAGGAAGCCGTGAGGTCACTTACAAGTTCGACGGCCGTCGTCATCGACCCGCGGCCTACAAGGCGAGGAACGGCGGCGACCGGTTTTGAACCTTTCCTTTCGATTCACGGCGCGTGTGGGCTCTTCACGCTCTGCGTGAAGTGCAGGCGCGGGTACGGCGTCTCGCCCACGAACCGCACGTGCTCACGCGGCCGGCGGGAACGTGCTCGTCATCGCGACCGAGAGTGCCGCAGGAACGATCACGACGGTCCTGGGGGAGCGGCTTCTTCGAGACGGTCATTTCGACCTCGTGAAACGACGGCCCCCAATTGAGAAGCTCGCGTCCGTGTCTGACCACGGCGGCGCCGCAACTGGCGCACGGAATTCACAGGCAGCCCGCCGTGTGGTGCACCGAGCGAGACCCAAACGGCGGCAACGGCGCGAGCGGCGTCGAGACGCCTCGACGGGGCACCTGCCGCAAAGAGATTGGAGCCCATTCGAGCATCGGCGACAGCGACCCAAGAGGGCGAGAACGAAACAAAACCGTACTTTCGGCCGAGCCGCGCCGTGCGCGGATGACGTAGCTTCATCCTCGTGGTTCTCCCGCTCCTTCGTTCCCTCTGGGCCGAGCCGCGGCCGCAGGCGGCGCCTGGAATCGCGTCGTTCGACCGGTGGTTCGTGCTCGTCGTCGCGCTCGCGCTGGTGACCGAAGCGCGCGTTCGCGACGGGCTCGACGACCGAGCGCTGCACGCCGCCGTGGGGCTCGCGATGATCGTTCCCATCGTGTGGCGTCGCCCGCACCCGCTCCGCGCGATCCTCGTTTCGTATGCGATCGCCGCGACCATGCCGCTCATCAAGCTGATCCTCGGGCGAGGATTCGTCGATCTGCACACGACCGCCGCGATCCTCGTTTTGCCCTATTCGCTCTTTCGCTGGGGAGCCGGGCGTGAGGCGAGCGCGGGCCTGGTCGTGATGGCCGGATTGTACGGCCTCACCGCGGCCTGCGGTCAGCTCCGCGGCCGCGAAGACGCGATCGGGGCGGCGGTGGTGATGCTGTTTCCCGCCGTGATCGGGGCGATGGTGCGCTTTCGCGCCAAAGCGCAGCTCCGCGAGATCGACGCGGCGAGGTCGAACGAGCGGGCCCAAATCGCGCGCGAGCTCCACGACAGCGTCGCCCATCACTTGTCTGCCATCGCGCTCCAAGCCCAGGGCGGTATCCTCATTTCCGAGCATCGTCCCGCCGAGGCGGTGCCCGTGCTTCGGGTCATCGAGGACGTCGCCGCGAAAGCGCTCGGCGAGCTACGCACGATCGTGACCGCGCTCCGCGAAGACGGTGCGCCGGAGCTGGGCCCACGCGCCACGCTCGCCGACCTCGAAGAGCTCGCGACGCGTAGTGACCCATCGCTGCGCGTGACACTCGAGCTGGAAGGCGACGTCGGCACGGTGCCCGCCGCGGTGCAAACTGCGGTGTACCGCATCGCCCAAGAGGGCATTACGAACGCGTGCCGGCATGCCAGAAACGCGACCTGCGCGGCGGTGGTCGTCCGGGTGCTCGCGCGCACGATCATCGTGAACGTCACCGACGACGGTCACGGACGTGGCTCGAAGGGCGCTGGGCTCGGGTTCGGGCTCGTGGGCATGGCCGAGCGCGCCGCGCTCCTCGGCGGCAAGCTCGAGGCGGGACCGCTCCCAGCGCGTGGCTGGCAAGTATCGGCAGAGATTCCACTCCGGAGAGAACAGCGATGAGCATTCGTGTGTTGATCGCAGACGACCAAGAGCTCATTCGCACCGGCCTCCGGATGGTGCTCGGGTCGCGACCGGAGATCGAGGTGGTCGGCGAGGCGCGCGATGGTCTGGAGGCGGTCGCGCTCGCGCGCGAGCTGAAGCCAGACGTCGGCCTCTTCGATATTCGAATGCCGAAGCTCGATGGCATCGCCGCGACGCGCATCCTCGCGGGCAAAGGAGTGCCCGATCCGCTCGCCATCGTCGTGATCACGACGTTCGATCTCGACGAGTACGTGCACGGCGCGCTCGCAGCAGGAGCGCGAGGCTTCTTGCTCAAAGACGCGGGTCCGGCGCTGCTGCTCCAGGCCGTCGCCGCCGCCGCCGCGGGCGACGCGCTGATCGCGCCGAGCGTGACGGCGCGCCTCTTGTCCACGTTCGCGGCGCAAGGAAAGCGCGCCACGATAGAACAGCCCCTCGAGCCCTTGACCGAGCGCGAAGAAGAGGTGCTCCTCACCGTCGCGCGCGGGCTGACCAACGCGGAGATCGCCAAGGCCCTCTACGTGAGCCTGAGCACGGTAAAGACCCACCTCGCCAGCCTGATGCGCAAGCTCGACGCACGAAACCGCGTCGAGATCGCGATGTGGGCCTACGAGACCGGCCGCGCGAAACCGGAGCGCTGATCGATGCGCCGCTGGGCGCCATCGGCCGAAAGGACGATTCGGCCGTCCCTCGAAAGGCTCAGCGAGAAACGCTCTTTCGGGCAATACCGGGCAAACGTGGAGACGACCAAAGTCTCCTCATGAACGAACCGACCCCGACTCGCCGCGTCCGAGGCAACGATCGCGCCCTCGTGACTGCGCTCTTGCTTCTATGCGCAGTGCCCACGATCGCGGGGCTCTACCGCCTCGCCACGATCGCCGGCGCTCTGACCGCGGGCAGCGAGGCCGCGCGCCTCCTCCTCGTCGCTCCGCCACTCGCCGCTCATATCGTGAGCGCGTGTGCGTTCTCGACCATCGGCGCTCTCCAGGTAGCGCCCGGTCTCCGCGCGCGGCACCCGAGGATGCACCGAGCGGCGGGTGTCGTCGCGGCTTCGGCGGGCATGGTCGCGGCATTGTCCGGCACGTGGCTCACCGCCAACATCACCCCGGGCGCGCACGACGGGGCGGCGCTCTTCTGGATGCGTCTGATCGTCGGCGCGACGATGGTGTCGTACCTCGTGCTCGGCGTCGCGGCGCTCCGAAGGAGGCAATACGCAGCGCACGGCAAGTGGATGATCCGCGCGTACGCGCTCGGGCTCGGGGCGGGCACCCAGGTCTTCACCCATTTGGCCATTCGCGCCCTCGGCATGACGGAGACGACGGACAATCGCGCCTTCGCGATGGGCGCAGGGTGGCTCGTCAACGTGGTCGTCGGTGAGTGGATCATCCGCTCGGAGCACGCCAAAAGAGCGCGATCGTCGTCGCCGGCCCGCGAGAAGATCGCCCCCAAAGTCGTCGCGATGCTCGTGGCCGTTTGCCTCGTCGGGAACGCCGCGAGCGCGTCCGCCGACGACACGCCGGCGCCGTCCAAGGAAGCACCGGCTCCGGCTTCGTCGAGCGACGCGAGCGTGCCTCCCGCGCCCTCGGCAAAGGCCCTGGCCGCCCCGAGCGCACCTCCGCCATCACCGGCGCCTTCGCCGTCACCGCTCGGCCCCGACTCTGCAGCTCGCACGCCCGCAGCGGCCGCTCCGACGAAAGAAGCTACCGCGGCAAAGCCGACCCACGAACGATCGCCTGGGAGCGGGGTCCTCGGACTACGGCTCACCTATGTACGGTCGGATTCGGTCGCGGCAAAAGAAGAAGCGGCGTCGCTCGCGCTCGGCGGGCACCTCGAGGCGCACAACGACGAGAGCGCGCTCGTGGCCTATCGCGGCGCGCTCGACTTCGCGCTCGGCGGCGGCAGCGCCAAGGTCGACGGCCTCTTCGGGGGCGCGTTGCTCGTAGGGTTGCGACTGCCGGTCTCCGCTCACCATGCGCCGTTCGTGCGCCTCGGCTTCGGGGGCGAATTCCAAGGCAACGAGCGATATCTCTATTCACGATTCGACTTGCCGCTCACCGAGGTGGGATACCAGTACATTCGCGGCGCGGCGCTCGTCGAGGTCGGCGTCCGGCTGTCTCCCGTGCTCACCGGCCGCTTCCGCAGCAACGCAGACACGCGTGTGCTCTCGTCGGCGTTCTCGTACGGCGCGTTCGTGGCGGCGCAGCTCGAGTATGCGAGGTTCGATGCAAAGTACACGCGAATCGACGCGAGGGACGGCCTCGGGGGCGCGGTGGACACGGTGCAGGGGCTCGGCTGCGTGCTCCCGGGAACGTGGCTCGCGCTCTGCTTCGATGGCCAGCTCGTGCGCTCGGAGCTCTCCGGCGCCGCGGGAGGCGTCGTCGGGAGTGGGTACGTCGGGGCTTTGATCGGCGTGGGGGGCGTGAACGGTAAGGAGCGGGCGGCGCGATAGACCCGCCCCGCTTGCGCGACGTTTTGGCGTAGCGGGGCTCGGTGCGACGCCCATCTCTGCGCCAAAGCCGCTCGACCGCGCATTTTTCGCGCCAATGCGCATCCGCGCGGAGCGGCTGAGGGCATGCAGGAATTGTCGCCATTCGCCGCGAGTTGGCCGACAATGATCGTGTGACCGCCTCTACCCTCGAGCTCCACCTCCGCACCCTCGCCCTCTCCTTCGCCGAGAAGCTCCGCGCGATTGCCCGCTCGTCCAACATCGACGAATTGGCGTACATCGAAGTCGGCCCGCCGCGTCCGGTCGAGCCGCCACCCAAGCCGCCAGAGGCGCAGTTCGTGTCCGTCGAGCGAACCTCGTTCGGAGGTACCCTCGTTCGCCCCAAATCGGTCGATCTCGCCAAGGCGATGGCTGCCGCGGTGGCCTCGCTCCCCTGGGCGGCCCGCTCGCGCGAGCTGCAGGTCCTCCTCGGACTGAGCAAAACGCAGTTCCTTCGTGTCGCCCTCCTCGCGATTCACATGGGCCTGGTCCATCGAACCGGTGAAAAGGCTGGTATCGAGTATTTCCTGGGCCCAGAAGACAAGGGAGCGAAGAAGCCACGCGTCGTCGTGCGCGAGGTGCACACCGTGCCGCGCCGAGCACGACGATCACGCGGCCCCACGGGAGCGGCGAAGGCGCTCGGGCAGCGGTAACCGGCCATTTCGGCGCGAACGCCTCACTGTCCTTCTGCGCGCCGCGAGGCGATTGCCTAGAACGACTCGCGACGAAGCCCGAGGCCGAGCACCGGGACCACCGAGGACACGTCGCCCGCGAAGAGGTCGACTCCCACGTGCGCCGACGGCCGAAACCCGAAGAATCCGAGCGCGTCGATGTCCACGAAGAGACGCGAAAAAAGCTCGATGCGCTGGCTCTCGACCACGTCGCGGACGGCGACGACAGACGAGGGCCCCGCCGTCACGGTGTCCCTCACGGTCGAGAGCTGGAGCACATTGCCATCGATCCGCGCGCGGAACGCGAGGTACGCGTCCCGAACCGGCGCACGATCCCCGCGATGGTGTCGGCGCTGGCGGCGCGACTAGGCCCTTATTCGTCGTCGCCCCACCTCCAGGTGGCCGAGGACCTGCTGCTCGCGCTTCGCGGTGACGAAGCCGCCACGTCGCTTTATCTGCAATTGGGAACGAGGGTTTGGGGCTATCCAAAGCTCGTCGCGGTGCTATCCGATCTCTCGGTGCGCGATCTCCTCCACTTCGACGCGATGGAGGCCGCCCTCGCCGCCGTGCGCGCGTCGCCACATCCCGACTTGCTCGAGGCGAGCTTGACGAGCCATTCCGACCCGAGGGTGCGTCGACTCGGACTCGCCGCGCTCGTGCATGCCGCCGGGCCGAAGGAAGGCTGGACCAAAGATCGGCGCAGCCGTCTCTCCCGCTACCAGCGCGACCCGTCGATCGCCGTCTCGGGCCCCGCGAGCTTCGTCCTCCCTCCCGAATAAGGGCGGTGCTGGAGCACTCGAGCGCCGCACGCGACCCGCGCTCGCACCCTACGTGCCTAGCTCGTCCGTTGTCGGCGCGAACCCTTGTCGTCCACGCTCGTACGGCCCTATGAATAGCGTCCCCTCGATGCCCGAAGGTCACACGATTCACCGCCTCGCGCAGGACATCGCGCGCGATCTCGTCGGCGCGCCCGTTCGCGTTAGCTCGCCGCAAGGGCGCTTCGAGGGCGCCGAGTCCCTCTCAGGCTCCGTGCTCGTCGAGACGAGCGCGGTTGGCAAACATCTCTTCCTCCGGTTCGACGCGGGCACCGTTCACGTTCACCTCGGGCTCTTCGGCAAGTTCCGGCGCGAGAAGAGCCCACCCCCGGAGCCGCGGGGGGCGCTGCGCATGCGGCTCGAGGGCCGAACACGCACGTGGGATCTTCGCGGGCCTACCGCGTGCGAGGTCCTCGATGCGGGCGCGATCGCGAAGCTCACCGCGCGCCTCGGCGCCGATCCCCTCGCCGCCGACGCGGATCCGAAAGCGGCGTGGAAGAAGGTCCACGCGAGCAAACGAACGCTCGGCGCGATCCTTCTCGATCAGTCCGTATTTTCCGGGATCGGAAACGTGTATCGCGCAGAGATTCTGTTCCTCCTCGGCCTCCACCCCGAGACCGAGGCGCGCACGTTGTCCAAGCCGACGTTCGATCGGCTCTGGGAGCTCACCCGGAAGCTCCTCGCTCGCGGCGTGAAGGAGAAGCGCATCGTCACGCGCGACGCGCCGAAGGGCGTGCGACTCGGCCGCCGCGAGGCGCTCTACGTCTACAAACGATCCGCCTGCACCGTGTGCGACAGCGCCGTGCAAAAGCTCACGTCTGCCGCGCGCACACTCTACTATTGCCCCCGCTGCCAACCGGCGCTCTCGAGCGCGGCTACGTCTGGCGCGCCCGAACGCGAGCCCGCCTGAGGGTGCTCCGCGGCTCGCCGCGTCGGCGATCGTGTGGTCAGAACCGGCCCACGATCCCCGCGCTCGCGCCACCTCCCGGGAGCGGCGTCGCCTGAAACCCAATCGCGTTCGCGTTCGCGGTCGGCGCGAACGTTTGGCTCAGGCGCGCACGCTTCGTCTGGTTGTACCCCTGCCACGACACCTCCGCAGCAGAGGGCAGCACGAGCGACCGCAGCCCCATCACCGTGCTCACTGCACCACCCACCAGCAGCGCCGCCGCGACGCCATCCTGCTGACGACGACTGAACGAATCACTCGTAAAATCAGCCGCTGCGAACGTCGTTCCCCAGCCGAGCGCGATCACACCGAGGCCGGCGAGGAGCCCCCCGCCGTCGACACGCTCGGACCGCGCGTCGTCGGCCGCGCGCTGGAGCGCGCCTTCTCCCGCTGCGAGCACGGAGGCCGGGTCGTGGCCGAGGGCCACCTCGCGCGCCATCGCCTGCTCGGCGCGATCGTGGACATTCGGATCACTGCCGAATACGAGCGCCCCGAGCCCGCCCACGAGCGCGCCGACGCCGAACCCGAGGACCAGGCCGCTCGCGGCGGACCCTTCACGCGAATAGAGCACTGCCCCCGCGGGTACGAGCGCCGCGCCGATCCCCAAGCCAGAGAACACGCCAATCCAACGATAGGCTCGCTCGGGCCCGGCCTGCGGCGCCACCCATGCGCGAAAGCTCGCCAAGTCTTCCTCCGCACGATTCCACGGAGCGCGAGGAGGAGCCCCCGCTGGCGACCGCGCGGTGGTCGGTGTCGGCACGCCGGTTGGAGGTGGAGCGGGGGGAGCCTCCTCCATTCGATCCTCGTCGGCGTGAGCAACGAGCGGCGAGAGCCAAGCACCCACGAAGGCGCAGCATACGAGTGAAAAGCGGTTCATTTGGACTCCTCGAACAAAACGGCGACCGTCGAGGGAAGCCACCGAGGCCCCTTTACGCTCGCGACATACGACTCCCGAGGAGCGCGACGCGCGCCTCACTCGGACATCCGGGGCCTACTCGCGACGTGGACGCGCGCGCGCCTTTCGTGGTCCTTCGCCCCGCGGGCCCAGCGCGCCCAAGAGCCCACGAAACAGCGCATCGGCCGCGACCGAAGGCGACGAGAGGGCCTGCGTGTCCGCGCGATCGGGCGGCGCCGCACGCACGCTACGCACTCGGTCCGCCCCCGCGCCATTCACGTCCAGCCCTCGCTCGGCGTGCTCGGGTCTCGGCTTCTTCTGCTGCGAGTGGCTCATTGGGGTCGGGTCGACAGTAGGCGACGCCAAATCCTGCACAATGGCCGATTCCGCACGTCGCCTGTGCAACGGTGCATAGATAGGGGCACGGCTCGGAAAGGCGAGCGTCGCTGCCTCGCATCTCCGGCACCAGCCTCGCCGGCGCTGGCGTACCATGCGAGGGCCGCGCTCCGTCGACGCCCCTTCCACGAGGAACGACCTTGTCGATCAAAAAGACAAAACCAACCGCGTGGCCCATCGCGCTCCTCGCGCTCGTAGGCTGCACGCCGTCCGCTCCTGCCGCGCAAGAGCCCGCGACGATCGTAGAGGCCCCTCGCGACGCCGGTGAGCCCACGCGCGACGCGCAGGCGGACTCGGGCGCGCTAGCGACGGCCGCCTCCACTCCTTCCGAGCCCACGACTCCTGCCGCACCGGTGGTCCGCCCGCCTCCGGCGACCCTCTCCGAAGCGGGCGCGGACGAAGATCGGATCCACTTCGAGTTTCGCGACAAGTCCGTGCCGCCGCCACACCACCGCAGCTACACCGTCGTCGCCACGCGCGGTTTCATACGCAAAACGGTGACGAGCTACGGCACCGTGCTCGCCGACGCACAGCTCCCGTTCACCAGCGAGGCGTTCGACAAGCTCGTACGCGCCCTCCGCACCTTCGGTGTCGCGAGCAAACCCGCGGGCAACGCGCGCGTCGCGTGCGCGGGTGGCACGGGTCGCTCGCTCGACGTCCGCGTCGCGCGGCGTGCGCTCGTTACCGGCAGCGCCGAACGCTGCGGCGGGAGCGACGCGGGCAGCCTCGGAGGCAACCTCGACGCGTGGGTCGCCGAGCTCGACAAGGTGGCCCCGAACGCCGCCGCGCCGACCGCCCGCGCAGAAGACAAGGGCTACTGAGTTTCCCGTCCCAACGAGGAGCCTACCTTCGCCGCACGTTCGAGCGACCGCGTCGTCCACTGCTCCAGGCGGCGCTGCGGGCGCGCGAGGATCGACTTGCCAAAGGCAACGAGGTAGCCCTCGCGGTCGGCCCCAATCGACGCGCGCTGGTGCGAGCGCGCGCTGAAGTGAGCCACGCACACGAACGACGCGCAAGAAACGCGCCCCTACACCCCTCGCGCTCCCTCGCTACTTCGACCGCTTGAACGTCACCGGGGTCTTCTTCGCGAGACCACCCGAGATCGTGTCCGCGTCGACGACGGTGAACACTTGCGCGTCGAGCTTCATCTTCTTGCCGTTCGGCAGCTCGAGGATCGGCGCGAGCGTCACTACCCCATCCTCGTCCTTGGCGACGGTGTACGGCATCACCACCTTCGGCGCATCGGGGACCTTCTTGTACTCGCGGCTGATCGTCGTGCTCGTGATCGTGAGCGTATCGTTCCCGTCGAGCGACACCCATTTTCCGACGACGGTCGCCGCGGCGGACTTCGCCGGCACGGTCGCCGCGTTCGTAGTGGTCGTCCCCGCCTTTCCTTCCCCGGGCGGGTCCGAGTTGGCGCGCTTGCAACCACCGAGCGCGACCCCCCCCACGAGCGCGGCGCTCGCGACGACAGTGAGAGCGAAACGACGAGAGAGAGCACACATCATCGAGTTCATGCGGAGCCTCCGTCGGCGGCGTGAAATGTCGCCGCAGACCCCCTGTCCTACGGCCGCCCGCCGATCGTCTTCCCCGATACAGATATTTTAGTCAGTATGTAAGGCCGGCAGCTTCCTTCCCCGCGTGCGTTTTCCCAGGGCGAAGCGACGGTGGCAGAACAGCGCGTGGCAACGCAGCGCGTCCGGGGTCTGCCGTTCGCGACCCGGGGGGCTCGCCTCGTCCCTTCGCGCGCTACTTCGCGCGTGTCTTGCGGATGGGCGCAGCGACGTCGGACTGGCGAACGCGGTGGGCGAACATGCGCGCGAGCGCGGTCGTCACGATTTGGCGACGAAGGCGGTCCTCGAAGACGAGGTCGCGCGTGCTCGGCGGGTAGATCATGTCGACGAAGATGGGCTCCACGATGGGGTACGCGCACATCGAGACGACCTCGAGGAAGAGCGCGCGGGAGTCGATGTCCGGCGCGATGATGCCCCCGTCGCGGAGGTGGTCGAGGGCGGCGATGACGAGCTCGAACGCAGGCTTTATCTCGGCCTCGAACGCAGCGCGCGAGCGACCGTCGGGCTCACGACGGAGCACGGACAGCACCGCGCCGTGCTTGGTGTAGAACCGTTGGGTGAGGCTCACGAGCGCATCGCCGAGGAGCGCGAGCTGCTCTTCGCGCACGGGCCCGGCCGCCCCGAAGAGGCCCGCCGGGCCCTCCATCAACGCGCGAACGTCGCGTGTTACGGCCCCGAGCGCGCGCGCCATGACCGCGCCGTAGAGGACCTCTTTGTCGGCGAAATGGAAATGGATGAGGTTCGTGCGGACCCCGGCGCGCTCGGCGATCGCCCCTAGGCGCGCACCTGCAAAGCCTTGCGCTCCGAACTCCTCCTCCGCGGCGTCCAGGATGCGGAGCTTGGATCCTTCTCCGTCACGCGTCCTCGCCTTGGCCATCGCGATGGAGGCTAGCCCGAGAGCCCGATCCTGAGAAGTGTTACTGTCTTTCAGGACAGCTCGACGCGAAGGCGTTCTCGAGGTGGGCGGCACCCCTCGGTGATCCCGGCCCGCGTAGCGCTGCGAGGGCGGGCGTTCGCCGACGCGGGGTCGTGCTCGCTCTTCGCCCACGCCTCGTGGCTCCGTCTCCCCCCGGCCCCGGACACCACGTTTTCCGTCGCGGGACACCCACGAGCACCCGCAACCGCGGAATTTCGCGGCTCTCGCTGTGGCACGGAATACGCACCAGGCGGGGCATGCCTTCGCAGCTCCACGAAGCACTCAAGCTCCTCTTCGAGCTCGACGAGCACTTCCTTCTCGATCTGCTCCCGGGCGCCGGAATCTCGGTCGAGGGGCTCGTGATCGAGGGCACTCTGCCCACCTCGGTCTCGGTACCCGAGCTGGCGTCCGACGCGTGCCTGCGCCTTCGTTACGCCGATGGCTCGAGCTGGATCGTGGTGATCGAGGTCCAGCTCGGGATCGACGAGTCCAAACGATGGACGTGGCCGGTGTACGAGACGGAGGCGGCGCGCCGCGGACAGGCCCCCGCGAGCGTGCTCGTGCTGACGGTCGACGAGAAGGTCGAGGCGTGGGCGACGAGCACCGCGCTCGCGCGTCCTTCGGGCTCTCGTTTCGTGCCGCTCGTGGTCGGCCCGCGCTTCCTCGCGCGACCGGGCGCGGGCGCACGCGAGAGCCATCCCGCGCTCGCGCTGCTCCGCTCGCTCGCGAACCCCACCGATCCGGAAGCCGCCCTCACGGCCCTGCGCGCACTCGAGGGCCTCACGTCGAAGGGCGAGCTATACTTCGACCTGCTCACGGCGACCCTCGCCGGAGCCGCACGTCTCGCCTTGGAGAACCTCATGATGCACGGATTCAAGCCGCAGAGTGACTTCGCGAAAAAGTACTGGGAAGAGGGCCGCGACAACGGCCTCGAGCTCGGCCGCGAAGAGGGGCGCCAGGAAGGGCGTCAAGAAGGACGCCGTCAAGCCCTCGGCGAAGCCCTCCTTGCGTCGCTCGCTGCCCGCGGCCTCCAACCTTCCGCGCAAGACAGCGAGCGCGTCGCTCGCGCCAACATCGACACCCTTCAGGATTGGCTCTTACGGTCCTTCACCGCGACGCGTGTCGAAGACGCTCTCCGCTGATTCGCTCCCATCGGAGAACCTCACGATGCACGGATTCAAGCCGCAGAGTGACTTCGCGAAAAAGTACTGGGAAGAGGGCCGCGACAACGGCCTCGAGCTCGGCCGCGAAGAAGGGCGCCAAGAAGGACGTCAAGAAGGGCGCCAAGCCCTCTCCGAAGCTCTCCTCGCATCGTTCGCCGCGCGCGGCCTCCAGCCTTCCGAGCAAGAAAACGAGCGTATCGCGCGCGCCGACATCGCGACGCTTCAGGATTGGCTGCTCCGTTCCTTCACTGCGACGCGGATCGACGACACGCTCCGTTGAAATTTTGCGCGAGCGGTTCGCCGCAGCGAATGGCTCGCGCGATTGTTCTTCGAGTCGATCGGATTCGTTCTCGTGGTCGACCTTATGACGTGCCGGCCTGCGAGCTATGTAAGCGTGATGGGAATCGATAGCGACGCACGGGACGGAACGGCGCCGCACCCTCGGGTCGAGGACGAGCCTCGGGTCGCGTCCCCGAACCCAGATCCGAGCGCGCGTTCGCGACGCGAATTTCTCCTCGCGTGCGCGTCCGCGTCCGCGCTCGTCGCCAGCGGTTGCTCGCGAGACGCTCCCGAAGCTCCACGACCGGGCGCGGTGACGTCGACGGCGGCGCTACCTTCTTCGCGGCTCCCCGCGCTCTTCCTCGCCCACGGATCGCCGCTCCTCCTCGACGACGTTCGGTGGAAGTCCGAGCTCCTCGCGTGGGGCAACGCCCTCGGAAAACCGCGCGCAGTCCTCATGCTCTCCGCGCACTGGACACGCTCGCCCGTTCGGCTCGGCGCGGAGAAGACCGTCCCCCTCGTCTACGACTTTTCGGGTTTCCCGCAGCGCTATTACGACGCGACGTACGCCGCCCCGGGCGCGCCGCTCGTGGCCAATCGTGTTCGTGAGCTCCTCGACGCGGGCGGACAAAGGGTCACGTCGAGCGAACGTGGCCTCGACCACGGCGTATGGGTGCCTCTCTCGGCGATGTATCCCGCCGCCGACGTGCCGGTGCTCCAGGTCTCCCTCCCGTCACTCGATCCGAAGACGCTCTTCGCCCTCGGTGAGCGGCTCGCTCCGTTACGCGACGAGGGCGTGCTCGTCGTCGGCTCGGGATTCCTGACTCACATCCTCCGCGCGCTCGACGCGAGCCCGAACGCCGCGCCCCCGAGCTGGGCACACGAGCTCGATGCATTCTGCAAGGAGTCCCTCGCGAAGCGGGACATCGACGCCCTCCTCGACTACCGCGCGCGCGCTCCCGGCGTGGCAGAGGCGCTCCCTACGCACGAGCACTTCGTTCCGCTTTTCGTCGCCCTCGGGGCGGCGCGAGGCGAGGGAGCACGCTTCCCGATCGAGGGGTTCACGTACGGGAGCTTCACCAAACGAAGCGTGCAGCTCGGCGCGGCGTGACGCGCTCGCTCCTCTGGTACCGCCGCGCGCGACCCGCCCTCTCGACTCGAACCGCTTCGTCGGGATACGACCTCACCGGCGCGTCATCGTCCGCGTCGACCGAGAGCAAACGTGGTCGCGCGTTCATAAAGACCGCCTCGGCTCTCCACTCACGTAGGCCAGGAGGCCAAATGTCCAAGCTTATCATTACCTTGTACTTCGTCAGCGCGTCCCTCGTCGCGGGCTGCGGGAGCGAGACCACGACGATCCCGGACCCAACGTCCGACGCAGCGAGCCCGAGCGGCACTTCCACGACTCCGCCGACCGGTGTCACGGCGGGCATTCCGAACGGCACTTGCTCGTTCACGCTCGTCGACGGCACCACCAAGACACGCTGGGAAGGCACCGCGCGGCCGCGAATGAACGGCACCGGGAACCTCCTCGTCAATTGCCTCCCCAAGAGCGGCGACGACTCACGCGCCGAGCTCCACTTCGGGAACGCCACCTTCGACGGCCCGCGAACCTACAAGGGCGACGAGCTGAGCAGCGACGGCTCCTTCCGCTACGACAATGGCACCCGCAATGGCGACTACGACGGCAACACGAAGGGTGCATCATGCACACTCGTCCTCGCGGAGGCCAAGCTCGATCCCTCGAAGAACGAGGTCCCGCGCGGCGAGCGGATCGCCGGCACGTTCACGTGTACCGCGATCGTGAGCTCGTCCGACAAGGCCACTCCGAAGAGCTATGTCGTCGAGGACGGGAAGGTCGCGGGCCTCGTGGAGCCTTGAGCCGGTGCAAAGGTTGGGCTCGATGAACGCGTGAGCTCGGGCGCCGCCTCCGAACGATCGTGGCGGCGCCGGGCAGCGCCGATGACGTGTGGGCACCGAGGTCGCCAAATCCAGGCATTTTCGCGGGCGGCGGGCCCTCGCTCCCACCCGTCCGAGCGGCTCCCGTCGACGCCGGTTCACACCGGCCGGACTCGCGTGCCTCCCTTCGCGCCGCGCACGACCTTACTCCCGCGAAAGAATCGCCGCGTTTCGCGGCCGGCACGATCGCTGCTGAAGCAAGAGGACCCACACCCCTTCACCGGAGGTCTTCATGAAGCGCTTCGCCCCCCTCGCCCTCGTTGCTTTTGCCAGCCTCGCCGCGTGCACGCTGCCGTCGTCCGAGCCCGAAGGAGGCGCCAACGCGAACGAGCGCACCAACGGCGGCGAACAAGGCGAGGCGCTGCTCACCGGCGCGATGGTGGTGTCCCCGAACGGCCGTTACGTGCTCGCGCAACGAAACCAGACCACCGTCCTCGTCGACGTGACGACACAACGGGTGCGCGAGATGCCGGAGCAAATCGAGCGCTTCGTGTTCTCCAAATCGGGTGCCTTCGGGATCGCCGTATTGCCCAATCGTGCGGGCGTCGTTCGCTACGATCTCGCTACGTTCGCCGAGAAATGGCGCGTCGTACCCGCGTTCAAGTCCGGCAGCGGCGCTCGCCTCGCGCGCCTCTCGGCCGACGAAAAGCACCTCGTCCTCGGCGACGACGATCGAGTGCTCGTGCTCGATACCCAAGATGGAAACGTCCGCGGAAGCGTGAACGTGGGCACCCCGACGACCGAGCTCACGTTCGTGCCCAACACGAGCCGCGCCCTCGTCGTCGGCACCACCACCTGGCGCGATCACTTGCCCGCGACCACCGTCGTCGACGTCGACCTGGAGACCCTCGCGCAGAAGAGCGTCGCGGTCCCCAATTGCAACGCGCCGATCTTGGTGCTCCCCAACGCGACGCGCGGCTTCCTCTCTCCCACGTTCTGCGAAGAGGGGCGCGCGAGCAACACCACCCAAACCTGGACGAACCCGGACCCGGTCAGCGTGATCGATCTCGGCCCCGCCGGCCCTACCTTCGTGAAGAATCTCCCCGGCTTCGGCCCCGTCGTCGCCGACGAAAAGGCGCGTCGCATCGTGGCCTATCTCGACATGAAGCGCATCGACGAGTCGATGTTCGACGACAAATCCAAGATCCCTTCGAAGTCCGGCGCGCAATTTCACATCATGACGATCGACCCCGAGTCGCTCGCGTTCGATCTCTCCCCCGTCGGCAACGTGCTCCCCCGCTTCGCGATGGCGAAGAGCGGACGCTCGCTCCTCGTCGACGCTTCGGTGCAAAACGTCCGCGGTGAGGCGAGCCTAAAAGCCACGATCGACGCGAAGGGAAAGGTCACCGTCGCGATAAGCCTCTTCGGCCAAAGCGACTCCCTCTTCGGCGCGTTCGACCTCGAGACCAAGAAGTACACTCCGTTCTCCGGCGCCGCCGCGCGGCTCGATCGCTTCGTGCAGATGGGCGACCAAAACCGCGTCTTTTCCCTCGCGACGAGCTGGGACGGCATGGGCGGCGATCTCCACCGCGTCGACCTCGACGGACACGTATCGACCAGCCTCGGCAAGAACCTCCGCGACATCGGGCTCCTCCCCGACGGCAAGACCCTCGTCCTTCGCGAGCGCCTCCCCGCCGTCCGCGTCGAGGTCGAGGGCGGCTTCGAGTGGTATCGCAAGGAGCAGTTCTGTTTCTCGCTCGACGGCACGACCTGTTCGTCCAAGGTCGAGCACACCGACACCGTCCCCTTCCAAACGGGCAAAACCTGCGTCGAGAGCCACGACTGCTGATTGGCTATCTGCCCTCCCACGAAAGCACCTCGCGCGTCGCGTGGCATTGGCAACGACGGTTCCCCGAGCGAGCCTGCACGACGCCCCTACCGCGTCGCCACCAGCGACGGACGCTGCGTTTGGTCCTGCGGAGCCGGCACCACTCCAGACCAAACCACCAACGAGTGCGCCTGCCAACCGGGCCTCGTGCAGTCCGGAACCGACGCAAGCCAGACGCCGTGTTTGCGCGGCAGCCAAGCGCTGATTCCGATAACGAATCTCGTCCCACACGAGTCGCGCACGCGGAGCATTCCGTTCATGAGTCGACGCGTCGCTTCGAAACCTTCACCGTTCACGAGTCGACGCGTCGCCTCTGCACCTCACCACTCGTTCGCCATCGCCGACCGCTTCGCGCTCGCGTCGATCGCCACGCCTTTAGGCCCGCGTCGCACTCCCAGCTCCGCCAAGTGCTGCGTGTACGAAAAGGGCTCCCCCGTGACTCCGTACTTCGTGAGCATCTCGGTCAGCACCGGCACACCGACCGCCTCGTCGCCAATCGCGAACGCACGCTCGAGGGACCAGCTCGTCGCGTTCGTACCTCCGCTCGCCACGATCGCACCGAACGCGTCGAACACCGTATGTTTTCCATCGGTTCGTGTGCGTATGGCGTAGTCGGCCTCGAAGAAAAAGAGGGCCCCTCCCCAGTACACACGCCCCCACGTGCGGGTGCGATCGAGCCCTTGATCGCCGCGCGCGGGTTGACCATTGGGGAAGCCGTCGAGGAGGCCCTCCCACGCCTCCTCGCGCGAAACGAGCCCCACCCGCGCGCGCGCGAAGGGCTCGATGTACGTGGCCATTCCCTCTTCCGCCCAGTCACGCGCGTCGGGCTGGGACGGACAGGCAAAATGGAGCATCTCGTGGGTGAGCACCCAGTCGCGCCCGAAGGTCTCTTTGTTCGTGCGCTCTCCCACACGCAACACGATGGAAGACCCCGCCAGTGAAAACCCCACTTCGACGTCGTCCCCGCTCGTGACCGAGACGAGGAGCGCGGCGTGTTTGGCCGGGAATTTCCCGAGCACCGCGCGTACGGCGGCGGCGCTCTTTTTCACCCACGGGATCACGAGATCGGGGGCGATGCGTTTGCCCTTCCGCGGGAGCGCGACGGAGAACGTGACATCCACGTCGTCGACGCGCACCACCTCCAGAGGCCCGAATGCCGAGTACGGCGAGCGGCGAAGCTGCCCCACCGTGGTGAGCCTCGCCCCCCCCTCGCCCTCGGGAAACCCCGATACGAACGCGCTCCCCTCCGGCACGTGCACCACGAACGACACCTTGGCGTCGTCTCGACCTCCCACCGGCGCGAGCAGCCAGGTCGAAGGCGGGGCCTCCACGTAGGGCCCGTCGGTGCGCGCAGAGTCGATGTCACGACGAATCTTCCCCGCCGCGCCGAGCGCATAGCGGTAGCGAAGCGTGCATCCTGCACTACACAGCGCTCGAACCATCCCGTCGCTCGTTCGGGCGGCGGGGACGAAAGCATCGGCCCCGCTCGCCTTCACCTCGGTGGCCTCGAGCCAACGCTCCGAACCGTCCTCCACCGCGAACGTGCTCGGGCTCCCCGCCGGCATCACCGCCTCCACCGCGAGCGATTGGTCGTCTGGTGCGTACACCACGGAGTACACGCTCGTGCCCGCGTCGCGCGCGGCAGCCAACGCGGGGGCGGCAGGGCCTACGAAAGACGCCTTCGACACGCTCGCTCCGCCACACCCGAGCCCCACGCTCGCGACCGAGAGCGCAGCCACCACGCACGTTCGAAACGAACCGAGGGGAGACATCGATCCAGAATGCTCCGGACGACGGCTCCCCTCGTCAACCTTCGTGCACCTATCGGCACACGAAGCTTCTCGAATCGTTCAGCGCGAGTACTTCTCGATCATCTTGCCGAGGCGCGGGGCGGCGGCCTCCACGTTCTTCTTCGCAGAGCCGCGGAGCTTCTCGTAGGCGCCCTTGGCGATCGTGTTCTTCGCGCGCTTGGCCTTCGCGTCGGTGATCTCGAGGAGCGCGTCGGCGACGCGGTTCGCGTTGGCGGCGAAGAAGTCCGAGATCGGCTTCTCCTGCCCGCGCGCGTCTTGGTAGAGCGGGTCGAGCACACGCGCGAACTCGGGGAGCATGTCTTCCACTGCGCCCTCGACGAAGCCGGGCTTGATCCCCTTCACCGCGCCGAAGCCGGCCTTGATGGCGAGCCCGGAAATGCCGCCCTTGTCCTTCACCTCTGCGTCGATGAGCTCGCAGCAGTCCTTGATAACCTGGCTCTTCTTCGTTTCGTCGGTGAGCACTTCGGGAAGCGTCGGCATCGTGCACCTTTTGGGGAGGCGCGGGTCTTCCGCGCATCTTCGCCCCTACCACACTTTCCCGCCCTACGCTCACCCCGGATTTGTGCCGAAAAAAGCCACATGATCCCGCATAGCTAGGCGAGCGACTTGACGCGTCGCGCCAGCAAGACCAACGTGACTGAATCGTCATTCACCTCGGGGTGATCTTCGGGGAAAAAGGCGCCAACGAAAGAGCTGACCCATGGCGAAAAAGACGCAGAAGCACGGAAACGGCGGGAATGGCCGCGCGGCGACGAAGCCTGCGCCGCAGTCGAGCACGCAGGTGGCGCCTCGTGAGGAGGCTCCCGAGGGCGCCGCTCGTCAGGAGGCCGTCTCCGTGCTCCGACCCGGCGCCGCGACCGGCGCCCCGGCAAATGAGACCACGGAGGCCGCGAGCTCTCCACGCGAGGGGAGCGCGCCCTCGAAGTCGCCGAGCACCCCCGCCGGGTCGTCGTCCTCTCCTTCGTCGCGTGCGCCCTCGATTGGGAGCGCGCGGAAAGAGCGCCTCGCGATCGTGTCCGGGCTCCGCACGCCTTTTGCTAAGCAAGCCTCCGCGTACCGCGATTTGTCGGCGCAAGATCTCGCGCGTCTCGTCGTGAGGGAGCTCGTGGCGCGGAGCGAGATCGATCCGAAAGAGATCGACCTTTGTGTCTACGGCCAAGTGGTTCCCAGCGTGTCGGCTCCCAACATCGCACGCGAGGTGGTGCTCGGCACCGGTCTCCCGAAGAACATCGACGCGTTCAGCGTGAGCCGCGCCTGCGCGACGAGCTTCCAAGCCCTCACCAGCGCGGCGGAGGCCATTTTGGCGGGCCAAAACACGGCCGCGATCGTCGGCGGGTCCGACAGCTCGACCGACGTGCCGATCACGGTCTCGCGCCCCCTCGCCGCCGCCCTCGTCGACGCGAGCAAAGCGAAGACCTTGGCCGAAAAGCTCCGCATCTTCTCTCGCCTGTCGCCGCGCGATTTGCTCCCCGTCGCGCCCGCGATCAAAGAGCCCACGACGGGCCTCAGCATGGGCGAGAGCGCCGAAAAAATGGCACGCGAGGCCGGAATTTCCCGCGCCGCGCAAGACGCGTTCGCGCACCGCAGCCACACCCGCGCGTCGGCGGCGTGGAAGTCGGGAGTGTTCGCGAAGGAGGTCATGCACGTCGTGCCCGGCCCCTCCTTCGACAAGCCGATTTCCGAGGACAACCTCGTTCGTCACGAGAGCGAGATGGCCTCGTACGAGAAGCTCCGCCCCGCGTTCGACCGCAAGTTCGGCACCGTCACGGCGGGCAACTCCTCCGCCCTCACGGACGGCGCGAGCGCGCTCCTCGTGATGAGCGAGTCCAAAGCAAAGGCGCTCGGGTATACCCCTCTCGGATATCTTCGCTCGTGGGCCTATGCCGCGCTCGATCCCGCCGGGTGGATGCTGATGGGCCCGAGCTACGCCACTCCGCTCGCGCTCGACCGCGCCGGCCTCGGGCTGAAAGACATGGACCTCGTCGACATGCACGAGGCCTTCGCCGCCCAGGTCTTGTGCAATGTACAAGCGTTTGCATCGCGCAAGTTCGCCGAGGAGAAGCTCGGTCGCAGCGAGGCGATCGGCGAAATCGACGACACGCGGTTCAACGTCCACGGCGGCTCGCTCGCGCTAGGTCACCCCTTCGCGGCGACCGGCGCGCGCATGGTCACGACCGTGCTTCGTGAGCTGAAGCGGCGCGGTGGCAAATATGCCCTCGCGACGGCGTGTGCAGCAGGTGGTCTCGGCGCGGCGGTCGTTTTGGAGGTGGGAGAATGAGCAGCGGAACGACCCTATCGGGCGGTAAGAGCGAACAAGACAGCAAAGATCCGATTGTCACCTACGAGGTGCGCGCCGATCGCGTCGCGGTGGTCACGATCGACGATAGCGCCGAGACGTTGAACACGATCGGACCGCGCTTCGGGGAAGAGCTCACGCAGACGCTCTCGAAGCTCGCGGAGGACGGCGAGGTCGTCGCGATCGTCGTTCGAAGCGGAAAGAAGGACTCGTTCGTCGTCGGGGCGAACATCGATTTTCTCTCTGCGATTCGGGTCGCGAGCGAAGCTTCTACCCTCGCGGGGGAGCTGGCGAAGCGCCTCGGTGCGCTCCGTAAGGGCAAACCGATCGTGGCCGCGGTGCACGGGGCCGCGTTGGGAGGCGGGTTCGAGCTCGCCCTCGCCGCGCGCGCGATCGTCGCGAGCGACCACAAGAAGACCGTCTTCGGCCTCCCCGAGGTGCAGCTCGGCCTCCTGCCCGCCGCCAACGGCATGCTCCGCGTCGCCGAGCGGGCGGGCCTCGCGACCGCCCTCGATCTCGCGCTAACAGGGAAAAACCTGCGCCCCGCGAAGGCGAAGAAGCTCGGCCTCGTCGACGAGGTGTGCCCCGAGGCGGTGCTCGTCGAGGTCGCGGCCGAGCTCGCGAAGAAGCTCTCGCGCCAAAAGATCATCCCCAAAAAGGCGACCAAGCTCGACGCTGCCGGCATCACCAAGCTCCTCCTCGAGGAGAACCCGATCGGCAAAAAGATCCTCTTCTCCAAGGCGCGGGAGGCCACCCGCAAGAAGACGCGCGGGCACTACCCCGCCACCGAGCGCATCCTCGACGTGCTCGAGCTCTACGCCAAAAAGGGCTTCGCCGCCGCCGCCGAGCTCGAGGCGAAGCACTTCGGCGAGCTCGTGGTGAGCGAGTCGTCGCGTCAGCTCCGCAGCATCTTCTTCGCGACGACAGCGCTCAAGAAGGACAGCGGAGTAGACGACACGAAGGCCGTCGCGCGGCCGGTCACCAAGATTGGCATGTTGGGCGCGGGGCTCATGGGCGGCGGCATCGCCTACATCACGAGCCAAGCCGGCATCGCGGTGCGCCTGAAAGACAAAGACGACGCCGGGGTAGGCCGTGGCCTCAAGTACGTCCGCGAGATCGTCGACGAGCGCGTGAAGCGACGCAGCGTGACACGCGAGGAGCGCGATCAACAGCTCGCCCTCGTCTCCGGCACCACCGACTACTCGGGAATGAAGAACGCCGAGGTCGTCATCGAGGCCGTGTTCGAGGACATCGCGCTCAAGCACAGCGTGCTCACGGACGTGGAGAAGGCGACGAGCGCGAGCACGATCTTCGCATCGAACACCTCTTCATTGCCTATCACGCGCATCGCCGAAGCCGCGTCGCGACCGCAAAACGTGGTCGGCATGCACTACTTCAGCCCTGTCCACAAAATGCCACTCTTGGAGGTGGTCCGCGCGAAGCTCACCAGCGACGAGACGGTGGTCACCGCCGTAGCGCTAGGGAAAAAGCAGGGCAAAACCGTCATCGTCGTGAACGACGGGGTCGGCTTTTACACCACTCGTATCCTCGCGCCCTACCTCAACGAGGCCGCTTATCTCGTCTCGGAGGGCATCCCGATCGAGTCCATCGACAAGGCGCTCCTCGATTGGGGCTTTCCGGTCGGCGCGATCAAGCTCATCGACGAGGTGGGCATCGACGTGGGCGCGCACGTCGGGAAGATCACCCTCGACGCGTTCGGCGATCGCATGCGCCCGCCCCCCGGCCTCGAGAAGCTCGTGAAAGACGGCCGCGCCGGAAAGAAGAACAAGAAGGGCTTTTACCTCTACGACGGCGACAAAAAGACGGCCGGAAAGAAGGTCGATCCTTCGGTTTACACCCTCCTCGGCGTCACTCCGGACAAAACGCTGAAGGCCGAAGAAATCCAAATGCGCTGCGCGCTCACCTTCGTGAACGAGGCCGTTCGCTGCCTCGAAGAGGGCATTTTGCGCAGCCCGCGCGACGGCGACATCGGCGCCATTTTCGGGCTCGGGTTTCCCCCCTTCCGCGGCGGCCCGTTCCGTTATGTCGACACGGTCTCGGCGCGCGAAATCGTGAAACGGCTACGAGGCTACGAGGCCAAATTCGGTGAGCGGTTCACCCCCGCCAAGCTGCTCGTCGAAATGGGCGACCACGACAAAACGTTCTACTGAGCCGAAGCCTGATCGTCTCCCGAGCGAACAAGAAGAGCGCCTCGATCCCTCGTGGATCGGGGCGCTTCGTCCTAGCGCGATCAGCCGCCGTCGGCCTCGCTGTCCGCTTCGGCGTCCACCTCCGAAGCATCGACCGCGCCCGAGGCCCCTGTGTCTGGCGCTTCGCACGCGACCGTCGCCTTGAACGCGACCCCAGGGCGGCTCGCGCGGGTGCACTGGTCGGCCGTGAGCGCGATCTCGCCGTTGGCCTGGTTTTGCCAGCGCCAGCCACTTACGCCGCTCGGATCGAAGGGTATCTCTGCTCCGTCGAGAGTGAGCACGATGGTGCCGTCTGCGCTCGGCACGGAAGTCGTTAGAAACGTACACTCCCCCACCTGCGCGCGAATGGCCACGAGCGCGGCGTCGAGCTCCGCCCGCGAGGTGGCGGCGTAGTACTTGCGAGCTGCCCCGGTGCGCGGCTTTCCGCCCGCGACCGCCATCGCGTCCAGCACGTCGCTGTACGTCGCGTTCGTCGCGTCTTGAAGGCCAATCACGTAGGTGGGAATGTCTTTCGCCGCCGCGCGCGCGATCGTCGCGATGGTGCGTGTATCGTCGAGACAGCGCTCCGCGCGCGTGCATCGAGTGCCCGAGATGCACGTGCAGGTCGCAGGATCGAGCGTCGTGTTGCAGCCCGGAGCGCCATCGGTCGCGAGCACCAGCGCGCGCGCAGACGTGGCGGTGCGCAAGCCCGCGAGCGACGAAGCCGCCACCTCGAGCGACTCCGCGGTCGGCGTGGAGCCGGAAGGGTTCCGCTCCAAGAGCTTCGCCATCACCGCCGAAGCGTTCGAAAGCGCTGGATCGAGATCAGGCGCCGAAGGAGCCACACACGCGCCACCTCCTCCGGCGGGGAAGATCAGCGCCCCGAGCGCGATCGTTCGGTCGATGGGCGGAAGCGCCGCGGCGAGCGCCTCTTTGAGGACCACCCAACGCGTGCTCGTGCCGAACGCCGTGTTCATCGACGTCGATCGATCGACGACGAGCATGACGGACGGATACGCGCGTGTGAGGGGGAAATCACCGGGGACGCACCCCACGCGGGCGTCGAGGTCGGCGTCCGCGTCGAGGGTGGCGTCGCCATCGCGGCCGGCGTCGGTCGGCGCGCTTGCGTCGAGGTCGGCGTCGAGGGCCGTGCGCGCACCGCAGCTCGCGAGCGCGGCGAACGCCCCGATCGAAGCCACGGCGACGGCGACCTTGGGCCGCCTTGGGAAACCGAACGAACGACGCATGGCCTCTACGTGCACCCCGCTCGGTAAAAAAGATCACCCCACGTCGAAAGGAGAGTGGCTGCGCGGCACCGAAGGCGCCGGTGGTCAGCCTCGCGCGAATCGAATCACGATCATCACGGCGATCAAGAACAGCACTACCCCCGCCACGATTTTCAGATTTCGCGCGTTGTACGCCGCCACCTTCAGCGACGCTCGCTCGGCCAAGAGCTCCTCCGGAGGGCCAACGCGCTTTGCCTTGAAGCGGCAAAGATTCATGATCACGTCGGCCTTGCGGAGGAAGTCGTCGTACTCGGAGGCCGAGATCTCGAGTGGCCGCTTGAAGCGCACCTCGTGGCTCATCGCGACGTGGTCGAACGTCCGCAGCTCGGCCGAATAGAGCACCCCGTTCACGGTGCCGACCACGAGCGCGGCGTAGCCCTCGCGCGTGGGGACGAGCCGCAAGTGCTGGAGCGCCTGCTTGCCGCCGGCCGTGGACTGCCCCTCGGGGGTGCTGAGCTCCACCTGCCACGCGCCAGCGCCGACACGATAGTCCTCGAACCCCTCGTTGATCGTCTTCGCGACCTCGTGGGCCTGATTGGCCACCCGCGTCCGCAGTTTGTCGAGATCGCTCACGTCGCCAGGCTAATCCACCGCACGCGCGACGGGAACCGCGAGCCCGCCGGACCCACGCGCGAGCCAAAAGCATCCCCGTGTGGGCGGAAGTGGGTAGTTCACCAAAAGCGCGTTATGGCGCATGGATCATCGACCGTCGCGCGCCAGCATCTTCCGCGCGCGCATTCGAATCACGCCCAGCAAATCCGGATCGTTCGCCATCCGAACCAGCTCCGCGTGCGCGACCGTGGCCCCGAGGTGCGACCGCATGCTCGCGACGCCGAGCCCACCGCGACCGTTGGTGGAACCGCAAAGGCCCCCCATGACGAACCGCTCGGCCCCCGTGAGGGCGCGGCCCGATCGTGTGAAGCGCACCGCCAGCTCGTGGCTCGAGCCCTCGCCGATCGCGGGAACCGTCCTCGCGAACCCCGCCGCGTCGGGCACCATCGCGTCCGCCGCGCCAGCGTCCGCGTCGGTGATCCCCGCATCTTGCGGGCCGGGCTCGGGCAGCACCCCGACGAACGCTTTGTAGGTCGGCGAGCCCTGGTAAACGCGCTTTTGCGAAGCGGTCACACGAATCGCGGTCGCCCACAACGTGGGGAACATGAGGTTGTCTTTGTCCGGGCATCGATCGAGCGTTTGGGGTCTATCGATATCGAGAATACCCGCGCAGTTCGGCGTCTCGGCGAGCGGGTCCACGAAGCCGCCCACGAACTCGGTCGTGTGATTCAAGCCTACGAAGTGGCCTACCTCGTGGAGCAGCGCGAGGCCGTCCATGTCGGCGAAGGTGTTGGCCGTGACGGCGAGCGCGACGCCGCTCGCGTGGGTGCCTGTCCTGGTGGCCGCGCCCGGAATACCCGAAGCGATTCCCCACGTGCCTTCGCCGAAGTCGAGGTCGTTCGTGAGGAGTACATGGATCGATTGTTCGCCGTCGGGGACTACCCCCTTCGACACCGCGAACCCCGTCGCGAGCGCCCCCTCGGTGGAGATCTTCACGAGCCCGGCGCTCACGTCGTGGAACGTGACGTCGCCGCGCAAAATGCCCGTCGTCGCCTCGAGCGCGTCGAAGAACGAGCCGAGCCGTGCCTCGATCGAAGCGTCCGTCGGGGCCGATGCGGCGGTCACGACGTGCTCGGTGTCCGGATCTTCGATCTCGAGACCGGCCGGAATGTAGACGTGCATGTTGGCGGCGCCGCCGTGAAACACGCCGTCGCCCGAGATTTGGATTCGCGCCACCACCTTCACGGGCCGCGCGGTCGCCGAAGACACCGTGATCGACCAAGGCCCGGCCTTGATCGGCATCGCAGACGAGGCTTCATTTTGCGGTACGGACGCCGCGGCGATGCCAGTCCCGAGCGACGTCTCGAAGGTGCCACCGACCACGACGTGATTGCGGAGCACGGTCTCGCCGGTAGGGCTCACGATTTGCTCGATGCCCACCTCGTCCTCGCCCTCGCCGGTCACGACCACGTTGAACCCGAGCGCGTTCGATGGAACCTCGAGCGTCACGGTGCTGCCGTTCGGCGCGGTTCCGAGATCGACCTCCGTCGCGGTCGTCTGCGGGGGGAGCGGCAGACGCGTGACGGGAGCGCGCGCATCGACTGGCCTCGTGACGCCGCCGTCGCGCGGGCGCGGGCGAATGCCAGGCGGCTCGATCGGGACCGCGAGGGGCGCGGGATCGACCTGCCCTCCACACCCGTTGCCGACCGCCGCCATCGCCATGAGCACCCCGCTCGTGAAGAGAGGAAATGCGAGGCGACGGGCAGTCCTGGCGAACGGACGAGGTGAGGTCATCGAGGCTCCTTCGAGAGAAGACGTGAGTTGCGCCCGAACCAAGCAGGGTTCGTGCCGCCAGACGCACCGCGCCGACACCCGCGAAAGTGCCGCCTTCAGCATCGGGAACGAAGGCAACTCGCGTCAAGCCGTGCGTGCGGGGCGTGCGAAATGGCGCACGAAGCGCGGTCAACATTTGCACGCCGAGGGTCTTCCGGAGGCACGCCAAACTGGCCGGGCGGGGCTCGATGAACCCGCCCAGCGCTCGCGCGCTACCTGCCCGCCCGCTTTCGGCGCACGTACGCGCGACCGACGAGCCACGCGATCCGCGGCAAATGACGGAGCCCGAGCTTGCTCGACTCGTCGCCGTAGATGGTCTCCACTGGCACCTCCACGATGCGCTTTCCGCGCGCCGCGAGCTGACCGAGCAGATCGTTCGGATACCCGAATCCGGGCCACACGTCGTCGAGGTCGAGATCGGCGAGCACCTCGCGATCGATGGCGGTGTACCCACATTGGCTATCGGACACGGGGCGACCGACCGCGCGCGACGTGAGCGCCGAGAATACGCGCCCTCCCACGTAGCGTCCGAGCGGCATCCGGCTCACGCCCGGCAACCGGAAACGATCGCCCTTGACGTAGTCCGCCTCGCGGCGCGCGATCGGGCCCACGACGGCAGGCAAATCGCGCGGGCTCATTTGGCCATCGCCGGCGAGCACGACGAGGGCGGCGCGCTCGCCCGGAAAGAGCGCGACAGCCTCGCGGTAGCCGCTCACGATCGCGGCGCCGACCCCGCGATTGTGTGTATGACGCACGAGTCGGATCCGCGCGTCAACCGCGGCCACGCGACCCGCCGCGTCGCTCGTGCCGTCCGGGCTCGCGTCGTCGACCAAGATCGCGGCGTCGACCGACGCAGGGAGACCACGCAAGACGGCCTCGATTTGCAGGGCTTCGCGGTACGCCGGCACGACCACGATGACGCGAATGTCGTCCAGCATGGCGCTACCGAATCGTCACGGAGCAGGGAAAAAGGGGCGGTTGCGACGCGGGCAAGCTCCCACCATGACACGTGTCCGTCACCGAGGAACCCTATACGATGCGCTCATGGCGAAGATCCTTGTCATCGAAGACGAGGCCGATATCCAGCAAATCCTCGACTACAACCTGCGCGAGCGCGGCCACAAGGTCACTCTCGCGGGGCGTGCCGACGAGGGTCTCCGCCTCGTGCGAGAGAAGAAGCCGGATCTCGTCCTCCTCGACCTCATGCTCCCCGACATGCCCGGCACCGAGGTGTGTCGGCAGATCAAGAGCGACCCTACGCTGAAGGGCACGCAGGTGATCATCCTCACCGCGAAGGGCGAGGAGATCGACCGCGTCGTCGGCTTCGAGCTCGGCGCCGACGATTACGTGGTGAAGCCGTTCAGCGTGCGCGAGCTGCTCCTCCGCATCCAGGCCATCTTGCGACGCGGTGCCCCCGAGTCGGAGCCCATGGACGCGGTCGAGTTCGGCAAGCTCCGCATCGATCGCGGCGCGCACCGGGTGTGGTCGGCGGGCACCGAGCTCGAGCTCACCGCCCTCGAGTTCAAGCTCCTCGTCACGCTCTTCGAGCGCAAAAACCGCGTCCAGAGCCGCTCCACCCTCTTGAACGACGTGTGGGGGATCGAGGCCGACATCACCACCCGCACGGTGGACACCCACGTGAAGCGCCTCCGCGAGAAGCTCGGCGAGTCCGGCGATTACATCGAGACCGTGCGCGGGGTCGGCTACAGGTTCGCCGAATCTCCCGATGTCGTCGGTTAGTCGCGCGTGAGCTCCGGGGTCCGAAGCCGCGTATTTCCCCTGTCGTTCGCGCTTTTTGCGTTCGTCGGGATAGGCGCGCTCGGCCAAGCGGGTTCCCTCACGTTGCTTCGCGCCGTCGTGGTGCTCGTCGTCTCGGCCGTGTTCGGGCAGGTCGTCTCGGAGGCCTCCGCGCGCGCCTCTCTCGCCGCCCTTCGGCCGCTGACCGACGCGGCGCGACGCATCCAAGAGGGCGACACGGACGTGCGCGCGGTGGGCTCGCAAGAAGAAGCCGAGAGCCGCGAGCTCGGCCAGGCCCTCGACAAGCTCGCCGCGAGCCTCACGAAGACGCTCCGCGAGCTCCGCGCCGAGCGCGACCTCCTCAGCCGCGTCCTCCAGGGCATGCAAGAGGGCGTCATGCTCCTCGACACGAGCGGCAACATCGCGCTCATGAACCCCGCCTTCCGCGAGATGCTCCTCGTCCGCGGCGACATGATCGGCATGCCGCTCCTCGAGGTCGTCCGGCACGCGGAGCTGAAGGAGCTGCTCGATCGCGCGCGGAAGGTGAAATCCGCGATGACCGGCGAGGTAGAGGTCGGTGGGCTCAAGCCGCGTCGCTTGCTCGTGCGCGCCACCGCGTTCGAGGGCGAGGGTGGCGGCGTGCTCGCCGTGTTCTTCGACGTGACCGAGATTCGACGGCTCGAGTCGATGCGCCGCGACTTCGTCGCGAACGTCTCCCACGAGCTCCGCACTCCGGTGACGGCGGTGCTCTCTGCGGGCGAGACGCTCCGCCTCGTCGCGGGAAAAGATCCGAAGGCCGCCGATCAGTTCCTCGCCATCATCGAGCGTAACGCCGATCGCCTCCAGCGCCTCATCGAAGATCTCTTGGATCTCTCCCGCATCGAGTCGCGCGAGCTTCGCCTCTCCCCCGAGGTCATCGCGCTCCGGCCCTTCGCGTCGCACGTCACGAGCCTCTTTCGCGATCGCGCCGAGAAGAAAAAGATCAACGTTTCCATGAACATCGGGACCGACGCCGAGGCCTTCGCCGACCGCCGCGCGCTCGAGCAGGTGATCACGAACCTCGTCGACAACGCGGTGAAGTACTGCCCCGCCGGGTCCACCGTCAGCCTGAGCGCGGCGCTCGACGGGCCCCTCACCCGCATCACCGTGAAGGACACCGGGCCGGGGGTCGAGGCCGCGCACTTGCCCCGCCTCTTCGAACGATTTTACCGCGTCGATCCCGGTCGGTCGCGCGACGTGGGAGGCACCGGCCTCGGGCTCGCGATCGTGAAGCACTTGTCCGAAGCGATGGGCGGTGCGGTGCGCGTGGAGAGCGAGGTAGGCCGCGGGACCACGTTCGTCGTGAGCCTCCCGACGCAAAAAATCGCGCCGCGCGAGCTCCCCTCCGCGAGGTCGCTCTCGTGAGGGTCACGCGCGTGCGGTCCCGCCGCGGCATGCTCGCGAGCTTCGCGAGCTTCGCGTTCGTCGCGAGCCTCGCGCTCGTTGGCTGCGGCAAGAGCCAACGCGACGTCACCGCGCGCGGCGCCGGCGCGAGCCTCTCCGCCCCCCTCGTCGCGCGTTGGTCGGAGGCCTACGCGGGTCCGGGTCGTGTCGACTATCGGGCCGTCGGCTCGGGAGGCGCGCTCATGTTGCTCTCGGTCGGCGCCGTCGACTTCGGCGTGCGCGACGTGGCGCTCTCGGCAGAGGAGATCTCGCGCACCGCGGGCGCCTACGCCGAGATCCCGCTCGCGCACGGCACCGTCGTCGTCGCCGTGAACCTGCCCGGTGTGTCGGAGCTGCGCCTCGGCCGAGCGTCTCTCGCGGCGCTCTTCATGGGCGAGGTGCGCTCGTGGAACGACCCGTCCCTCGTGCGCGAAAACCCTGGAATTTCCCTTCCGAACCTCCCCGTGCTGCCCGTCCACCGCACCGACGCGAGCGGCACGGCGAAGCGGTTCACGGCCTACGTCGCGAAGGGGAGCCCCGCGTTCGCCGAGCAGGTCGGCACCGGCGAGAGCCCCAACTTCCCCACCGGCGTACGCGCAAAAGGGCAAGACGGCGTCGCGCTCGCGGTGAAGTCCACCCGCGGCTCGATCGGCGTCCTCGAGCTCGGCCTCGCGCGCGCGAGCGGCCTCGCCGTGGCGTGGCTCGAGGACGACAGCGGCACGTTCGTCGCGCCTACCCCCGCCGACGCCCGCGGCGCCTCGCCGTACCCGCTCGTGAGCACGGTGTATGCGCTCGTGCCGAAGGCGAAGGGAGCTCACGACGACACCGTGCGCGGATTTCTCCGTTGGGCACTCGACGAAGGGCAGCACGCGCCGGTAGGTGGCACCGGCAGCCTCATGAGCGCGTTCGGGCCGCTCTCGGCCGAAGAGCGCAGCGCCGCCGTCGAAGCGCTCCAGCGTACTCTCGGGGTCGCGCCGTGAGCCGCAACGCGAACGTGAACGCGAACGCGAACGCGAACGCGAACGTGAACGCGAACGCGAACGCGACCTCCGGAGTGGTCTTCGCGCGGGTGCTCCGTGGCATCGCGCAGCTCGCGTCCGCCTCGTTGCTCGTGCTCCTCCTCGCGCTCTTCGCCTACCTCGCGAAGCAGTCGCGCATGAGCGTCGAGGTGTTCGGGCTCGGCTTCCTCGCCGGCACCGAGTGGGACCCGCTCCACGCGCGATTCGGCGCGCTCCCGTTCCTCTTCGGCACGATCCTGTCGTCCGTCCTCGCGCTCGCGATCGCACTCCCAGGCGGGTTTCTCGTGGCCATTTACGTCGCCGAGCTCGGCCCGCGACGGACGCGCGGTCCGGTCGGCGCGCTCGTCGAGATGCTCGCGGCGGTGCCGAGCGTGGTCTACGGCATGTGGGGTGTGCTCGTGCTCGCGCCGCTCCTCCGCGGCACCGGGGCGCGGGGGCCCACCCAGGGCGTGAGCATGCTCGCCGCGTCGCTCGTGCTCGCGCTCATGGTGCTCCCCACGATCGCGGCCGTCATGCGCGACGTGCTCCTCGCCGTGCCGCAGAACCTCCGCGAAGCGGGCACCGCTCTCGGAGGCACCCGTTGGGAGGTGCTTCGTCACGTGGTGATCCCTCACGCCCGCGCGGGCCTCTTCGCGGCGACGATGTTGGGCTTCGGGCGCGCCGTCGGCGAGACGATGGCGGTGACCATGGTCATCGGAAATAGCGCCGAGATCTCGGCCTCCCTTTTTGCGCCCGGGTACACCGCCGCGAGCGTGCTCGCGAACGAGATGCCGCAAGCGTCGGATCCGCTCCACGCGTCGGCCCTCTACGAGGTCGCGCTCGTCCTCCTCGTCGTGACGGTGCTGTTCAACCTGGGCGCCCACGGCGTGGTCCGCCGATATTTGCGCCGAAAAGCAGCAGGACTCTCCACCGGCCCGGCCGAGGGCGAGCTCGGTCCCTCGCCATGAGCGACGCCGCGCGTGTACGTACGCTCGCGTCGCGACGCGCCTCCGAGTCCTTCGTACGCGGGCTCGCGGCGGGCGTGACGGCGCTCACCGTCGTCGGCCTCGCGTCGGTGCTCTTCTCGGTCGTAGGGTACGGCGCACGCGGCCTTTCGATGACCACGCTCACCGCCCTCCCGAGGCCCGCAGGGGTGCCTGGCGGTGGGGTCGCGAACGCGATCGTCGGCACGCTCCTCCTCGTCGCGCTCGCGTGCGCGATCGCGCTCCCGGTCGGCCTGCTCGCGGGCATTCACCTCGCCGAGGCGCGCACGGGCAAGCTCGTGCGCCTCGCGCGCACGGCAGCAGACGCCCTCGCCGCGGTGCCTTCGGTCGTGTTCGGCATCTTCGTGTTCGGCGTGCTCGTGGCGTGGATGAAGCATTTCTCTGCCCTCGCCGGCGGCGCGGCGTTGGCGCTCACGATGATCCCCACCGTGACCCGCGCGACGGAGGTGGCGGTGCGCGCCGTTCCGGAGCGTCTTCGTGAGGCGGCGCTCGCTTTGGGCGCCACGCGTCACCGCGTCATCGCGCAGGTGGTGCTCCCGTCTGCCGCGCGAGGCATCGCCACCGGGGTGCTCCTCGCGGTGGGCCGCGCCGCCGGGGAAGCGGCGCCGCTGCTCTTCACCGCCTGGGAGAGCCGCTTTTTCTGCGACGATCTACGTGAGCCCACCGCGTCGCTCCCTGTCTCGATTTTCACCTACACGATCTCGCCCTACGACGATCTTCATGCACAAGCTTGGGCGGCCGCGCTCGTGCTCGTGAGCCTCGTGCTCGTCTTTCAGGTCACCGCCCGGTTACTCTCCAAGCGTCGCGACGACGTATCCTAGCGAGGCGCGTTCGCGTCGGTGTCCTCCCCATTGCCACCCATGTCCACCGTTCCTCCGAGCACTCCCCCGCCCCCGCACGTCGAGAAGATGCGCGCCGAAAATCTCGGCGCCAAATTCCCGGACGCGGTCGCGCTCCGCGGCATCACGATGCCGGTCATCGAGCACAAGGTGACGGCCGTCATCGGCCCCTCGGGCTGCGGAAAATCCACGTTCATCCGCTGCTTGAACCGCATGCACGAGGTCGTGCCCGGGGCGACCACCTCCGGCGACGTGCTCCTTGACGGAAAGAGCATCTACGGGAGCGCGGTCGATCCGGTCGGGGTGCGCCGCAAGGTGGGGATGGTGTTCCAAAAGCCGAACCCGTTCCCGGAGATGTCCGTCCGCGACAACGTGCTCTCGGGCCTTCGTTTGAACGGCATTCGCCCCGCCAGCCCCGACGTCGTCGTGGAGGCCGCGCTCACCCAAGCCGCGATGTGGGACGAGATGCGCGACTCGCTCGATCGCCCCGGCGGCAGCTTGTCCGGCGGCCAACAGCAGCGCTTGTGCATCGCGCGTTGCCTCGCGCTCGAGCCGGAGGTCATCTTGATGGACGAGCCCTGCTCGTCGCTCGACCCGATCGCCACCGCGCGGATCGAGGAGCTCATCCACGATCTTCGCGAGCGCTACACCATCGTCATCGTGACGCACTCCATGCAGCAGGCGGCGCGCGTCTCCGACCTCACCGCGTTCTTTTATTTGGGCGAGCTCGTGGAGTACGGCCTCGCCGACGTGCTCTTCACCCGCCCCGAGGATCCGCGGACCGAGGAGTACATCACGGGCCGATTCGGCTGAAATTCCCTAGAAAGAGCCTCATCATGAGCCGAGCCCACACCGACCGCGAGTACGAAGGCGAGCTCCGCAAGATCCGCGAGCAGCTCTTGCTCATGGGCGCCAAAGTGGAAGACATGCTCACCGCGAGCATGCGCGCCCTCATCGAACGCGACAGCGATCTCGCGCAGCGCACCCTCGAGACCGATCGCCAAATCAACCGCATCGAGGTCGAGACCGACGAGCTCTGCCTCCGCGTGCTCGCCCGTCGCCAGCCCGTCGCGAGCGATCTCCGCTTCCTCACCATCGCGCTCAAGCTCGTCACCGATTTGGAGCGCATGGGCGACTTGGGCGTCAACATCTGCGAGCGCGTGCTCGAGCTCAACGAGGAGCCCCCGCTCAAGCCCTACGTCGACGTCGTGAACATGGCCGAGGCGGCGCAAGGCATGCTCCGCGAGGCGCTCGACGCCTTCGTCGCCGCCGACGTGACCCGCGCCGAAGCCGTGATCGGCCGCGACAGCGCGGTCGACGCTTATTACGCGTCCATCTTCCGCGATCTCCTCACGTACATGATGGAGAACCCGCGAAACATCTACCGCGCGACGCGCGTGCAATCGATTGCAAAGTACATCGAACGCATCGCCGACCACGCGACGAACATCGCGGAGATGGTGGTCTTCATGGTGCGCGGGAAAGACATCCGCCACGCCGGCCGCCTCGCCGACCAGCGCCGCTCCGGAAAGATGCAGACGCCGGCGCCCCCCGGCCTCGAGTCGCGGCGCGATCTCGTGGAGAAGAGCCCCAGCTCCGTCCGCGCGAGCCCTCCCACGAGCCGCAAAGGGAGCTGAGCCTCGGCCCACGACCGCGCGTTTCACGACCGCGCGACGTGGCGACGAAACGCGGCCATGACCCACGCGTGGAACTTCGCCTGCGTCGCGACGTAAATGAACCACGGCAAGCGCGGCGCAAAATCGTGGATCGCGGTGATGAGCGTGCGCTGATCGAGCACCTGGCGTAGCTCGAACCGCCCTCGAAAATCGGGTCGCGAGAGCACGCCGCCGGTCACGAAGAAGAGCTGGCGATCGGCCGTGCTGCGATCGGGCACGTAGGTGAGCACGAGGAGCGGAATGTGGAACAGCACGAGGAAGAACGTGCAGCTTCGGTTCTCCGCCACGTCGACCCGAACGAGACCCCGTAGCGCCCGCGGGAGCCAGCGCACGTACTCCTCGGCCGCCCATTGCGCGTCGCGCTCCTTCGGGAGCGTCATCCGCTGCACCGAGCGCACGAACGAGGGCCGCTTTTGCCCTGATTTTCCTCGGTTTCCCGCGGCCGGGCTCTTGTACGCGCGGGGCGTGTCGGAGTGCTCGGCGAGCGCGCGTTGCATCGCGACCCGAAGCGGCGTCGGGGTGAGGCCCGCCATCGCGAAGAGGCGCGCGTCGTCGGCGAGCATCTCGTAGCGAAGGCTCTCCACCAGCGGCGCGACGAGATCCTTCGGCGCGCCGGTCACGAGCGAGACCCACAGCCGCGAAAGTCCCGGCGTGAACACCGGCACCGAGAGCATCGGCCGCGAAAGCCCGAGCAGCTCCGCGCACATGCCCATGAGCGAGCGGTACTCGAGCTGCTCGGGGGCGCCCACGTCGTACGTCTCCCCGAAGCACGCCGCGTTTCCCACCACGAACGAGAGCAGCGCGACCACGTCGTCCACGCCCACCGGTTGTGTCTTCGTGCGCGTCCACTCCGGGACGATCATGAACGGGAGGCGACGCACGAGCCGCGCGAGCATCTCGAACGACGAGCCGCCACCGCCGATGACGAGCCCCGCGCGCAGCACCGTGACGGGCACGTCGTAGCGCGCGAGCGTCTTCTCCACCTCGAGGCGGCTCGCGAGGTGAGGCGAGAGATCGCGCCGCGCAGGCAAAATCCCTCCCAAGAACACGATCTGCTCGACCCCCGCTTTTTTCGCGGCGCGCGCGAAGTTGTCGGCGCAAATGAGGTCGAGGTCCTCGAACGTGCCCTGGGTGAGGCGCGCCGAAGGCAACATGCTGTGCACGAGGTACACGGCGTACTTCGCGCCCACGAGCGCGCGCTCGGCGTCGCGGAGGTTGAACAGATCGGCCTTCCGCCACTCTTCGACGTGCGCGTCGGGGGCGCGCTCCGATCGCGAGAGACCCACGATTCGAAAGCGCGACGAGAGACTCGCGGCGAGCGCTTGGCCCACGAAGCCGCTTCCGCCCCCGATCACGACAGTGGCACGCTCGGGAGGCATCGACATCGTGCGACCTTAGAGTCGACGCGCACAAAGTCGACCAAGCAAGCGCGCGCGGCCCGCGAGGGTGTCGCCCCACTCGGCCAAGTATTTGATATTGCTAACAAAACATGGCGGAGCCGCGACCCTTTCGTGATCGCGACCGGGGCCCTATGCTCGAGGATCGGAGCCCGCGCCTTCGCGGGGTTCGTCTTTTCGAGGAGATCGCGCATGAGCCACAACCCGTACGCCGCACCCGCTCAACCGCCGCCCGGGGGTGGCTTCGCGCCGCCGCAAGGCATGTCCGGCGCGCCGCAGCCATGGGAGCCGGGCGACGTTCTCGGAGCCGCGTGGAGCAAGTTCGGTCCGAACTGGGCCGTGCTCATCTTCAGCATGTTCCTCGCGGGGCTCATCGGCTCGCTCCCGAGCTTCATTCCAATTGGTCTCGCGGGCGCGGGCGCGCTCGACGTAGGGAGCGACGAGTACCAAGTCGTCAACGGCGCGTGCTCGCTCGTCGGCTTCCTGATCCAGATGCTCTTCCAGGCTGGTCTCATGAAGATTTGGATCACGGCGGCCAAGGGCGGCGCGCCCTCGTTCGGCGATCTCTTCTCCGCGATGGGTCGCTTCCCGAGCATGCTCGCGACCACGTTCTTGCTGATGATCATGGTCTACATCGGCATGATCTTCCTCGTCGTCCCGGGCGTGATCCTCGGGCTCGGGTTCGGCCTCGCGCCGTACTTCGTGGTCGACAAGAACATGGGCCCCATCGACGCGCTCGGCGCGAGCTGGAAAGCGACCGACGGCCACAAGGGCAAGCTCTTCCTCCTCGGGCTCATGTCCGTCGGCATCATGCTCCTCGGCTGCATCGCCTGTTACCTCGGCCTCTTCGTCGCGCTCCCGCTCGTGTCCCTCGCCTACGCGGTCGTTTACCTCCGTCTCACGGGCCAGGATCCCGCGTACGGCGGAGGCTTCGGTGGCTTCTCGGGTGGCTTCGGCCCGCCTGGTGGTCCGCCCCCCGCGGGTGGCTTCGGTGGTCCCCCCGGCGGCGGCTACGGCGGTCCCCCCATGGGTGGCTACGGTCCGCCCGGCGGCGGTGGCGGTTACGGTGGTCCGCCCGGCGGCGGCTACGGCGGCGGCTACTAAGCCTCGTTAGCCTAGCGAACCCGAAGTGAAGAACGCCCACGAGCTCCGGCTCGTGGGCGTTCGTGTTTCGTCGACGGCGGTCGGGTGGAACGGCGAAGGGCGCGCGACCCGAATGACGCCACCTTGACTTGCTTGCCCTCTGCCATAGGGTCGGCCGCTCCACACGCTCGCCACGAAAACACGACGGATCGTGCGTCCGGGAGAGCCAACGACTCGAGCACGATGTCCAAACTTTGCCTCCGTGGTCTCCGTTCCGCCCCCTCTCACGTTGGTGCGTGGGCACGGTCGCGCGCGGGCGCGGTGCTCCTCGCCGCGCTCGTGGGAATCGTGCCGAGCGCTTCGTTGCTCGGCGCTTGCAAGCCGCGGCGGCCATCGGCGGAGAAGGCCCAGGCCATCACCGAGAAGGGCGCTTGGGGCCGCGCCGTGGTGGCGCGCCTCCAGCAGCTCGAGCCGCGACGTCAGCTACGCTTCGACGAAGCCGCGTTCGAGATCGCGTTCGAGGACGGGGAGACGAAGGGGGCGATCGCGCTCACGAACCATTGGGCCGAGGCGAACGTCGCGAGCTCGTCGGTCGACGAGGTGGCCGATCGCATCCATCGCAGCCTCGGCGCAAACGCCTCCAACGGCTCCCTCCCGATCCTGAGAGAGCGCGTCACCATCGAGGTGGACGCTCACCTCCGCGCGGAGCACGATCCGAAGCTCGGCTCCTCGGATCGCGTGCCCTACCGCCCGATCGCCGACGTGCTCGCCCTCGGTCTCGTCGAAGATCGCGCGAACACGGTCGAGTGGCTCTCCAACAAGGGCCTCGAGGAGAAGAAGCTCACCTTCGACGTGAGCTTGGCGAGCGCCACCCGCGCGCTCCTCGCACGCCCCGCCCCCGCCATGAAGACCCTCGCCCCGGGAGCCTTCCGCTTCGATGGCGACGAATACGGAGCGACTCGCTTCTTCCTCGGCGCGATGGACAAGGGGCTCTCCGTTCGCGGCGATGCGGTCGCGTTCTTCGTCTCGCGCGAGACCGTTCTGGTCACCGGGAGCGACGACGTCGAGGGCCAGAAGGCCCTGCTCCGGGAGGTCGGCGACGAAGTGAAGAAGCCCCGCGCGTGGACGCCGCGGCTCCTCCGGCGAAGAGGCACGACTTGGGTCCGTTTCGAGGGCACCCCCATCGCGACCGAGGTTCAGCGCCGCGGGGTGCTCGCCGACTACGATCGCCAGACGAAGCTCCTCCGAAGCTACGCGCGCGACGAAGATCCGTTCACCGCCGAAGCTATCGCCGTTCAGAACAAGAAGAACGGAAACGTCTTTACGATGGCGACCCTCACCGAGACGGTCGATACCCTCCTCCCCGAGGTCGAGCTCGTGAGCCTCGCCCTATGGGAGAAGGGCAAGGCGCGGCACATCGGTGTCGTTCGGTTCGACGTGCTCGAAAAGACCATGGGCGCCCGCATGACCAAGACGCCGCACTGGCCCGTTCGATATCGCATCGCGAAGTTCCCAACTTCGGCGGAGGTGAAGGCGATGCAACCCCAGGCCGAGCTGCCCTGAACCGTCAGGAAGGCGCGGCGCGTCCCGGTCTTCGACCGAGAGCACGAGGCGGCGTTTTCGAGCGCCTCCCCGCATCCACAAAAGGAACCGGCCAGGGTCCACGCGCGCTCGGAGTATCGCGCGTGAAGCCCTGGCCAAAGTTGTGTCGCGCAGCTCTCGATCAGAGCGGGTGGCGCGCGGAGCAGAGGCTGTCGCTGCTGGTCGTCTCGAACCAGTTGCCATCGCGGCAGCGGTACCAAAGGTTGTCGCTGCGCGCCTGCACGCAGGTCTTCTCGGGGACGACGCGGCCGAGGGTGGCGCTCGAGCAGCTCTCGCCGTCGCCCGCGGGCTCGGGCTCGGAGGTGCCGCCGCCGCCGGAGCACGCGCCGCCCGGGTCGGTGCCGAAGTACTCGAAGTGCCAGGGCTCGCTCGCGACCGTGCGACGGAAGCCGAAGCGGCTCGCGTTGTTCTGCATCCAGGAGCTGCCGGAGTTCGAGATGTCGAGCGCGCGGCCGTTCTGGTGGTTCGAGTAGCCGGGGCGCGCGGCGAGGTTGCCGTTGTTGCAGCGCCCGGTCTGGTAACAATTGTAGAAGTAGCGCTGCTCGTCCATCGTGCGGAAGCCGCTGTTGATCCCGATGTTGACGCCGGCCGCGTGGGCCGCCTTCTGCCACTTGAGGAACGCGTGGCCGGTGGCCTTCGTGACGCGCTTGCCGCCGACACGAATCACGTCCGTGGTGCCGGTGCGCGAGCCGCCCGAGTACGTATCCATGCGCTCGGTGGCGCAGCTCACCGCACTGCGGAGCTCGCTCTCGGAGGAGCCCGTGTCCTCTTCCATCTCGTCGTCGTTGCCGTCTTCCGACGTCGCTTCGGCCGAGCAACCGACCACCGCGAAGGATCCGATAGCGAGGAGGAGGAGAGTGCGCTTGAGCATGACGAGAGATAGAGCACCGAACGTGCCATCCGTTTTGGCTGCGCGATTTCTGCCTACATCGCAATTCCTGACGCCTTTCGTGACTGTCAGGGGCAATAGCTCCAATGTCCTACATGGGCGACGCTTGGTTCGGGGCTGGATCAAGGACGCTCCAATGCTCCCCGAGAACATCGGGGGATGCTGCCTGCACGCGTCATAACGCATCGATTTCACGACTGTTTTCGACGCAGTGCGCGGACACGGATAACGCACTCGCTCGGGTCGGGCGACCTCGCCCACGAAGAGCCGGCGAAGCGACGTCCACGCGCGACGTCCGCGAGATCGAGCACGAGCGACCGTGGGCGAGCGTCGAACTTTGTTCCTGATTGAGGCCCGAGCCCTCAAGAGATCCGCCGTCCGGCCGTTCGCACCTCCAGCGATGCAGGCACCACCAACTCCCTCGAACGAGCAGGCCCGGCTCGCGGTTCTGCGCCGCTACGAGATCCTCGACACCGAAGTCGACGCGGGGATCGACGACCTCACGCGCCTCGCGGCCCGCCTTTGCGGAACGCCGATCGCCCTCGTGAGCCTGGTGGACGCGGATCGCCAGTGGTTCAAGTCGCGGGTCGGGCTCGATGCGACGGAGACCAAGCGTGACGTCGCGTTCTGCGCGCACGCCATCCTCGAGCCCGAGGAGGTGTTCGCCGTACCCGACGCGCACGAAGACGCGCGCTTCTTCGACAATCCGCTGGTCACCGGGGGGCCTCGGGTGCGGGCGTATCTCGGCGTGCCGCTGGTCGCGCCAACGGGAGAAGCCATAGGTACGCTTTGCGTCCTGGACCACGTGGCGCGAACGTTCGGGGCCGAGCACCTCGAAACCATCCGCGTCCTCGGCAGGCAGGTCGTGACGCACTTCGAGCTCCAGAAGAGCTGCCGCGACCTCGCCGCGGCGGCGAAGCATGCCGAGGCCGCGACGCGCGCAAAATCCGAGTTCCTCGCGAGCATGAGCCACGAGATCCGAACCCCGATGAACGGCGTCCTCGGCATGCTGGAGCTCACGTTGGGCCGCTCACTCGACGCGACCGCGCGCGGCTACGTGGAGGTCGCGCAGGCGTCCGCCGGCCACCTCCTCGAGATCATCAACGATATCCTCGACCTCTCGAAGATCGAGGCCAATCGCCTCGAGCTCGAGCTCGTACCCTTCGCGTTGGACGAGCTCGTGCGCGCTACGCTGACTCCGCTCGCGCATCGCGCCGAGGAGAAGGGCATCCGTCTGACCACGGACATTAGCGCTGCGGTTCCGCGGATGGTGCTCGGCGATCCGCTACGCATCCGTCAGCTCCTCACGAACCTCGTGGGAAATGCGATCAAGTTCACCGCCCACGGCGCCGTCGACATCACCCTCCGTGCATCGGCGAGCGACCGGGTGACCCTCTCCGTGTCGGACACGGGGATAGGCATTCCGCCAGAGCGCCAGGCCTCTATCTTCGAGGCGTTCACGCAAGCCGACAGCGGCATTGCACGGAAGTTCGGGGGCACGGGACTCGGCTTGTCGATCTGTGCCCACCTCGTGAGCCTCATGCGCGGGACGCTCTCCGTCGAGAGCAAGGTCGGCGAGGGCTCCTCCTTCCGCTGCGACCTGCCCCTGCCTGCCTCGGCGCCGAGCGTCGCCAAGGTGCCCGCCCATGCAACGCCGCGAGAAGCGCGCCGCCTTCGTGTGCTCGTGGCGGACGACAACGAAATCAACGTGCTGGTCGCGCGGCGGATGCTCGAGAAGCTCGGACACACGGTCGTGGCCGCGGCCGACGGCGCGAAAGCGCTCGCGGCGATCGAGTCCGAGGAGTTCGACGTGGTGCTGATGGACGTCCAGATGCCGGTGATGGATGGGCTCACCGCGACACGAGGCATCCGCGCGTTCGAGTCGAAGCGCGCCCGATCGACCCCACCGGTGCCGATCGTGGCGCTGACGGCGAGCGCGATGTCGAGCGACGCGCTGGCGTGCGAAGAAGCGGGGATGACCGGCTATCTTTCGAAGCCGTTTCGCCTCGACGAGTTGGAGAGGACACTCGAGGAGGCGACCCGCGAAAGGTCGCGGAAGGCGTCCTAGAGCGCCGGCAAGGCCCTCGCTACTTCATCAAGAAGAGCAGCAAGGCCTTCTGCACGTGGAGTCGGTTCTCGGCTTGGTCGAACACGATCGACGAGCCCCCCTCCATCACGTCGTCCGCGATCTCCTCGCCGCGGTGGGCGGGCAAGCAGTGCATGACCTTGGCGGTCTTCGCCGCGTGACCGACGAGGCCGTTCGTGAGCGTGTATCCTGCAAATGCTTTCATGCGCGCTTCGTTCTCGGCTTCTTGGCCCATGCTCGTCCACACGTCGGTGTGCACGAAGTCGGCACCCTCGCAGGCCGGCTCGGGTCGGTCGAACATCGTGACCCACTTGCCCGCTTTTTCCAGCTCGTCCGCGGGCGGGCGGTAGCCCTCTGGCGCGGCGAGGGCGAGGTGGAACCCGAAGATCGGGGCCGCCTCGACGAACGAACGAACCATGTTGCTCGACGCGTCGCCCACGAACGCGACGCGACGACCTTCGAGGCTCCCGTGGCCGTGGAGCTCCAGGCTTTCGCGCATGGTGAACACGTCGGCCAAGACTTGCACCGGGTGCCCGTCGTCGGTGAGCGCGTTCACCACCGGCACGTGGCACGAGGCCATCTCGAGGAGCTTCTTCGTCTCGAACGTGCGGTACACGATCGCGTCGCAGTAACGCGCGAGCACACGCGCGGTGTCGACGATCGGCTCGCCGCGACCGAGCTGGCTCCCTTGCACCCCGAGCACCACCGGGTGCGCCCCGAGCTGCGCGACGCCGACCTCGAACGAGACCCGCGTGCGGGTGCTCGCTTTTTCCATGATGATCGCGACCGACTGGCCGCGGAGCTCGTTCGTGCGCGCGCGACGCTCTTCGCCGCGCTCGGCCTTCAAGGTCGCGGCGAGGGTGAGCACACGGTCGTGCTCTTCCCGCGTGAGGGAGCTCAAAGAGAGGAAATCGCGCTTCGCCATGGGCCTCGTCTGCCTTTCGATGAACGTTGACTCAGTTCGGGTAGTCGGCGATCCGCTCGGCCACCGCGCGGAGCGTGTCCGTCGTGTGGAGCTCGCGGAGGATCGTCGCTTCGGCCTCGAGGGCGAGGAGCTGACCTTCGACCGACGCCGCGCCGGTGCCGCCGATGCTCTCTTTTGCAGCCACCGCGCGCACCGGATCGAGGGCCCGCAGCGCGGCCTCGTTGAACGCGGGGTGGAACGTCTTCGCCTCGGCCTCGGTGAGCGAGATCAGGGTTCGGTTCGCGTCCGTCGCGGCGGAGACCAGCTTGCCCACCGCTTTGTATGCGTCGCGGAAAGGCATGCCCTGGCGCACGAGCGCCTCGGCCAAATCGGTCGCCTGGGTGGAGCCGTCGGACACCGCGCGAAGGCACGCGACCTTGTCGAACTTCACGTGCGGGAACGCGAGCATCACCGCGCCGAGCGCGCCGCCGACGATGGGCCCCGTACCCAACGTCGCGCGCCTGTCGTCCTGCAAGTCGCGGCTGTACCCGGCGTGGAGGCCGCGCACCAACGTCATGAGCTGCACCACGTTGCCGACCCCGAACGAGGCCTTCGACCGCACGAGCTCGAAGATGTCCGGGTTCTTCTTTTGCGGCATCATCGACGAGCCGGCAGAGATCGCGTCGCCGAGCTTCACGAAGCGAAACTCGCTCGTGGAGTAGTCGATGATGTCGGTCGCGAGGCGAGAGAGCGCGAGCAAAATCCGGGTGCACGCGTACGTGTAATCGAGGGAAAAATCCCGATCGCCGACCGTATCGAGCGCGTTCTTCGTCGGCCCGCCGGGGAAGCCGAGCAGCTTCGCGGTGAGGGTGCGATCGATCCCCAAGCTCGAGCCCGAGCACGCCCCCGCGCCGAGCGGACACTCCGACACGTCGACGTCGGCGAGGCGCTTCGTCGCGCGCAAAATCCCGGTGCTCCACGCCGCGATCAAGAACGCTCCCGAGACCGGCTGCGCTCGTTGACGATGCGTATATGCAGGTAAAATAAGGTCTTTTTCGGCGCGCGCGCGCTCCACGAGGGAGAGCACCAGCTCCGCCGCGAGCACCACCAGCCGCGCGCGGCGGGTGCGCACGTGGAGCCGGAGCGCGGTCGACACTTGGTCGTTCCGCGAGCGCGCGGTGTGGAGCCGCTTGCCCACGTCGCCGAGCTTGTCGGTGAGCAGGCTCTCGATCGCCATGTGCACGTCTTCTTCGCCGGAGGGGAGCGCGAGCACGCTCTTCTCGGCTTGGGCATAGAGGCCGAGCAGCTCTTCACGGAGCAGCTTCGCGTCCTCGCGCGAAATGAGCCCGGTCTCGCCTAGCATCGTCGCGTGGGCGGCGCTGCCGAGGATGTCCTCCCGCGCGAGGCCCACGTCGTCCTCCATCGACGAGCTCCACGCGAGAAGCTCGGGGATCATGCCCCCGTCGCCGGTAGCAGCGGTCCGCGCGATCGATCCGGAAGCCATGGTCTTAGTCCTTTCGAACGAGAGTGCCGATGCCGCGGTCGGTGAAGAGCTCGGCGATCACGCCGTGGGGCGTGCGTCCGTCGATGACGTGCACGGAGCGAACCCCGCCCGCGAGCGCGCGGAGGATGCTCTCGGCCTTCGCCGCCATCCCCCCGACGATGATTTTGTCGTCGATGCGCTTCCGGAGCTCGCTCGCGGTGATCTCGCTGATGAGCTCTCCGCTCTCGAGGATGCCGGGGACGTCGGACAGGTAAATGAGCTTCTCGGCCTGGAGCGCGACCGCGATCTCGGCGGCGGCGGTGTCGGCGTTGATGTTGTACCCGGAGCCGTCCTCGCCGAGGCCGACGGGGGAGACGACGGGCACGTAGCCCTTGTCGAGCAGCATCTCCAAGTAGTCGCGGTTCACGTGCGTGATCTCGCCCACCATGCCGAGGTCGCGGCCCTCTTTGCCATAGAGGCGGCGCGCGCGGAGGAGCCCCGCGTCTTTGCCGGACACGCCCACGGCGTTGGCGCTCTTCTGGTTCAGGAGCGACACGAGCTCGGTGTTGATGCGCCCAGTGAGCACCATCTCCACCACCTTCACGTCTTCCACGCCCGTCACGCGCACGCCGTCGACGAACTCGCTCTTTCCCTGCCCGAGCTTCTCGAGGGTGCGCGAAATCTCGGGCCCGCCGCCGTGCACGACCACCGGCATGAGCCCCGCAGAACGGAGCAAATTCATGTCGTTGGCGAAGCTCGCTTTGAGCGAGTCTTTCACCATCGCCGCGCCGCCATACTTGATGACCGCTCGTTTTTTGGAAAATTTGTCGATGTACGAGAGCGCCTCGACGAGGAGCGAGCGCTTGAACGACGGGCTGTAGTTCGTGAGGCGATCGTCCTTCGTGACCACGCCCTCCGGCGACGCGTTCGTGAAGCTGATGTAGTCGGCGTTGATCTTCACGTAGTCGTACGAAAGATCGCAGCCCCACACGGTGGCCTCGCCGTCGCCGGCGCGGAGGTCGACGTCGATCTTCACCTGCGGCTCGCGCATCTTCGCGCGGAGCTTCTGCGGTTCGGTGAGGCGCGGCCCCCCCTCGTCGAACACCACCTCGCCCTGGAGCGACACGCGGCCCTTCAAAGGATCCACCGCGTACTTCTTCGAGCCCACCCGCGAGCCGATCGCGGCGAGCACACGGCCCCAGTTCGGATCGGCGCCGAACACCGCCGCCTTCACCAAGTTCGACCCGGCGACCATCTTCGCCAAATCACGGGCGATCGCGGCGTCGGGAGCGCCAGAGACACGGACCTCGAGCGTCTTCGTCGCGCCCTCGCCGTCCTCCGCGATCGAGCGTGCGATCTCGACCGTGAGGCTCGTGAGCGCTTCTTCGAACTCGCGCGCGTCGTCGGGCTTCTCGAGGCCTTTCCCCGAGGCGCCGTTGGCGAGCATGATCACCGCGTCGTTCGTGCTCATGTCGTTGTCGATCACGAGCGAGTGGAAGCTCTTGTCGGTCGCGCGCGCGAGCATCGCTTGCATCACGTGCGGCTCGATTTGCGCGTCGGTCGTGATGACGGCGAGCACCGTCGCGAGCTCGGGCGCGATCATCCCGGAGCCCTTCGCGAAGGCCGCGATCGTGACCGTGGTCTCCCCGAGGACGAGCACGCGATGCGTGAGCTTTACACGCGTATCGGTGGTCATGATCGCCTCGGCGGCGGCGACGATGCCCTCCCCGCGGCTCCGCGCGAGCCCGTCGCACGCGGCGATGAGCTTCTGCACCGGGAGCGGCACCCCGATGACCCCGGTCGACATCGAGAGCACCGCGCTCGCGGGCACCCCCACCGCTTTGCCCATCGCCTCGTGAATGGCGCGTACGTCGGCGCGACCCTGGTCGCCGGTGAGGGCGTTCGCGTTGCCGCTGTTCAAGACGATCGCGGAAAATCCCTTCCCCGGGAGGCGCTTCTCGGCGTCCTCCACCGGCGGCGCTTTGGCGCGGTTCACGGTGAGCACCCCGGCCGCGCTGCACGGGATCTCGCTGTACACGAGCGCCATGTCCTTCTTGAGCGCCTTGATGCCGGCGTTGGTTCCCGCGAAGGAAAAACCGATGGGAATTCTCATGCTGCGCTCCTCTGCAGGCCTACGAGCCCGCACCCCTCGTCGAACCCGAGTGCAAGATTCACGTTCTGGAGGGCCTGCCCCGCGGCGCCCTTCACCAAGTTGTCGATCGCGCCGACCACGATCGCGACGTCGCCACGCGACACGACCCCGAGGCGGCACATGTTGGTGCCGGTGACGCTCGCGAGGGTCACCTCCTCCGGGGCCACGATCTCCACGAAGAGCGAGCCCGCGTACGTGTCGCGGAGGCACGCCTCGAGCTTCGCGGTGTCGGCTCCCGCGACCGGGCGCACGTAGCTCGTGGTGAGCAGGCCGCGTCGCACCGGCAAGAGATGCGGCGTGAACACGAGGCCCGTCACCGCCGTGCCCGCGTAGGCGGCGAGCTTTTGCGAGATCTCCGGCTCGTGCTGGTGCGAGAGCAGCTTGTAGGCGCGAAGGTTCTCGGCAACCTCGGCGAACGAGTGCTCTTCTTTCGACTGCCGTCCGGCACCGGTGGTGCCCGATTTCGCGTCGACCACGATGCCCGAAGGCGACACGAGCCCCGCCTTCACGAGCGGACCGAGGCCGAGGAGCGTGGGCGTGGGGTAACAGCCCGGGTTCGCGACGAGGGCGCCCTTCTCCGGCGCGCCGAACATCTCCGGCAGCCCGTAGCGCGTCTTCCCGAGGCGATCCTCGTGGGGATGGGAAAACTTGTAATGCGCACGCACATCGTCGCCGGTCGCGAGGCGGAACGCGCCGGACAAATCGACCACCGTTTTTCCTGCGGCGTGGAGCTCCGGCCCGAGCGACGCGGACACCTCCGCCGGGGTCGCGAGGAACGCCACGTCGCACGTCTCGGCCGCGCGCAGGGCTTCTCCGTTTTTCACGAAGCACACGTCGGATCGAAACCCGAGCTCACGCCCCACGTTTTTCCCTGCCCGCGCGTCCGACGTGGCGGCGTGGAGGGTCAAATGAGGGTGCGACGCGAGCAAGCGCGCGAGCACCCCGCCCGAGTACCCGGACGCGCCGACGACGATGACACGCTGCGTGCTCATATACGCGTGCGCGGTTACGGGCTTTCGCGCAAAAACACAACGGCGAATGCGCGCCCCGGGCGACCCCGTCGCGTCTCGGTTCGGGGGAGCCGCCAACTGGGCCGCTCGCGACGTGAACGTCGGACACACAACGTCGCCATCACGCGCATGCGACGACCACGAAACCTCGAAAAAACGAGGTCACCGCTCAGGGGTGCGCGATCGCGGCGGGCTTCGACTCGGTCGAGCCATCGACGTGCGTGGCCGAGCTCGTCCACGCCCACCAAATCCCCGCGAGGAGGAAGAGCGTGGCGCCGAGCGCCGGCAGCCACATGGGGGTCAAGGGCTCGGGCAGGTGTTTCGAGTGCGCGTCGGCCATGGGGCGGGGTTATCTCGAGGGGGTCGCGGGTGTCAAGGCACGGGCGAGCTCGGAGGAGCTCGCCCGGCGTGGTGTCGTGCTTTTGCGGCGCGATCAGCGCGTGGTGGTGGCCAAGCTCTTCAGGTTGAGCACGTTCTTCATCGTCGCGACGCGGAGGCTGGCGTAAGGAGCCGACTGCTCCGGCATGACCATGATGCCGCCGGGGAGGTGGTCGTACTTGTACACGTGGGCCTGCGCGCGGGCGATGGTCTGGCCGGCCTCGCTGAGGTACTCCACGTCGCGAACGGTCCCGCGCTCGGGGGCCTTGTCGAGCTTGATCGTCTCGACCGACGTGGCGACGCCGTTGCCGTCGAACGTGACGGAGCGGAACGAGCTACCACCGCTGCTTCCGGCGCCGCCGGAGGCCTGTGCGCCCTGCGCCGACGACTTCCCGCCGCTCACCGCGACGATGCGATCGAAGAGCGCGAGGTACGTGTAGTCGCTGACCCACGCGTTGTCGCAGTAGCCCATCATGTCGGTGCCATCCGCGGGGGAGATGAGCTCCTTCGTGAGGATGTTGTAGCCCCACGAACCGATGACGCCGCCCTTGTATGGGAACTGGCGATCGGGGCCGCCGGCGCCGCCGCAGGGGGCGTGATTGCGACCGTGGGCGTGACCGATCTCGTGTGCCATCGTGGCGGCGGACTCTTCGCCCGCGAACCCGAGGCCCACGCTCGCGCGGAGGTATGCGTCGCCCGCGTCGTCGACGAGACCCGAGAGCCCGGTGACACACCCGCGGCGGCAGAACGACTCGAAGCTGCTCTGGGGGGTGAAAACACCGTAGTAATAAACGTCGTCCGCGGCGCGATCGCGGCGGCGGAGGCTGACCATGGCGTTGAGCACGCCGTCGAAGCCGGTGCCGTTCGCGCTGATGCTCGTGGTCCACGAGTAGGGCTCGCGCGCCGTCACTTGCACTTCGGACGTGGGGTAAAGACCCATCATCGTCTTGCGGTAGACCTCGAGCTGCGCCTCGCTCACGTCCGGGAGGCGACCCGAGCTGTCGGTGTCGTACTTCACCGGGACGATGACGACCTTCACGATGCCGGTCGCTTGCACGCCGAGCGCGTCGAGGCCGGTCGCGGGGTAGCTGACCGGCGTCTGCGTGGCGGAGCCCGTGCCCTGGCCGAGGTCGTCGGTGAGCGCGACGGAGAACTGCGCGTCGACCGAGAACGCCTCGCCCGGGAGATCGAACGACAGGGTCGACGCGGTCGCCGCGTCGGACGAAGCGCTTCGGATCATGCGCGCGTCTTTGAAGGTGCTGACCTTGCCGTCGGCGGCCTTCACCGTGAGCACGCCCGCGATGCGGGTCGGAGTGAAGCCCTCGGCCGGCGTGAGGAACACACGAACCAAGCCCGGGCGACCCGCCACGATCGGGGCGTTGCGCTCTTCGATACGAGCGCCCTCTGCGAACACGGGGATCTTCACGCCTTGGTAAACCGCGATTTGGTCGATCGCGACCTTGGCCGCCGGCGTCTTCGGCGCGAGGGCCGCGGGTCCGCCGCTGTTCCCATCGCTCGGCACCGGGTTGCCGTTTCCGTCGACAATCACGACCTCGGAGCCGCAGGCGAGGAGGAGCAAGCTGGCGAACGCGAAACGAGAGGCGTGCTTCATAGGTCGTGTGATCTCCGTCTTGGTGACGTCGGGCGTCGAGTGCGCGTGTTTTGGCAGCTTTTTCGGAAGATGCCCACTCCATGACACATCTAGATTTTTCCGGTCACCGCGGAAAAGTCGCACATTTCCCGGTGGTTTTAAGATCCACGGGGCATGTCCCCCCAGGAAACCCTTCGTTCTCCGAATTGCTCTTGACCAAGGTGCGGATTCGGAGTAGCGGGTGCTGTTTCTCAAGCGCCACTAGCTCAGCTGGATAGAGTGTCGGCCTCCGAAGCCGAAGGTCACAAGTTCGAATCTTGTGTGGCGCGCTGCTCGAAATCGTCGTCGCGAAGTGTCCTGAAGGGGTTTCCCCCGGATGGACGCGTGGATTCGACCCGACATCACCGACATCACCGCCGCGGTAGAGGCGTTCGCTACGCGCGCGTCGCGACGACACCGACCGGTGCCGACGCGACACCGTCCCGAGCCTCCGCGCGTGACACCGAAGCGCCGAGCCTCCGCGTGATCGCGGTCGCCGTGCGCACCCCTCCGATGGCCGTCGCGAGCGCGCTTTGGCCAGGGAACACCGAGTCGCCGACGAGCCACACGTCGTCGAGCGGCGACGAAGGTCCGAGGCTCGAGTAGCTCGCGAGCCCGGCGCGACGAGGGAGCCCACCGACCGCGCCCGCGGGCCGGCCGACGAAGCGCGCGAAGGTGCGCGGGGACGCCGGGAGCACCCGCTCGAGCCCCTCGTGCCACTCCGGTGCGCGCGCGGCGATCGTCGCGCGCATCGCGTTTTGCACCTCGGCCACGTACGCCGCGGTGCCTTCCCCGAGCCGCGCGAGCTTCGCGAGGGGCACGTGCGTCGACATGGTGAGCACGCGCCGACCCGCTGGCGCTCGTTCGGTCTCGAGGGCGGAGCTTATCGAGACGAAGACGTGATTTCCCTCTGCGAAGGGCGCGCTCGCGTCGTTCACGAGCTCGAGGTGGTGCGCGTCGTCGCGTTCGCCCTCGGGAGGGCGCGCGACGGCATAGAGCATCGCCGCGCCCCACGCGTTCTCGATCGGCGAAGAACGCGCGCGAAGCGCGGTGATCGCGTGCGCGTGCGCTTCCGAGTCGAGCATCGCCGCGAGCGCAGAGGGAAGCAGATTGGCCACGACCGTGCGCGCGCGAAGCTCACCGTTGCGTGTGGTCGCGATCCACGTTCCGTCTTCGGCGCGGCGCAGGGCAGTGACACGGTTCGAGAGCTTCACCTCGGCGCCGAGCTGCGTGCACGCGGACACGAGGGCGTCGGCGAGCGCGCCCACGCCGCCACGAACATGCCCCGTACCGCGGTAATAGTAGTCCATCGCCGCGAGCGCGAACGTGGCCTCCGCCTCGTCGGCCGAGCACTGGACCGTGATTTGGCAGAGCGCGTCGACATAGGTGCGGAGGGGGCGAAAATCGGCCAAACCGTGCGACGCGAGCACCTCGCCGAGGGATCTTCCCAGGAGCGGCAAGAGTGGCAAATAGCGGAGCGCGCGCCCGGCGTGACGGCCCACCATCCGCGGCCCGAACGGCGGCAGCAGAGTCGGGTCGTCGAAGAGCTCCCAGAGCGACGCCGCGATCGATCGTTGGAAGTCGAAGAAGCCACGAATCGCTCGCGCCGGGGCGCCCGGAATGGCCAAAAACGAACGCACGAGCGACTCCCGATCACGCGAAATTTCGAGCGAAAAATCGCCGGTTCGCAGCTCGACGAGCGGGTCCATCCAATCCACCACCGTGGACGGCGAATACTTGGCGAGCCAGTCCCCGAACAGTTGCCCCTTCGCGAGGCCGCTCACCAGGGTCGCCCCCGCGTCGAATCGCGCGCCTCCGCGCGTGAACGTGCTCGCGCAGCCGCCTGGATACCGCAGCGACTCGCACACGCACACGCTCGCGCCGCCCTCCGCGAGGGCGATCGCGGCGCCGAGCCCGCCGAAGCCCGCGCCGACGACGAGCGCGTCGTAGGTCGTCGCCGAACGAGGTGTCACCGGAGGCGCCGCCCCCGCGCTCGCGCCGCCATCACGCTTTGCCGCGGGCGGGCACTTCGCACGCGCCGGGGGCGCAGCGGCCCGTGAGGCGAAGGCGGTTCTTCGCGAACAGCGTGTAACATACATCGAGGAGGTGGGACACGCCGGGGAGGCGCGTGAGCTTCACCAAGCGCCGGAACCCGACCGCTTCGTAGAGGCGACGAAACACCTCCACGCCCTCGACGAGCTCGCCGTTCGGGAGCCGACCGTGGATGCGATCCATGAGCGCCTCGAGGCTGAGGCCGACGTTGCCAGCGTCGAAATCGGGGGCAGAAATATCGGTGAACCGGATGCGGCGGGCGGGCTCGTCCAGGCGCATGAGCATGCGGATCTCGCGCGCACAGAGCGGGCAATCTCCGTCGAAGAACACCTCCACCTCCCACGGCGCGGGGGTGGCTTTCGGCCCACGATCACCGGCTTTTTTCGCCGTTCCCGATCTCGACGCGTGCTCGGCGGTGTTCGATGGCGGCATGGTTTTCGTCCGTTCTGCGCCAGGGAGCCTCATTTTGGCTCGCGTTCGGCGCTTGGTCTCGTACAGTTCTTGTACAGGTATTGTTGATGTTGGAGCGCGTCAAGGCAAGGGCTGGCCGCAACTCTCGGGAAGGTGAGGGCAGCACGATCCGGGTCGTCGCGCTGCGGACCGGGCTCTCCCTGGAGGCCCTCCGCGCGTGGGAGCGGCGCTACGGGTTCCCGAAGCCCGCCCGACGCCCGGGCAGCAACCGCAGGCTCTACTCCGCGAGCGAGGTGGCGAAGCTCGTCGCCATCACGCGCGTGCTCGCGTGTGGGTACCGCATCGGCGACGTGGTCGGGAAATCGCGGGCCGAGCTCGATGCCCTCGCCCCAGAGACCGAGGGCCACGCGGTCACGGTCGAGGTCGGCGCGGTCACGGTCGATCGCCTCTTCGAGCTGCTCGCGAGCGACCGCGTCGCGGAGCTGGAGAGCCACCTCCGGCACGCCGCCGTCGCCGCCGGCCCGCGCCGCTTCGTGACCGAGCTCGCGCATCCCCTCGCCGTCCGGGTGGGCGAAGCGTGGGCCGCGGGCGCGCTCGCGATTCGGCACGAGCACCTCGCGACCGAGTGCCTCGACACGCAGCTCCGTCACATGCTCGCCGCTTACCAAGACATGCGGTCCTCGCCGCACGTGCTGCTCGCCACCCTCCCGGGCGAAGAGCACACCCTCGCGCTCAAAATGGTCGCGCTTTACCTCGCCGTGAGCGGTGCGCGCCCGCGCCTCATGGGAGGGCAAACACCGATCCGCGACCTCGCCGAAGGCGCGCGCTCGCTCGAGGTCGACGCGGTCGGCCTCACGGTCACCGCGTGCAGCGACCGCGCGGCGACCAAGCGCGCCTTGAAGAGCCTAAGAAAGGCTCTCCCCCGCCGAATCGACCTCTGGATCGGCGGCAGCGGCGCGGACGCGCTCGGGGCTTTCGTGGGCCACGAAGGAGGCGCCGTACGCGTCGTCACTTCGTGGGCGCAAATCGAGTCCGCCATCGCGGAGCGGCGCAGGTAGCACGCGCGTAGAGTCTCGTCCGGCGCCCTGGATTCGTAGCCTCGCCGGTCTGCGGACCTCCCTCCATGGACGCTCGTGCCCCCTTCGAGCTCGCTCGTCGGATCGGCGCGAAAGGTTCGGGCGTCGCTCGGTCCTGCGGACCTCCCTTCCCGCGGTACCGTGCTAAACGCAGCGCGAACCCGATGGCGACCGAAGCCCCCGACCCCCAAGAACCAACCCCAAGACGCTCGCCCCTCTCCGTCGGCGATCTCGTCGGCCTATTGATCGCGTCGATCTTCGGAGTGCTCACGCTGGTGCTGCCCTTCGGGCGGGACCAGGGGCTCTACTATTACGTAGGCCGCGAGTGGGTGCGGCACGGCAAAATTCCCTATCGGGACGTGTTCGACCACAAGACGCCGGGTATCTATTATTTGCACGCCCTCGCGATTCGTATCTTCGGCGAGCATCAGTGGGGCATTCGGATCTTCGATTTCGTCGCCGTGGTCGCCACCGGCCTCGTCGTGGCGTGGCTCTCCGCCCCGCGCGACGAGCGACCGGAAGAGGGGGCGTTCGGCCGCGCGACCGCGCTCGTGGCCATCTTCTTCTTTGGTGTCCTGAATTTCTGGGACTCGGCCCAGAGTGAGCTCCACTATGCCCTCTTGGGCTGCCTCGCCGTCTTGTTCGCGCGAAGGTTCGACGGCAAAAAGAAGCATTTTCCGCTGCTCTCGGGTCTCGCGATGGGCGCCGCGCTGGTGATGAAGCCTCCCGCGATTTGCCTCTGCCTCTTCGCGGCGGGGGTCATGGCGATGCGTCTTCGGGAGCAAAAAGCGAAGCCGAAAGACTACGCGGCCATGCTCGGCCTCACCGCGGCGGGGGCTTCGGCGCCGATCGGGCTCACCCTCGCGTATTTCGGCTCGAAGGGCGCGCTCGCGGCGATGAAAGACATCGTGGTCGGGGCGAATGGCTATTACGTCTCCCACGAGCGGGACGACAACCCCTTCGCCGACACCCTCGACGCCGCTCAGGGCTACGTCGCGCACATGATGCCGCTGAGCCTCCTCGTCGTGGTCGCGGCGATCGTGCTCGTGCTCGCCAAAAAGGCGGGGGATCAAGAACGCGTCGCTCGTTACAAGTTCGCGTTCTCGCTCCTCCTCGTGAGCTACCTCTGCGTCGCGATGCAGATGAAGTACTACCTGCTTCATTGGACTCCGCTCATGGCCCCGCTCTCGCTCCTGGGCCTCTTGCTCGCCCGTGATCTCACGAGCTTCCTCGAAGCTCGTGGGTACTCCGTGCGGCGGGCGAAGATTGCCCCTTGGGCGCTGCTCCTCGGCATCTATTTCCTATCACCGCACGGGCGAAGGTGGGGCGAGCAGCAAATCGCGGTATGGCGGTACGCTCGTGGGATCGACAGTCGCGAGCGCTACCTCTCGCGCTACTCCTTCGAGGGAATACACTTCAACTACGCCGACTCGTCGTGGGTGGGCGATTGGCTCCGTGAGCACTCCTCGGAGGACGATTCGGTGCTCGTGCGCGGCTTCCAACCCGAGGTGTACGCGATCGCGAAGCGGAGCTACCCGGGGCGCTTCTTCTGGGCCACGTTCCTCGTGAGCAAGGCGCGCGCGTACCGCCGCCCGGAATACCTCGCCGAAGATCTCGCCGCCTTCGAGAGCGCCAAGCCGCGGTTCGTGGTCGCGCGGACGGAGTGCGAGCCGGGCTCGGTCGACGACGCGAGCTACTACCTACCTCGCGGGTACCACCGCGTGCTCGACCACGGGCACTTCGTGATCCTCGAACGAAACCCCTGAAGCGCCGAACCCTCGAACCGAGGGAATTTTGCGAGGAAAGCGCCCGGCCAAACCGCGTCATGCGCGGCGCGGCATGGTGACGATTTGGGGGGGCGGGCGTTTGGCCATTGCGAGCGACTGGTCGGGGCCGGTAGCGTGAAATCCTCATGTCGAACCCTCCGCGAACGATTGGGGAGCGCGCCGCGAGGCAGCTCTCGAACACGACCAAGACGCCCCCGCAGTGGCGTGGGACGACGCCGCGCTGGCTCGTCCAAATGATCCCGTGGACTCCCGTGGAAGCGGGCGTGTTCCGGGTGAACCAGGCCCTCGACGACAAATTCGATCTCAAGTGCAGCCCCGAGCTCGGCGAAGAGCTTCCGGTCGGCTTCAGCGACTACGAGCCGAACCCACGCGAGTACGTGCTCACCTCCGTCACCACCACGATCGAGGTCGATACCCGTGTATCCGATCTGTTTCGTAGCCCGATGGACCAGGTAAAAGAGCAGCTCACCCTCACGATCGACAAGCTGAAGGAGCGCCAAGAAGCGGAGGTTCTTCGGAATCGCCAATATGGCCTCTTGAACAACGTGGATCCGGACATGCGCATCAAGACGCGCAAGGGCCCGCCCACCCCCGACGACCTCGACGAGCTCATCTCCACCGTCTGGAAAGAGCCCGCGTTCTTCGTCGCCCACCCCAAGGCGATCGCGGCGTTCGGCCGGGAATGCACCCGCCGCGGTGTGCCGCCGCCCACGGTGAACATGTTCGGCTCGCCGTTCCTCACGTGGCGCGGGCTGCCGCTCGTCCCGAGCGACAAGGTGCCGGTGAAGGACAACAAATCGAGCATCTTGCTCATGCGTACCGGCGAGCGAAAGCGCGGCGTCGTGGGTCTCTTCCAGCCCGGTTTGCCGGGAGAAGTGAGCCCCAGCCTCTCGGTTCGCCTCATGGGCATCAACCAGCGTGGCGCGGCGCAATACCTGGTTTCGCTCTATTGCTCTGTCGCGATCCTCACCCACGACGCGCTCGGTGTGCTCGAGGACGTGGTGATTAGCCACTACCATGACTACCCCTGATCGCTCGCGAGCGGGCGCGGGCGGCATGGCTCCTGGCGCCCCGAGCGGCGCACAGCCGGGCGCGGAACCTTCGTCTCCCGGGGAGCTTCGGCTCGCCGCGGCGCAGCTTCCGCAGCTCGGTGAAGTGCCGCGCTCCCCGGCCATCGCGTCGACCACGCCCGGCCTCTCGGGCGCGGTGCTTCGTGCGCCCACCGCGCCCACGGGCCCCGATTTCGATCCGGTCTCCCTTACGAGCCTCATCGCGCGAATGGCAAACGAGGTTTACGCCTTGCCGCCCGGTCCCGCTGGAAATCTCCCCGGGACGATGGACGTGACGACGCTCGACGGTGGCGCCCCGCACGGGGGAAGCCCCGCGCCGCTGAACGCCGAGCCCGCGCCTTCCGGGGGTGCTGCTCGCTTCGTGTCCGCGTCGGCGCCTTCGGAGGCTCCGGCGACTCCGGCCCCGCACGCGCCGGAGGCACCTCGTGTATCTGGCACGCGCGCGCCTTACGATCCGAGCTCTGCCAATACCTATTCACCCACGTTGGCGGCGGCGAGCCCGCACGCGCCGGTCGATCCCGGAGTGCCCACTTCGGGGAAGCCGAGCGCACCTCCCGCGGGCAGCGCGGTCCCGTCGAGCGCGGTCGACACCACGCCCACGACCCACCACGCCCATCGCGACGACGCCGGTCCCCGCGCGCCCACACCCGCGACCGGTGGCGTGCCCGCGGTGGGCACGCCGTTCGACGTTCCCCTCGATTTTTCGGGGTTCGAGGCCGCTCCGCAAGGCTCGGCGCTCGATCTGGACGGCCTTCGCTTTCCCCTCTTCGAGCCTCCCCACGAAAACGCAGATACGCGAGAAGCACCAGAGGCGTTTCGGGCTCCGGAGCCATCGCGCCCACTCGCGATTCCCCATTACGAGCTTTCGCCGACCGAGCAATCCAAGCACGTCCCTGGCGCGCCGCTCGACGCGCACTCGCTCAAAAAGCAGTTTCCCATCCTCTCGGAGCGGGTGAATGGCAAACCGCTCGTGTGGCTCGACAACGGCGCGACTACCCAAAAGCCGAAGACCGTCATCGATCGTATTTCGTATTTCTACGAGCACGAGAACTCGAACATCCACCGCGCGGCGCACACCCTCGCCGGCCGCGCGACCGACGCCTACGAGAAGGCGCGCGAGAGCGTTCGTCGCTTCCTGAACGCGCCCTCCGCGAAGGACATCGTGTTCGTTCGAGGCACCACCGAGGGCATCAACTTCGTCGCCCAGAGCTGGGGTCGAAGGAACGTGCGCGAGGGCGACGAGATCGTCATCACGCACCTCGAGCACCACGCCAACATCGTGCCTTGGCAAATGCTCGCCGCAGAGAAAGGCGCCAACATCCGGGTCGCGCCGGTCGATTCGCGCGGCCAAATCATCCTCGAGGAGTACGAAAAGCTCCTCAATCCGAAGACCAAGCTCGTCTCGATGACCCACGTATCGAACGCGCTCGGCACCATCACGCCGGCGCGCGAGATGATCGCGATGGCGCATCGTTATGGCGCGCGGGTGCTGCTCGACGGCGCCCAGTCCGTGTCGCACATGCCGGTCGATCTCCAGGCCCTCGACTGCGACTTCTTCGTCTTCTCCGGCCACAAGGTGTTTGCCCCCACCGGCATCGGCGCCGTGTTCGGAAAGTCCGACGTGCTCGAGCACACTCCGCCGTGGCAAGGCGGCGGCAACATGATTCAAGACGTCACGTTCGAGCACACTGTTTATCAAGGTGTGCCAGCGCGCTTCGAGGCGGGCACGGGCAACATCGCCGACGCGGTGGGTCTCGGCGCTGCCCTCGATTGGCTCCGCGAGCTCGGGATCGAGCGGGTGGAGCGCTACGAGCACGAGCTCTTGGAGTACGCCACTCCCCGCTTGCAGGCCGTCCCCGGGCTCACCCTCGTAGGCACCGCAAAGGAAAAAGCGGGAGTGCTCGGCTTCGTCCTCGAGGGTCAAAAGACAGAAGAGGTAGGCGGCAAGCTCGACCAAGAGGGCATCGCCGTGCGCTCCGGCCACCACTGCGCGCAGCCCATTTTGCGACGTTTCGGCTACGAGGCCACGGTGCGCGCGTCGCTAGCGCCCTACAACACCCACGAAGACATCGACACCCTCGTCGCCGCCCTCCACCGCCTCCAATCCGGCCGCCCCACCCGCTAACCCATAAGCACTCCCTCGAAGCGCGCGCTCATCCCCCGAGTCGCGCGCTTCGCGTTTTTTCATGCCTCGGCCCAATCGACGCATGCATCATACACGCACGCATCCTAGGGAATCCCCCGCGAGTCCCGAGTTTCTCACTCTCTTCTCTCTCTTCTCTCTCTTCTCTCTTCTCCCTCTCCTTCGCGCGGGACGTGGGAAGGCCGTGGGTGGGCGCGGTTTTGGGGCGGGGGTG
>JAAFHV010000189.1:10597-18512 GCA_013297655.1 Myxococcales bacterium | reverse complement strand
GTGCTGAAGCCCCTCGTTGTACTTCGCCGTGCCGCACGCGCTGAGCGCCTCTTCGGACTCGCCGGCGGTGTCTTCCGGGTTCGCTTCCGCCGCGCAACCCACAGCGAAGAGGCCAGGGACCACGACCAACACGATTCGGGCGACCAACGAACGCATGCGAGAGCTCTCCCAGGTGGCGGTGTAGGCCGGGTGCCTACATAGGGCCGGGGTTTAGCCTGGATTGGGGGTGGGTCAAGCCGAATTCGGCACCGCTCGCCATTACGAGCGCCTCGGGAGGCTTCTTTTTCCATCGCGAGCGTCGATTCGCCTCCCTCGAGTGCGCGGCGCGGGGACGCAAATCGCTCGACCTCGTTGGGGCGCTGCCCTACTGCTCGCACCCCCCCATGGCCTCCGCCCGCTCCCTCGACCCGCTGCGCTACGGGCTCCGCGCGCTCGACGAGATGGCGCGGGAGCAGGCCAGCGTCGCGCCGCCGCCGCGGGTCACCGGCGAGGTGTTCTCTCCGCATCTCATGTTGCGAGCGTCGGCGCCCGATGGGGCCGCGTTCTCGCTCCGCCTCTTTTCGGAGGCCGCAGACGACGCGACGGACCTCGTCCTCGGCGACGCCTCGTCGATCCGCTTCGATCCCATTCCGCCTCGCGCGGCCGCCCTCTTCGAAGCGCACGCGACCTTCAAAGCCACCGAAGCCGACGACGCGCTCACGATCGGGTTTCCCCTCGTGACGTTCGTTCAACAGGGCAGCACCCGCGCCGCCCCTCTCTTCTCTCTCGGCGGTGGTCGCGCGCGTTGGTTTTGCGGGGCCGAGCTCTGGAAAGTACCGAATGGCGCGCGCGACGGCGTGCCGCTGCCCCTGCCCACCACGCTCGAGATCGAGATCGACGACGAGGCGGCGTATGCGCTCCACGGCGGAGTGTGGCATTCCCTCTTTGGACTCGATGGTGCCACCCTCGCGAGCATCGGGAAAGCCGCCGAGGGCGGGCTCGCGGCGCTCGTGCGTGCGGCGACGCGCGTCCTCGAAGGTGGCGAGGCCGACGAAGGCGACGCGAGCCCTTCCGCCGGCGCGCTCACGGAGGCCGACGTCGCCGCGCTCTGCGAGGCCGCGACGCGACGCGCTTCGGCGAGCCGCGGGCTGCGCTGTTTTCCGCACGGCCTCGTCATGTTGCCACCGCGCGGCGATCCGACGAGCAGCCTCCGGACCGATCTTCGCGCCATCGCCGGGGACGCGGCCCCCACGCACGGACCGCTCGCGGTGTATCTCGGCGAGAAGGCGAGCCCACCACGCGACGAGCCCATATGGTCGTGCGGCGCGATCGTGCCCACTCCGTCGCAGCTCGCCGCGGCGCAGGCGTTCGAGGGCTCGAGCGATCTCGTCGCCGTGTGCGGCCCGCCTGGCTGCGGGAAGACCGCGCTCCTTCACGTCGTCACGGCGCAGACGGTGGTCGCGTGCGCGCTCGGTGGGCTTTGGAGCGAGGCGCCGCCGCGTTCGTTCGCGTGGCCGCTCGTCGTCACGAGCACGAACAACGCAGCGGTCGATCACGCGCTGGCTCCCTTCGTGGGCTCCCCGTCGATTCCGCTCGCGCTTCGTCTCGGCAATCGCCGCACCCTCGCCGAGACCACGGTCAACGCGCTCGCGATGGCGCTCGGCGCGCTCGGGCGCGCGGGGGAGATGTCCCTCGCCGAGGCACGCGCCGCCTTCGACGAGCGCGCAAAGCCGATGCGCGCGCTCCACCGTGCGCGCCTCGCCGCGAAGAAGACGCGCGACGCGGAGGCCTCGAAGCGAGGCGATCTCGAGAAGAGCGCGGCCTCGCTTCGCGGGTTGATCGAGCGGTTCGCCGGGCGCCCGCTCCCCCCGAGCGTCGACGTGGCCCTCCTCGACGGCGCGTTGCTCGCGATCGCCGAGCACACGAAGGCCGCGTCGAAGCTCGTGAAGCTTCATCTCGACGGGAAAAATCCCTCGATCGAACGTGCCTGCGAGAAGTGGGCGCGCGCGAATGAGCTCCGCGCGCCGCGCATCGAGCCGGCGCTGAGGGCTCTCGGAATGGCCACTCCGTTCGGTCCTCTCGACGCTACGCAGCCACGCGAGGACGCTGCGCGCCAACGGCAGGCCCTCGAGGCCACGCTCGCGCAGGTGATGGAGACCCGCGAGCTGCTCGCGGTGCCGATCGCGCGCGAGGAGCTCGCTGTGATCGAGGCGAAGCTCGCGCAGAGCCCCGAAAAATCGGGTGCCGTCGCGCCCGATCCGGGGCTCTACGAAGCGGCGCTCCTCGTGCGAGATGCGTGGGCGCGCGAACATCGCACGGAGCTCGGCAAGCGCCTCTCGGCTGCGCTCGCCGCCGCGGGGGAGGGGCGCGCGCAGGGCCGCACGAAGCCGCTCTCGCACGCGCTCTTGGATCTCGCGCCGCTCTTCCCCGTCGCTGGCTGCACGCTGCTTTCCATGCGCACCGGCTTTCCGCTCGAGAGCAACGTAATCGATCGTCTCGTGGTGGACGAAGCGGCGCAGTGCGCGCCCGTGTATGCCGTTCCCGCGTTGGCGAGGGCCCGTCGCGCGATGCTCACGGGCGACACCGCGCAGCTCCCGCCGGTGTACACGCTCGATCCGCGAGTGGACGATCGCCTCGCGAAGGGCCTCGATGGTGGGCGCGTCGCGCCCTTTCGCATGGGGGCCGACGCGACCACGTCGGCGCAGGCGGTGGCCGAGCCGCGCGCGCGCTCGCGGATATCACTCGTGGAGCACTTTCGGTCGCAGCCGCCTATCGTGGAGATCGCGTCGCGCTGGTCGGGATACCGCCTCGACGTGCGCACGAGGCCTCGCTCGCTCTCCGACATCTCCCCACGACTGGCCACTTCGCTGATGGCCATTCCAATCGTGGGCCGCGGCGAGCGCGCGCCGGAGGGCGTCGTGAACGAGGCAGAGGCGGCGCACGCGGTCGATCTCGTGGCGGCCCTCCTTCGCGACGGGGTGGAGCCTTCCGACATCGCCGTGCTCACGCCCTTCGTGGGTCAGTACGTGCGCATCGAGCGCGAGCTCCACGCGCGAGGCATGATGTACCGCGGGGGAGTGCTCGTGAGCACCGTGCATCGCCTGCAAGGCGGCGAGCGAAGGGTCGTGATCTTCTCCGTCACCGCGACGTCGCGCCGCCACCTCCGTTGGATCGCGGAGCGCCCGCACCTCCTCCACGTGGCCACCAGCCGCGCGCAAGATCACCTGGTGATCCTGGTCGACCCCGAGGCAGCGACGATGGAGGTGGCGCTGACGCCGATCCGCGAGCTCCTCGCCGAAGGAGCCCGCGTCTCGGCGCGCTTCGATTTGGGCTCGTGACGATCGCGGGAGCTAGAGCCCCCGTACCGCGTCACTGTCACTGCCCGCTGGCCACTCCCGCCCCTTGCACGAGCATCTTCAAGCCCGGCGCACACGCGTGAATGCCGAGCACGAAGGTGGTCTCGCCGGACGACGAAGTGTCGAGGGAGATCCAGCCGGAGTCGTAAGGGTAGTCGGTGCGCGGCGGGCCCTCGGCGGTGGGGCCGGTCTCGTCGATGCCGAACGTGATGCTGTTGTTGAGCCACGGGCGCGACAGAAAGACCTTTTTCCATGCCTTGTTGGTCTGCCCGAGCAACCGAATGCGAACGGAGTATTTCTCTCCTCCGCCCGGCCGCTCGAGGGCAAACCCCATGTGCGGCGGCATTCGGCACGGCTCGTCCGCGTTGGTGTTGCCACGAACCACCACGCACCGACCCTTCTCACAATCCGCGTCGTCCACGACCTCGGCCCGAGGGCCCAAGAACGGGCGGTCGAGGGAGAAGTCGAATGCCGCTTTGCTCGCGATCTGGGTGGGCTTGATCTCGACCGTCCGCGCCGGAACAGGTAGTCCGGCGTAGTCGACGCCCTCCGGGTAAATCAAACGCACTGCGCGCGCACTGCTCGACCAGACTCCCCCTTTGGGGTCGTACTCGACTGGCGTCCCGTCGCCACTCTGGCGCATGATCGGCCCCGTGAAGGTGACCGGTTTGTCGAGCTCGGCGCCCGGGTTGACCCAATGCGGGTACGTGCCGTCGGCATACGCCTCCGAGAGCGCGACCTTGGCTGGCTCTTCGTCGCGCGTGAGTCGAAACGTGAGCTTCACGGTGCCGGTGGTGGACCCATCGGCGTGCTCGAACGCCGCGGTGCCCGTAAGCTCGCCGCCGAACGTGATGCCGTCGGCAGGGAAGCTCAATCGCTCGAGATCCTTCGCCGCGAACGCCTCGGTGCCAAAAGCACGGCCGGCGTGCGACATGCCCTTTCGCGTCACGGCGTGGGTGAGCGTGAGGGTCCTCGGCGCGAAGACCTCCGACACGTCGACGATCGCCTCGTACGGCTTGTTCACGTCGCCCTTCGATACGCTCAGGTAGCCGCTGCTGAAGGGGGTGACGATGCCGCTTGTCCCGGGTTGCTCACCGACGACCACCTCGGCGCTGCCGCGGTCGAACAGCAGCTTGCCGTCCTTCGTGGCCGTACCCGCCTTGAGGAACAGCGTGATGCCCCCGATCCCGCCCTCGACCCGCGCGCCCTTGTCGTCCTCCGCCTTCACCAGGGTGAGCCGCATCACGGTCGACTTGAACTCGGGCAACGGCGGCGGAAGCGGCTCCTCCGGCGGAGCGCTCGAGCCGCACGCCGTCGCGAAGACCGCGAAAAGAACGAGACCGAAGCACGCCCGAGAAGAACGAACAAAAGCCATAGGATAGAGAGACGTTCGGGCGCCTCCCGTATTCGTTCGGGCCCTGAGAGCGTGCCGCGCCGCCTCTCGAAGCGCCAAGCTCGCGCTCGCGCGGCGGGGCTTTGCGCGCGCGAATCGCGCCGCTCGTCGAAGCGCCAAAACATGCCCTGAACGCAATCAAGAGCCCTATCGCGGGCGGGCGCCTTCAGCCGGAGGTCACGGTGGAGGGGATCGCGGAGCTTTCTCTCGGTGTACGCGGAATGCTCGAGGCGGGCGTCCGCGGACGGCTGACCCTAGCTAGATGGCCAGCTTTCGGCCTACCTCTCCCTCCTCGGCCAAGACGTGGCAGAGGAAGATCTCTTCAAGTGGCTAACTTACCTCCTGAGGGCCCGTCGACCGGCTTGGCGCCGACCCGCCGACCGCGATCGACCGTTCGCGCCAGCCTTTCGACCAGTCACGCCGACGGGCTCGTCCCGACCCGCGCATTCCCGCTACGACTCGGGTCGAATGGCCGACCCCGTGACACTGGCGAACCAGGCGCCGCCGCGCCCTCTCCCCGCCTTTTTTTGCGCGTCGCGCGCGTTGGCAGGCCTCCAGACGGTCGCGCTCGCGTGCGCGATGTCCGCGATGGCCGGGGCCGCCTTCGCGTACCTGTCGCGTCGCCTGACGATCGGGCTCGTCGCCGCGGTCCCGACCCTGCTCATGAGCTTCGTTTGGCTCGCGTTCGTGCGGCTGCACCCGCGGTTCGGTCTCGCGCGAGGCCGGCTTCGATGGCTATCGTCGGTCCCGCTCGCGGTCGCGAACGGCGCACTCGCGGGAGGCTTCTTTTGCGCGACGTTTGGTTGGTTCCACGTGCCGAGCACGTTCTTCGGCGGAGCGATGTTGGGCGCCACCTACGGCATCGTGTACTGGGCGCCCGGCCTCCTCCTGACGCTGCTCTTCGTTGGTGTGCCGCTCCGATACGCGGAACGACAGGCCGCGCGTCTCGGTGGGCACGATCGAGGCGGGAGGGTGCTCGGGATCACCGCGCTCGCGCTCACCGTCTTTGCGGCCATTTCGCTCTGGTACGTCGACTCGTCGAACCACGTGACTCACTTCACGGAGCTCAGCGCCGCCGGGGCGTGGATGGAGCGATGCGCGGCCGTATTCTTCGACGCGGTCATCGCCGTTGCCGTCGTCCTCGCGGTCGTCGTCATCGTCTCCGCGACCGTCCGCGAGACACAACGCGCCGCGTTCTTGCGGAGGGCCGAGAGCGGGCGGATTCCGCACTACCGTATCGACATGTCGGCCGCGGGCCGCGTGCTCGTGAGGCTGGAAGACGCGCGCGAGCCCTACCGCGCCGCCGCGGTCCCCACTTCGGCTCTTCTCCTCGACGATTGATCGCCTGCGCGAGGCTTCTCCCGCTCTTGGGCTACGATGCAGCGATGAAGCTCGATCGGAGCGATCGCAGGTCGTTCGCGCTCGTCGGCGACCCCTTCGTCGTCCGCGCGGTTCGCGACGGTATCTCGTTTAGGACTGGGCAGAGCTTCGTCTCCGTGAAGCAGGTCGTCGGTGGCCACGCCTTCACCGTGCTTCAGGCGGACGATGGCGCTCGGACCTACTTTGGTATCGACACGGACTTCGTCGTCGCACCGTTCGAGGCACGGGTGAAGCTGCTCGTTTCGCTCGGCGTCGATGCCGTCTTGATCGCGTCGACCCACGCCGAGGGGTTCGCGACGTGCGTCTCCCTCGCCCGTGCGCTCGGCACCGTCCGCGTCGCCGGCGCCACTCGAACGGGCACTCGAGTGCCCACCTCGGCCGACGAAGAGGGCATTCTGGAGATGGAGCACACCTTCGGTGTTTACGCTGCGCTCGGCGGGTTTTCGGCCGGCGCGCCGTTCGTTCGAGTCGCGATCGAAGAGCCACGCGAGGCCGCACAATCGGTGGACCGCGCCCTCGACGAGGCCTGCACGCAAGACCTCCCCCACGCGCCCCACGGGGCCCGTTCGTTTGCCTGCAAGACATGTGGAGCGCGCGTGACGGGGGAGGTCACGGTCATCGATAGCGTAGAGCTCGCGCGGCTCGAGAGCCTCCACCGCGCGCCCATCGGCGACGAATCGCTCGTGCCGCTCGCGCACGTGTTGCGTGGCGACGGCACGCTTCATCGCAGTGGCCATTGGCGATTCGCGGCCGATACCTTCTACTTTCATCGCGCCGACTGGCTCGACCCGGACGCGCACGGCTCCGGCCTCTTCGGGTGCTGCGGCGTTCGACCCGATCCGACGAAAGGCTTCAATCTGACGTGTCCGAATGGTCACCTCTTGGGGGCGCTCTACTCCGACTGTTGCTCGCCGCAGGGCGTTCATGTCCCCGAGCAGAACCTCGTCGCGATCGATGCGAGTCGCGGCGAAGGTTCACCCCGCTCGGGCGCGGGTTCATCCCGTCCTCCCTTCGGTCGGTTGGCATAGGCCTGCCGTTCGCGTGCGGCTCGCGTGCATGTTCGTGCCATCCTGAGAAATAGCGCGGGGTCCCATCGGTCCCCGATACGAAGGAGCGACTGATGCCGATCAACGTGAACAAGGCCGTCGACAAGGCCTACGAGACCAAGACCCTGAAAGAGATCTGCGACGCGCCGATCGCCGCGCTCGAGGGCCTCACCGAGGCGCACCAGAAGCACCTCGAGGGCTGCGGAATCAAGACGATCCGCGATCTCGGCGAGTGGAAGTTCGCCGCCTGGGCGCGCGCGATCGTGGAGCTCTCCAAGCTCGAAGAGTGAACGCATCGTCGAGGCCGTCGGGAGGCGCGCAGTCACGCGTCTCCGGCCTCGGTCACGTTGGCCTTCGTGCAGCCTCGAGGCCTACCCTACGGTATCCCACCTGGACGCTCGGGGCCGCGGCCCGCGTGGGCGTGGCGAGCTGAGCCTTGACGCGAGATCGCACCGATCGCGGCCTCTCTCCTTTGCACGCATCCGGCGCAGCGGAGGCGCTCCGCCGCCGCGGAGCTTCGCGTCGGGGCTTGCCGCGGACCGCTTCGGCCCCATCCCGTCCGACGACGTGACGGCAAAAATCGGCTACGCTCCGCTCCGGTATCCGCTCTCTCTCGCGGTTCGGACAGTGTGATGGACCAGCGTCGAAGCTCCCCCTACTCCTCGCGTGAGCTCTCCGAAACGATGCCAGCGCAACGAGGCGTGTACACCTATCAGTCCGGGGACATCATCCTCGGGCGTTACCGGCTCGAGCGCCAGCTC
>JAAFHV010000189.1:0-10587 GCA_013297655.1 Myxococcales bacterium | reverse complement strand
GCATGGGCGAGCTCTGGTGTGCGGTAAACGTGTCGCTCGAGCAGCCCGTCGCGGTGAAGGTGCTCCGCCGCGCGTCGCGAAATCCGGAGGGGGCCTCGCGGCTCCTTCGCGAAGCGCGCGTCTCTGCACGCCTCCAGCATCGTGCGATCGTTCGTGTGTTCGACGCCGGCACCACCGCCGAGAACGAGCCCTTCTTGGTCATGGAGCTCCTCGAGGGCGGAGACGCGGGGGCGCTCGTTCGCGAAGGCGGCCCGCTCGACGCGGTGCGCGCGGTTCAGCTCATGATCCCCGTTCTTTCGGGGCTCGCCGTCGCGCACGCGCAGGGCGTCGTCCATCGCGATCTCAAGCCGGACAATATCTTCTTGGCTCGACTGGGTGACGGCTCCACGCAGCCGAAGCTCATCGATTTTGGCGTAGCCCACGTCGCCGTGCCGGTCGCGTCGAGCAAGCTTACGGCCGCGGGGATGCTGCTCGGCACACCCGAGTACATGTCACCCGAGCAGGTCGAGTGCCGCGCCGAGATCGACCATCGCGCCGACATCTGGGCCGTCGGCGCGACTCTCTATTATCTGGTCGCCGGCGTGGTGCCTTTCGATGGCCCGAACCTGCTCGCGATCTTCGACGCGGTCATGGAAGCCCACGTCCCGTTTCCCACCCGCGCGCGGGGCCTCGACGGAGCCCTGTGGTCGATCGTGACCGACTGCCTTCGTCGCGACCGCGAGGACCGTTTCCAGTCGGCGGAGGAGGTGGAGCGAGCTCTCACCGCGTGGCTCGTGCGTCGCGGCGTCACCGAGGACTACGCGCGCCACAGCCTGGTCTCCGCTTCGCCGGGAGCGCCTACCGCACCCTCGACCGCGTCCGCGCCTACCGCGCCCGCGCCCGCGTCTGCGTCGCTTCCTCCAGACCACCCGCCAGCATCGGCTCGCGCTACGCTCGACCGCGCCATCTTTTCGACCCTAAAGAAGAAACCAACGTGATCGACCTCGTTCCCCCCGCGTCGTCCGTCGCGACGCCCATCCCGTTCGACCCCTTCACGATCGACGAGCGTTCGGACGCCGCGCTCGACGAGCTCCCCTTCGGTGTCATCTGCCTCGACGCCGAGGGCACCATCCTGCGTTACAATCTGGCCGAGGCACGGCTCGCGCGCCTCGATCGCAACCAGGTCATCGGCAAAAACTTCTTCACGCGCGTCGCTCCGTGCACCGCCGGCCCCGCGTTCGAGGGCAGGTTCAGCGAGCTCGCGCGATCGGGCGACGCGCAAGCCGTCCTCCGTTTCGACTACCTCTTCGACTTCAAGTTCGGGGCGCAGGAGGTCGGCATCGAGATCGTGCGCGCTCCCGGCGTCGAGCGCTTCTACCTCTTCGTCAATCGGCGAAAGTTCTTCGAGGCGCGCCCCAACCTGCCGGAGGGGTTCGCCGCGCCGCTTCAGCGCGAGCTCGCACCCAACGAGGCGATCGAGGGCGTCCGTCGCGACGAGATCGAGCGTCGCGTGCTCGAGGTGCCGTGGTCGTTCCTCTCTTCGCTTCGCGCCACGTGCGACGAGGTCGCGCCGGAGGGCTGGCCGCTCTTCTGTTTGGCGTGGGGCACGCAGTGGGGCCGGTCCGTCGCCGTCGATCTCGAGACCGAAGCGCTCGAGGCCTTCGCGCTTTCCATCCGCGAGGTTCCGCTTCGAACGGCGATGGAGATGCTCTCCCGCGGAATGGCGCGCCAAGGTTGGGGTGCCCTCCGCATCGATTTTTCCTATACTGCCCAATCGGCGTTCGTCGCCCACCTCGATCGCTCCGCGGTCGCCGAGTCCGCCGGCCGCAGCAAGGCCATGCGCTGCCAGCTCGTCGCGGGGATGCTCGGGGCGGTGTTCACGCACCTCGCCGCGCGTCGCATCGCCGTTCGCGAGATCGGGTGCAAGGCGCGTGGTGACGCGACCTGCACGTTCGTCGTCGTACCCGATAGCCGCCGAACCGCCCTCGAGCACGCGATCGAGAGCGGCGTGAGCGAGGTCTCCTCCGTCGTCCGCAGCCTCAAGCGAGACAGCCTCCGTGGTTGAGCTGCGCACGGCGATCGTGACCGGGCTCATCGTGGGTGCTGGCGAACGCAGCGCGGGCGAGTTCTTCGCCGCGTTCGTCGAAGGCTCTATCGACCGAGACCTGGGCACGCTCCCAACAGGCGAAGCGCTCGACTTGTTGTTCGACGACGACGCCCAAGAGTGAAGTCGCGAGCCGCTCCTCGGTCACGCGGCGGAGAGAGCGAGCCGAACCCCCGCGAAAGTCAAGGCGGGGTCGCTTCGTTGCTCTTCCAAAGCTCCCACGCGCCCGAGCGCTGGAGGAGCACACCGTGGCGCTCGGCGGCGACGCGCTGCTCGGTCGAGGGGCGCCACGAGCGCACGAGCACGAGCTCGAAGTTTTTCCAGATCTCCGCGTCGTTCGGCCAGTCGGGGCTATGGTTCCCGATGCGGTGAATGTCGACTCCGGTGCGGTAGCGAATGCTGCTCGTGGAGAGGATGCCGGGAGTGTCGGCGGTTTGGCCGAGCTTGTCTCCCATATAGATTTTCTCGATATGCCAAAACGGGCGCCACGAGAAATAGCGGCTCCCCGGATCGAGCTTCACGTAGTGGAGGCGCTGGCGCGGCGGGGCCTTCGACATCACCTGTTCCAGGCCGGCCACCTCGTTCTTCTGGAAGAGCACCAGGTTGTCGTACCAAGACGAGAGCATGAACACGGTGACGGCGCCGATGCCCACCACCGACACGAAACGAAGGAGCCGGGACACGCGCATCGCCACTGGCGTGAACAGCGCGGGCACGAACCAAAACGCGATGCTCGGCTGGCGCTGCGCGAGCACATCGTGGCCACTCAGGCCGTCCGGTAGGACGAAGTACGACATCATCGTGATCACGAACACGAGCTCGAGCACCGGCGGCTGGCGCAGGCGCGAGAGCCGCGAGATCGCGAACATGACCCCCGCGAGCAAACCGAGGAGCAGAACGCCCTGCACGTCGCGGTCGCCGATGGTGAGCTCGAACGTATCGACGAGGGTGGCGAAGAGCTCGTGCGGCCCGCGGAACACCGCCCCGAAGTGGTTCTCGATCCCGGAGGTCGAGTTCATCACGTTGCCTTGCGTGCGGCCCTCGCCGAACGTGCGCGAGTACCAGCGCGCAAAGAACAGCAGCGTAGGGACCACACACAAGAACGCGATACCGGCCGACTTCGCGGCGTGCACGATACGCTTCTTGAAGCCGGGCCCCTGCGTGAAGCCGTACACCACGTGCCCGAACGTGAGCAGGAAGAGCATGAAGCCCGTCCACATGAACAGGTGCGCGTGCCCCATGAAGAGCAGCAGAATCGTGAGCGCCGCGACCAACGCTCGCCGCCACGATCGCAGCTTGATCGCGAGGTGGAGGAGCGGAATGGCCATCACCATGAGCGGCGCGGCGAACAGCATGTTCGCGAAGCCCGCCACGAACACCATGTTGTAGGTGAGCGGCACCGCCACCACGGCGCCCCACACGTTCCGCCCGAACACCCGCAGCGCATAAGCGTTCGCGAGCGGCACCCCGGCGAGATAGAGCACCATGAAGAGGCGAACCGCGCGCGTCACGCCCACGAGCCGGCCCAGGTTTCCGGCGAGCTGGTAAAGGAGCGAGTTGGCCGCGAGCGGGTCGATAGGCTCGTAGAGGCGCGTATAGAGCGACTCTGGTTTTCCGTAGTCGGCGACCACGGCGCTCAAGGCCACGTGGTGCCCGAGGTCCTGCATCGGCTGGTATTTCCAGCGGAGGAACATCCACACGCTGAACGCGATCGTCACGAACAGGCAAAACACCGAAATGGCGCTCAGCGGATCGGCGGTCTCGTCCGTATTCGGATCGAAGCGCACGAGCTTTTCGTCGAGCTTGCGCGACCGCGTGGTGATGAAGCTCACCATCGCCGATACCCCCGCGAAGAGCCCCCGTTCGCCTCCGACCTTCGCTGGCGCCGCTGCTTTGGGTTCGCTCTTGGTCGCGGAGGTCGGTTCGGTTTTGCTCTTGGTCGCGGAGGTCGGTTCGGTTTTGCTCTTGGTCGCGGAGGTCGGTTCGGTTTTGCTCTTGGTCGCGGTCGCGGTCGCGGTCGCGTCCTCGGCAGTTTCGGAGGCGACCGCAGTTTTTCCCTCGGAATCGTCGCGGGTCGACGTCGGCGCGGGGCCATCCTTGGGCTCGTTCGTACCGTCGGCGGCGGGCTCTGTGTGCGTGTCGTTCGTGGGCGTCCCCGTCGAGGTCGCGACGGGGTCACTCGTGTTCCCCTTCGATGCTTCGCTCGGCGCAAGCGATCCGGTCGGCTCGGCGGGCGCGGTCCCCACCGGCGACGATGGCGCGGGATCGAGGGCCGCGGATAGCGCTTTCACGGGTTCGTCGCTCGGGCTTTGCGGACGCTCGGACTCAGGCTTTTCGGGCGACAAGGGGGGCTCCCGCGGCGTGGGCGCGATAAGAGGAGTGCCGCGTCGCACGTCTTCGCGCGGAGGGCGGGTGCCATGTTCGCGAAGGAATCATCGCGAGACGGAGGCCGAACGTTGGAGTCGCGGACATGCCAAGATCGCTGCGGTTCGGGCCGTCACTCCGCCGTACACACGGCGTACGTATTCAAGAACATCTTGTGGGCCCGGCAGCGCACGTTGCTCGGCTTGAAGCCGCCTTTGACGACGAGCTTCCACAGCTCGCGGGTGTCGTAATAGGCCTTGTGGTCGTCGATTTCGGCCTTCACGGTGAGGCCGAGGCGGAACGCGGCGGCTTCCAGCACCACTTTGCCTGCCCACGAGGGCACGTTCAAAAAGCAGCGCCCGCCCGGCTTCAAGAGCAGACGCATCTTCTCGATCGCCTCCTCTGGATTCCAAAGATGCTCGAGCACGTTGTTGCTCACCACGAAGTCGTACGAGTGCGGCTCGAGCCCGTCGAGCGCGTCCGGCAGGCGACCCTCGACCGCCGTCACGCGCGGGTGCTCGTGGAGATCTTTGGCAATCGAGATGTCCACCACCGTGGCGTGGCCGACCGAATCGAGCACCGAGCGAATGAAGTGCGCCTCGTGGCCGGAGCCCACGTCGACGATGCGTTTGCCGCGGAGCGAGCCGAGCGCGTTCTCGATTTGGCGTCGCGAGAGCCACATCCCGAGCTTGTCCATCGGCGTCAGGCGGTACGCGACGCCGAACGCCTCGTCGCGGCTTCCTTCGGCTTGCGTTGCGTCTTTCGATTCGGCCATCACGCGCTCCTTGTGTTGTTCGTAGCCCACCCGGCGAACGTGCATGCTGCATGCATCTGGACAGCGCCCGCGGCGACACGATGGCGCCGGGCTCCGGGGGAGGGCGTTCGTGGTCGCGAAAGTGCGGCGGTGCTCGAAGTTCGGCTCATGGGCTCTCGTCGTCGCGCCCCTCGGCGCGCCGATTTTCGTAGCACGGAGGCCCCCATGGCCGCTCGAAATCCGCGGCTTCCGGCCCGGTCCGCCCGGCATCGCGAAGCGAGGGCGCAACCCGTGAGTCGGCGAATCGGCCGCGTCGGTCGTCCCGCACGCTCGCGAGGGCGAGGCTCGCGCCTCGAGAGCGACGTCTCGCGCGCCTCGAGAGGGACGTCTCGCGCGCCTCGAGAGGGACGTCTCACGCGCCTCGAGAGGGACGTCTCACGCGCCTCGAGAGGGACATCTCGCGCGCCTCGAGGCGACGTCTCGCGCGCCTCGAGAGGGACGTCTCGCGCGCCTCGAGAGCGACGTGAGGCTCGAACGCGCGGGGCTCTGCTCGTTCACGCGGTCGGGGCGGCTCGTTCGCCGCGCCATCGGGCCGTCGTGATTTTTCCCGTTGACACGGATCCCGGTCAGAGGTATCTCCGCGCTCCCTTCGGGCGAATAGCTCAATTGGTAGAGCAGTGGACTCTTAATCCATTGGCTCAGGGTTCAAGTCCCTGTTCGCCCACCCCGAAAAGACCCGGTCACCCGGGTCTTTTTTTTTGGCCTCGGCGGGTCCCGAGCCGGCTCCTTGTGCGTTCCGAGCTCCTTCTACGCCGGCTTGCTCCAGCGCACGGAGGCGCGAACGAACGCCGGCGGTCGCCACGAGGCGCGTGAAGCATGCACACCCGTTCACGGGAGGTCGCGCCGCGTGACGCTCACGAGCGCGGCGAGGCGATCGCCGTGCATCGCGCGCGGGTCGGCGGCGGGCGACGGTGGCGCTCGCGTCGTGGTGTCGGTACCTTCGCCCGCGATGGCGAGCATTCTGGTGACGGGCGGCGCGGGCTACATCGGATCCCACATGGTGAAGACGCTGGTGGAGGCGGGGCGCGACGTGGTCGTGCTCGACGACCTCTCGACTGGCCACGAGGACGCGGTGCACACGAAGGCGGCGTTCGTCCGCGGCGACATTCGTGATCGTGACACTGTGCTTCGGATCGTGAACGAGCACCGGGTCGAAGGGGTGGTCCACTTCGCGGCGAAGATTCAAGTCGGCGAGTCGATGGTGAAGCCGCGGCTCTACTTTCGAGACAACCTCGTCGCCACGCTCTCCCTCCTCGAGACCTTGCTCGACGCTTCGGTCGGGACGTTCATTCTCTCGTCGACGGCGGCGGTGTACGGCGATCCGGAATACACCCCTATCGACGAGGACCACCCGAAGCGCCCCGTCAACACGTATGGCGAGTCGAAGCTCTTCATCGAGCACGCGCTCCGCCGCTACCACGACGCCTATGGCCTACGCTACGCAGCGCTCCGCTACTTCAACGCATCGGGCGCCGATCCGGCGGCGGGCCTCGGCGAGAGGCACGAGCCCGAGTCGCACCTCATCCCACTCGTGCTCGACGCCGCGGCGGGGAAGCGCAAAGACATTGGCGTCTTCGGCGACGATTGGCAAACACGCGACGGTACCTGCGAGCGCGACTACATCCACGTCCTCGACCTCGCCGACGCCCACCTCGCTGCCTTCGATCACCTGAAGAAGGGTGGTGCCTCGGGGGCGTTCAATTTGGGCACCGGACAGGGCACTACGGTGAAGGAGATCGTCTCCGCGGTGGAGAAGGTCGCGAAGCGGCCCGTACCGGTCACGATTAAGCCGCGCCGCGACGGCGATCCTGCGGTGCTCGTCGCGAGCGCGAAGAAAGCGGAGGCCACCTTCGGATGGAAAGCCAAGCGCGCCGATTTGCTGCAGATCGTAGGCGACGCGTGGGCCTTCCACCAGCGAACAGGTCACTGACACGGCCCTCGGTTTTCGTACGGATGCCTCCTTGGTGGGGCACGAAGATTCCAGTATTTGGCAGCGCCACCCCGGTGGCAGAAAGTGCACGTTCCCATGTATTTCCAGATCATCGCGCAAATGAAGAAGCAGCTCGCGCAGCTCGACAAGTGGCTCGAGGCGACGATCGCGAACGCCGAGCTCCGTAAGTTCGACCCCAACGTGCTCCTCACCGCGCGGCTCTCGCCCGATCAGTTCGCCTTCGCGCGTCAGGTGCAGATCACGTGCGACACGGCCAAGCTCGGCGCGTCGCGCGTCACCGGAAAAGACGCGCCCTCCCACGCCGACACCGAGGCCACCATCGCCGAGCTCCGCGCCCGCGTGCAATCGGTAATCTCGTACCTCGACGGCTTCGCCGAGAAAGACTTCGAGTCGGTCGCGACCCGCGTCGTCACCCAGCCGCGCTGGGAAGGAAAGACGATGACCGGCCACGACTACTTCTTGGAGCACGTGGTCCCGAATTTCTACTTCCACCTCACCACCGCGTATGCCCTCTTGCGCCACAACGGCGTACCGGTCGGCAAGCGCGACTTCCTCGGTGCGCTCACGCAGAAGGCGCCCGCGACCTGAGGCCCACGAAAGCATGCGTTCTGCATGCTTCATCGCGTCCGTGAGTAGGGGAGGCTCGGCCGTACGGTCCGAGCCTCTTCGTTTGCCGGCATCGAGCGAACGTCGAGTGCACATCGATGGTGGCCGTCCGCGGGCGCAGACCGGCGCTCCGGTGGCACCTACGCGGTAGGCGCGAGGATCGTGGCCCCGCCGTGCTAAGAGACCGCTGAGTCGAACGAGCACCCGCCTTCGACCGGAAGGGCCGCGCTGCCGTGCGCCCACGCGCTCACGCTCGTACAGCCCACTCGCGCGCCCCCGAGCGACACTTCTCGAGCCACGAGGGCGACGATCCTTGCTTCGCGTCCGATCCCAAACGAGAGAGCTTCCCGTGCAAAAACCGAAACCGTCTGCCTTAGCCGATGCTCGCCCGAACGCCGTCCCGATAGGTCCGCGCCTCGAGCGGGTGCTCTCCGTCGCCTACCGAGCGCGACGCGCGGTGCTGCTCGAGGGGCCGACCGGGATCGGCAAGAGCGAGATCGTGCACTCGGTCGCTGCGTCGCTCGGCATCGCGACCACCGTGCTCGACCTTAGCCTCCTCGAGCCGCCCGATCTGGTGGGCCTCCCTCACGTGCGCGACGGGCGAACCCACTACGCGCTCCCGGCGCTCTTCCCGAAAGAGGGGGCAGGCATTTTGCTCCTCGAAGAGCTCAATCGCGCCGAGCGCTACATCCAGCAGCCCGCACTTCAGCTTTTGTCGGCGCGAAGGCTGCACGACTACGTGCTCCCCGAGGGTTGGATCTGCGTCGCGACCATCAACCCGCAGACCAGCGACTACCACGTAACGTCGCTCGACAAGGCCCTCCGCGCGCGCTTCCTCAACGTGGTCGTGCGCTCCGATCGTGCCACATTTCTCGCGTGGGGCGAGAAACGAGGGATTCACCCCGGGGTGCTCGCGCTCGCGCGGGCGCACGAGCGCATCTTGGACGACGTGCCCCCGCGCACATGGACGTACGTCTCGGAGCTGCTCTCCGTTCTCACCAAAGAAGAAGTGGCCGACGGCGGCCTCCTCCGCGACGCGCTCGCGGGCACGCTGCCCCTCGCGTGGGTAGAAGCGCTGCTCGCCTCGAAAGACTCTTGGCAAAAGGCCTTCACGTTCGACGTTCGCGCCCTCCTCTCCCGCTACGAAAAAGACGCGACGCTCAGCCGCGAGATCGTAGGCTATCGCGACTCGGGGCAGACCGACCGCATCGACGAAATCGTCGCGCGACTCGTGCCGCTCCTCGCGGGGCCGGAGGCGGGGGTCTTGGTGTCGCAGCGTGACCTCACGCTCGCCTCGCTGGAGGCGTTCATGGCCGATTTGCCCGGTGATCAGCGCGAAAAGTTGCAAGAAGCGCTCGGCGCGAACGCCACCGCGACCACCCTCGTCGACGTGACGCCGAACGAGCTCTTGCAGGGGTATGCCGGCAGCGCGGCGCAGCGAAAGCTCGACGGGTGGAAGAACAACCCCCTCGAGCACCACCGCGTCGCGCTCGTGATCACGGCGCTGCGGCTGTATTTGGAAGATCCGATCCGCCTCGTCGACCTGAAGAAGAGCAACGTCGCGCGCACGTGCCTCGGTCAGCTTCTCGCCGGCCTCCGCGAGCACCACGCGATGCCGCTCGTCGACACGTTGAGGCGCGTCGGCATCACCCCGGTACGGCCCACGTGAACCGGAGTCGCCCGAAGAAGGCCGCGTCGCCGCCGGCGCCTCGTTCGGAGCCCGCTGCCCTCGTCGCGGAGCGCCCGAAGAGCGAGATCGCGGCGTGGCTCGACGGCTTCCTGGCCGACGCGGGGTTCCTCGCGAAGTATCCCTATTATGCTGCGATCTTGGGGAAAATGGTGCCGGTCGCCGATCCTTCGGTGAAGCGAATGGCGGTCTCGCTGTTCGAGGGGCAGTTCTTCCTCCACGTGAACGTCGATTCGTTCCTTCGTGAGCCGGACACCCTCCGCGGCGTGCTCCTTCACGAGGTGCACCACGTCGCGCTCGGGCACCTCACGCGCACCGTGTTCGACGAGTGCGAAGAGCCGGAGCTCATGGATATCGCGGTAGAGATGAGCGCGAACGAGTACATCGAAGAGCCGCTCCCGAACCCCATCACGTGGCGCGCGTATTCGGCATTCGGAGTCCGCGCCGGGCAGAGCACTCTCGATCGCTACGAGGCGCTCGTCGCCCACGCGCGCACCACCGGCTCGCGACCGCGGCCACAAGCGAGCGGCTCCGGTGAGCCGGGGAAAACCCTCGACGATCATCGGTACTTCGGACCAGGCAAGAAGCAGCCCGGCGCGGCCGGGCAAAATGCCTTGTTGCTCGATCGCGCCATTCGCGAAACGAACGTGCCGGAGCCCGACCCGCGGAACGTGCCCGTCGCCGGCGTTCCGCGCTCGCGTGCGCACTTGATCGCAGGAAAGAGCCCGGGAAAGCTCTTGGAGGAGCTCACCGGCACCACCCGTGATCCTGACTCGTACGTCGATTGGAAGACCGCGCTCGCCATGTTCGTCGCGCGCGCGCGTGCTCCCGCGCACACGTGGTCGCGGCCGAGCCGGCGCTTCCCGGATCGGCCCTTCGAAACGCCGGGCAGAACGTACCGTCCTCGCCGCGCCGACGAGCCCTGTTTGCTCGCGGCGATCGACACGTCACTCAGCATGACGCGCCTCGAGCTCGAGGAGGTCGCGCGCCACCTCTCCCTCGTAAACGAACGCGCGCGCCTCGTCGTCGCGGAGTGCGACGTCGAGGTGAATCGCGTTTACCCCTTTTCGGGCGCGATCGGC
>JAAFHV010000188.1 GCA_013297655.1 Myxococcales bacterium | reverse complement strand
TCCAGGTACTCCATCGCGATGAAGTACGCGTCGTTGTGCTCCCCGACCTCGTACGTATGGACGATGTTCGGGTGGTTCAGGCGCGCCGCGACGCGCGCCTCGTCGAGGAACATGCGGAGAAAGGAGGGCTCCTCGGCGAGTGACTTCCGGAGCCTCTTGACGACCGCGAGCTTGCTGAAGCCCATCGGACCGCGCGCCACGGAGAGGTAAACGTCGGCCATGCCGCCGCGGCCAAGAGTGGCAAAAAGCTCGTACTTCCCGAAGGATACCGATGGGGGAGACGACGGCGTGTCGCCCCGGGCCCCCTCGTCGGCCGAGCTTTCTGCCGTGTCGGTCATGCGAGATCGCCCGCCGGCTCGCCGAGACCCATCGTTCGAGTATCCTTGCGGCCCATAGGGGGGTCAAGTCGCGTTCGAGGCGTCGTCGGTCCTTCGGACCTCCCCACCGTCCATCGTGCCCCCCGTGCGAGCTTCGCTCGTCCGGTTGGCACGGTAGGTTCGAGGGCCGCCGCGCGGGGCGCGCGCGGATTGTCGTCGCCGCGCTTGACGCCCCTAAGCGCAGAGAAGTACGGCTTTCGCATGCGTTTTCCCGAATGGACTTCGGCGTCGCGCCTCTCCCTCGCCGCCGTCGCGATCGGTGCCTCGCTCACCTTCGTCGGCATCGCCAGCGCCAAGGACGACGACCGCGCGGTCGCGGAGTCCGCGCTCCGCGAGGCGGAAGGCACCGCGCGGGGAAAAGAGCTCGCGAAGGAGCCCATCCAGCGCGCACGCGAGGCCCTCGAGCGCGCGCAGCGACTCCGCGACGTGCGCGACGAGCCTCGCGCTCGCCTGTGCGACGGCCTCGCTCGCACGTGGGCCGAGACGGCGCGCGACGTCGTCAAGGCGGCCGAGCTCGAAGCACGAGCAGGCGCGGTTCGCGCCAACGCGAGCGACGCCGGCGCACAGGTCGAGCGCGAGCGCGCTCAGCTCGAGGAGGGCCTAGGCCAACAGGGCCGCCTCCGCGCGCAGCTCGAGGCGATCGAGCACGAGACGAAGCGCGGTCCCGATCGCACGAGCGCCGTCGCCAAAGACGACACCAAGAAGGTCGCGATCCCGGGCGACGTGCCCGACGCACCCGCCCCCAAGAGCGGCCCCAAAGCGCCAGGCGCTACGAAGCCACCCAAAGTGAACGACGCCCCGAAGCCGAACGCCCCCGCTCCGAAGAAGGGAGGCGCACAATGAGCCGCAAATCGAGGCTATCGATCGCCCTCGGCCTCTCGTTCGCGCTCTTCGCATGCGGCGGCGCCTCGAGCCAGAACGTCCCCGACGTGGCCTCCGCCGAGCGCCTCCTCGCCGCCCCGCAGTCGCAGAGCGCCGCGCCGCTCGCGCCAACCTTCATCGCCGAGGCGCAGCTCGAGCTCGCCGAGGCCAAGCGCGCCGTCGCCGCCGGTGACGACATCGGCGCCGCCCTCCACGCCCAACGTTCGATCGCGTCGATGCAGCGAGCGTTCGTCGTGGCTCGCCTCGCCCGCGCGGAAAAAGAAGACATGGAAGCGCGCGCCGCGGAGACCGAGCACGCCGCGTCCCTGCGTCGCATTCGTGAAGAGCGCGCGAAGGTCGACGCCGAGGTCGACACGCTCGAAAAGAAGCTCCACATCGCGCGGGAAGCCAGCCTCCCGTCCGAGAGCGGCGGCGCGGGCGACACGGGCCGAGCGGTCGCGCGGCTGCGCGCCGCCGAGACTCTCCTCGCCGAGGCGCGCCTCCTTTGTGGCGCCGCGCGCCTGCTCGATCCCCAGGCGAAGGGCCTCGCCGAAGCCGAAGCGAGCGTCGCGGACGCGGAGGGCCTCGTCGCGGGCAAACCCTCGAAGGTCGCGACCGCGAGCGGACGACCGCGGCAGCCGATCGACGGCGCAGCGGTGGCGCGTGTCTCGTGCCTCTCGGCGCTCTCCGGTGCGCGCCGAACGGCCGACCGCGGCGACGATCCGGACGTGCTCTTCTCGGAGCTGTCTGCCCAAGCCGCGGCCAAATCGCCCCCCGGCCCCGGCCCCACCCGCGACGAGCGCGGGGTGGTGCTCACCCTCCGCGACGTGTTCCGCGGCAACGACGTCACCCTCACCGATGCAGGAAAACAAGCGCTCGCGTCAGCCGCGCTCGTCGCGCGCGCGCACCCGGCGGTGTCGGTCCAGGTCGTGGTTCACGAGGCCGAGCCTGGCGCGGTCGCGTCCAGCACCAAGCGCGCCGAAGCAGCGCTGCAAGCCCTCGAGAGCGGCGGCGTCCCCAAGGCCCGACTCCGCGCCGACACGGCCGGCACGAACATCGCGGTGGTCGCCTCCGGTGATCCGAGCAAGCGCGCCCGCAACGCCCGCGTCGACCTCGTCTTCATCGCGCGCTGACATCGGCCCTCGGCTTCGGGATCGGGAGCCCGGAGCACGGCGGAACACCGCAGGCGCGCGGCTCACGTTCGGGTCGCGTCGAATCGCTGGCGGCGAACTTCGTGATAGGCACGAGCGCTCGAGGTTGGCGCCGGCGCGCCGCGAGAGCGCCGTTCGTCGCGAGACGATTGCACGCCGACGCGCGGCGCTTCCGTGCGAACGGGGATCGCCAAGGTGTTGAATCGCGTGCCTTTTCCGGATCACGCGCAGCGGCAGCGCACGCGGGTTCAGCTCAGATCGCGCGCTCGAGGACGAGCTTGTAGCCGAAGCCGTAGACCGTGAGGATGTGGAGCGGCTTCTCCGGGGTACGCTCGATCTTCTTGCGGAGCTTCACGATGAAGTTGTCGACGGTGCGGTTCGTGGGAGAAGCGTCGAGGCCCCAGATGCGCTGCAAGATCTCGTCGCGGCTCACCGCCATGCCGACCCGTTCGTAAAGGAGGCGAAGGAGCTCGACCTCGTAAAACGAGAGCTGGTGCTCTTCGCCGAACGAGCGGAGCGTGTGGGCGCCGAGGTTCACCTTCGCTTCGCCGATCTCGAGCGACTCGGGCACCGCGCTCGGCCTCGACGTGCGGCGGAAAATCGCTCGGATGCGCGCGATGAGCTCGTTCACGCTGAACGGCTTCGTCACGTAGTCGTCGGCGCCAGAGTCGAGGCCGCGGATCTTGTCGGTCTCCTGCGAGCGGGCGGTCAGCATCACGATGGGGAGGAACGGGCTCTTCTTCCGGATCTCCTCGCACACCGCGTAGCCGTTCATGTCCGGCAGCATGAGATCGAGGATGACCGCGTCGGGGGAGCTCGACGCGGCGAGCTGCGCGCCCTCTCGTCCCTTCCCGGACGAGAGCACCTTGAAGCCCTCGAACTCGAGAGCGTCGCGCAAGCCCATCACGATGTGAGGCTCGTCCTCGATGATCAGGATGGTCTTTTTGGTCTGCACGTCGGCCGTTTTTAGCATTTCTTCGGCCGCTCCCGCCTCGACCCGTGGGGTGCCAGGCGCACTGGGCTCCAAGGTGCCGAAACCATGGCAAAATCGGGCGCGCCGATCGCCGCGAGCCACAAAAAAGCGACGGCGCGCGAGACGAGGTCTCGCGCGCCGAACGCTCACGCTTCGAGAATTACTTCCCGGAGTCGGGGGCAGCGGTGTCGCCGCCGAACTGCTGGATGCACTGGAGGTCCGTCGTCGCGCCGACGGGCGGGTTGCCCGTGGTCGAGAACTGGATGGCCTGCGAACAAGCGCCGATGATCCTGCTGGTGGCCGTGTTCTCGACGTAGCACCAGCCGGCTTCCTGGCTCGTGACGCAGCTCTGCCCCGGGGGGGTCGTGATCTGGTTCGCCTGGCAAACGGTGAGGCTGGTGTCGAGGCCGGCCGCGGTCTGCTTCTCGCGGAACTTATCGAGGATCGCCTGCTCCGGCACCTTGAGGCCGTAGGTGGAGCACTGGTCGCCCTTGTTCGCCAGCGTCTCGAGGATGAGGCACGCGACCTTGCCCTGTTCGTCGCGGGTCAGCTTCTGCGGGAGGCACTGGTTCGCGAGCGCGTTCTTGAGGCGGTCGACGATGGCCTTGACGGCCGGGCGGTAACCGTAGAGCGGGTTCGGAGCGCCGTTCTTGTCCTTCTCGGCGGGCGCATAGGTGATCGGGCAGAGCGAGCTGATGATGCCCTGATCCTTGAGCTCGTTCACGACGCGGAACTCACGAATCGTGGGGTACGCCTTCGCGCGGCTCTGGGTGGTCGCTGCGGAGCAGAGCGGCGGGTTCTTGGTGCCGTCGCAGTCGCAGGTCTCTTTGTTCGACGCGCCGCAGACGACCGGCGTGTTGAGCGGGAACGTGCAGGCGTACTGGAGGTCTTGGCCCTTGGTGTCCCAATCGCGGAGCTGGCCGTTCTCTTCGTTTTGGCCGGGGGTGGGGCTCGGCGCAGGGCGACCCGTGCGCGGGGCGACCGACTGGTCCATGCGCGGGTCGATGCCGGTCGCGTCGTAGCGGTTCGGATCGGTGCCGATGATCTTGACCCAGTCTTCGTTGGTGATCTTGCTCTTCTCCGCGTCGGCCGGGTCGAAGTGGAGGAGATCTTGCGGGACACCACCGACGACCGCGAAGAAGACGAGGTCCGGCGAGCGCGGGCCCTTCTCGAGGTTGCAGAGGGCTTCGTCCGTCTCGCTCTGGCCCGACTTGGGCAGGTTCTTCGCGAAGAGCGGGTTACGGCACTTGGCTTGGCCAATGTAGTTGCCGTTGCCGTCGTGCTCGGTCACGCGGTCCGGAACCTGCGACTTGGTGAGGCCGTCGACGTAGCGCTTGATGGGGTACTGCGGGTCGATGCCGAAGCGCTGCTTCATCTTGTGGAAGCGAACGTTCATGTCATCTTCGTTCTTGCCGTAAAACCCGTCGTTCTCCTTGCAGTTCGGGTCGTTGGCGACCTCGGGGTTGCTGCTCTTGAAGCCGCACGAGGTGCACTTGGGGTCGCCCGGGTTGGTCGCGCAGATCGACGTGCCGCGCGGCGCGGTGGAGCCGCCGCGGCTCTGGTCGCGCTGGGCGCCGGGGATGCCGGCCGAGGCCGGGAACGTCTGGTTCATGAAGGCCCAACCCTGGCCGCCGAGGGCGAGCGGGTCGACCGAGGAGTCGTCCTCGTCCGTGAGGAGCACGATCGCGACGAGCGAGTCGGCGCGGAGGAAGTCGGCGCGCTGCTGGAGGATCGTCTGGTTGAGGCCCTGGTAGACCGCGCGGTTGCCGTCGCGGACGACCTTGTCGTACGGGTCGGGCTGGATGAGGAAGTGGTACCAGCTCTCGAGCTGAGCCTCGAGGCCGCAGCCGTACTCCTTCACGCCGCTGATCATGCCGGAGAAGGCGTCGTTGAAGCCCTTGATCTCGGTGAACGGCGTGGAGCCTTCGGAGGCCTTCTTCGCGTTGTTGCGCTTGACGGTGGGGAACCACGACAAGAAGTTCGAGGGGCTCGCCTGCGGGACGGGGACCTCTTTGAGGCCGGCGCGGTTGATGAGCTGGCCCTTGTCGTCGTTGTGCGCGTTCAGCGTCGCGTCGGTCGGGTTCGTGGCCGTGTCGGAGCACTGGTCCGAGCCGAAGCCGCCCATCGCCGACGTGACGATGCCGACGTGGATGTCGACGATCGGCTTGAACTCGGCCTTGCTGCCCTGCGGGCACTCGGCGCCCTCCTCCGCGGAGGGATCGGCGCGCTGCCCGGTGGGCTTGCCCGCGTCGTCGACGCAGTTGGGCGTCACGAGGCTGTTGATGAGGTCGGGCACGGCCTCGCTGAGGATGGCCTGCTTGTCACCCATCGAGCGCGAGTTGTCGATGCCGATGAGGAGGTCGATCTTGTCGACCGCGGCTTGTTTCACGGTCGTTGTGAAGCTCACCTTCGTGGTGGGCTCCTGCTTAGACAGCCCACGCCGAGGGTTACGACCCCTCCGACCATCATCAGCTTGCCGACCCGCTTGATCAAACCCATCGGATGCTCCTTCGGCGCCAGAGAAATGCGCTCGAAACGCTCGAAAACTCGCTGAAATTCGCGAAAAATCTGGGAAACCTTACCGGAAGCCAAAATGCCGTGTCAACGACCGAAGCTACGGAGCCTCTCTCCGAGAAAACGCGGATGGCGCGCTCTATGGCGAGGCTGGCCCGGAAACGGAGGACCGGAGTGGGTAGTAGCACGGGCCGCGCCAACACGCCGGGGCCGATCGGCCGAGGTTTGTTGCCCTAGGGTGCCAACTTGGTTGGCTCTTCTTCCAACGGGGTTGGCTCGTGGAAGTGAGCGCGGAGGGCGACGACGTGGCGGCGGGTGACTCCGGGCACGGCGAGGAGCGCCTCGTCGGTGGCGGTCCGGACCGCGGTGAGGGTGCCCAAGGTTCGCAAAAGCGCGGCCTTGGTGCCTTTGCCGATGCCCTTCACGTCGTCGAGGGTGGAGCGCATGCGGCGCGAGGTGCCGAGCTTCTCGCGACCGCGGTTCGAGAACCGGTGCGCTTCGTCGCGGAGCCGAGCGAGGAAGAAGAGCGACGAAGAGTGGCTGCGGAGGGGGATCGGGTTCTTCTGCCCCGGCAAGTAGACGCGGTCGACGAGGGTGTCGCCCATGACGTTCTCTTTCTCTTTTGCGAGCGCCACGATCGCGAGATCGTGGAGGCCGAGATCGCGCGCGGCCGTGAGGGCGACCCCGAGCTGTCCGCGGCCCCCGTCGACGACGAAGAGATCCGGGAGCTCCCAGTCGCCCTCTTTGGCGTCCTTCGCGGAGTCGACGTCGGACGCCTCGGTGCTCTCTGCGTTCGCGTCCTCGGGGATGCTCGCAGCGCGGCGCACGGTGGTGGCGGCGTCTTCTGCGCGGGCAGCGACGCCACGACGGAAGCGACGCGCGAGCACCTCGTACATCGCGCCGTAGTCGTCGCCGATCGCGGGGTTGCTGCTCGTTTGGTACCGCGTGGGCTCGTCGGTTCGTGCTTCTTTTCCCACGGTGCGCACGTGGTACGTGCGGTAACGGGCCTTGTCGGGCTCGCCGTCTTTCATCGCCACGATCGCGCCGACGGTGTCGCCCCCGCCGAGGTGGGAGATGTCGCAGCACTCGATGCGACGCGGGAGCATAGGCAGGCGAAGGCGCTCTTGCATCTGCGCGAGGCGCTCGGTCACGTCGTTCGAGGCGCGGCGCTTCTCGGCGAACGCGTGCTTCGCGTTCTCTTGCGCCATCTCGAGGAGCGCGACCTTGGGGCCTCGTTGCGGGCGCAGGATCTTGACGCTCTTTTTGGCGCGCTCGCCGAGCCACTCTTCCACGCCGGCGGCACCATCGGGCAAGCACGCGACGAGGATCTCGTCTGGAACCGAGAAAAGATCGATGCCTTCCGGCGCGTTGGCGGTGGCGCGCTGCTCCCCTCGCCCGTAGTGCTGGGAGAGGAACGCGGCGATGACCTCTTCGTCTGGCATCTCGACGTTCTTGAGGCCGAACGTGGCGACGTCGTTGAGCTTGCCGTCGCGCACCTTGAGGAGCGCGATCTCGGCCAAATCTCCCTCTCGGAAGAGCCCGATCACATCGCGCGAGCCGCGCTCGACGGTGACGACGCGTTGGTTCTCGCGCACCTTCTCGATCGCGTGGAGCTGGTCGCGGTACACCGCCGCGAGCTCGAACCGCATCGCGACCGCAGCGGCTTTCATGCGTGTCTCGAGCTCGGCGGAGAGCTCGTCGTGGCGGCCCTCCAAGAAGAGCGCGACCGCCCGCACCTGCTCTGCGTAGAACCCGGTATCGACCTCGTAAACACACGGCGCGGGGCAGCGCTTGATCTGGTGCTGGAGGCACGGGCGCCTCCGCGATTTCAGCTCCGAGTCCGTGCAGGTGCGGAGCTGGAAGTGTTTGTTCACGAGGTGCAGCGTGCGCCGCGCGGCGGTGGCGGAGTGGTACGGCCCGAAGTACCGCGCCCCTTCGTTTCCCGGGGTGCGGACCACCATGAGGCGAGGCCAAGCGACGCGCGGATCGAGCTTGAGCGAAGGGTATTCTTTGTCGTCCCGGAGCTTGATGTTGAAGCGCGGGCGGTGCTGCTTGATGAGCAGGTTCTCGAGGATCGCCGCTTCTTTTTCGCTGTTCGTGACGACCGTATCGAGGTCGCCGACGGTGCGATGGAGGAGCGGCACGAAGTAGCGGGTGTCGCTCGATCCCTCTTGAAAATACGAGCGAACACGCGAGCGAAGGCTCTTCGCCTTGCCCACGTAGATGACGGTGCCGGCGCGATCTTTGAACAGGTAGACGCCGGACGTCACCGGGAGGGCGTCGAGCTTTTCCTCTACGAGAGCGGGAAGCGCCATCGGTCGGGGACTTTACTCAAGCGCCCGGAAAACGCACGGCTCGCGGCTCGCCGGGTTCATCGCCCGTCGCCACGAGAGCGCAGAGCCACGCGCGAAGACCTCGGGTGGACAAGCGGCGCCAGGCTCACGTTTTCCTGATGCTCCCGCCACGTGAGGCTCGCTAAGCTCCCGTCCATGGCGCGCCCTCCCCGCACGAGCTCCGAAGCCGAACGACTCCCCTGCCCCGCCGGCCTCGCGGAGCGCTCACGATGAGCGCGATGTCCTTCCCGTGCACCCACTGCGGCGCGCGCCTCGACGGCGTGCCGGGCCAGTCGATGACCTGCCCGTATTGCCAAGCGCGGGTGCTCGTCCCGGACATGCGGGTCGTGAACCAGCTCGCCGACGAGTTCATGGCCGGGCTCCCGCCCGAAGCGCGCACGCCCCAAACGCGTGGCGCGGCGATCGCCCAGATCCTCGCGTCGGCGGGTGGCGCGGTGGCAGCGCATGGCGCTTCGCACGCGGAGTACAGCGAAGACTCGTACGACCAACCAGGCGAACAAGTGGGCTTCGCGCTCGATCCGCAGCTCGGCCCCGTCGTGCTCCGGGTGCACTCGCCGGTCGGGCAGCCGCCGGTGCTGCAAGGCTACGATCTCGGGAACAAACGCGTGCTCTGGGAAGCCTTCAAAGGCCAGTCCTGGCTCTCCAACCTGGTGGCGTCGTCGTACCGCGTGCACGGACGAACCGTGTATCTTGCAAACAAGCGGAACATCGTCGCGCTCGACCTCGCCTCCGGGCAGCAGCGATGGGGAGCGCAGCTCCCGGACGAGATCGCGCGGGTCGACGTGTACGGCGAGGAGCCGCGGCTCGTCGTGGAGGACGCGTTCCCGCCCGGGCAGCCCGGCGTTGTCGTCGTGAAGACGGACGACCACGAGCTCTCCGCGTTCGATCGCGACTCCGGCCGCCCGGTGCACACCCGCTCCTTCGGCAAGGACCACTCCGACTTCACGGTGCAAGTCGTTCCCCACGGCCAGGTCGCGGTGATCACCTACGGCTCGCCGTACAACAAGTGCGACGTGATCAACCCGGCCTACCCGCAGCCGCTCTCGCACCACGGCGACGGACCCGACGGCGACTGGAGCACCGACCTCGGGCCGTGCACCCTCTTCGGCCGCACCGTCGTCACCCGCGTGGAGAGCTTCGGACCCGAGACCGACCTCGACGGCGTGCTCTGCTTCGACGCGGTCACAGGTCAGCGTCACTTCTTCGTCCAGGCCGAAGATCTCGTCGAGGACGTGATCCCGGAGATGATGGGAACGCGCGTGTTTTTGGCCGTGAACGACGGCGAGGGGATGTGGATTGGACCCGAGGGTCGCACCTATCCGTCGCCGGCGCAGGGCTTCAAGATCAAGGCGTGGAAGGCGTGCGGCCCCACCCTCTTCGTTCTCCTCATGAAGTCGCGCGGCACCGAGGTGAGGCGCGTGATCGGCCTCGATCCGGGCTCGCTCGCGATGAAGTTCGATTGTGGCCTGATCGGCACCGAGCCCTCGAACCTCGAGCGCAACCTCTTCCAGACCGACGGCCAAACGGTGGTCTACGTCGCGAGCCCGCAGGACGACGCGAGCGAGTGCGAGATCATCGCCGTCGACGCGCACTCGGGCACCCGCATTTGGGCAAAGCCGATCGGCAGCTACTTGAGCCACACCGTCGCGCTAAACCACGTGATGGTTCGTAGCCGCGAAAAAATCCGCCTCTTCTCGCTCCGGCAAGGGCAAGAGGTCGCGTCGTATCCCTGAGGGTGGCTCACCCGTTCGCGGTCGGGACCGGGCGCGCCGCCATCGCCTCGAGGAACGCGCGGGTGCCCGCTTCGTCCGCGAGGGCCACGTCGACCTCGAACACGTCGCCGAAGTGTTTCGTCGCGAGCGTCTTGCCGATCTCCTCGACCGAGCCGTGCGCGACGCCCAGCTTCGCGAGAGAGGCGACGGGGTGCTCCGAAATGCCGCACGGCACGATGTAGCCGAACTCGCGGAGGTCGGTGCTCACGTTGAACGCGAAGCCGTGCATGGTGACCCAGCGCGAGAGCCGCACGCCGATCGCGCCTATTTTTCCGAGCTTTGCGTGGCCTCCACGCGCGAACAGGGTGTCCTCCGCGGGCTCTTGTTCGAAGCGGTCCGGGTGATCGAGGAACACCCACGTGCCGACGAAGCCCTGCACGTAACCGGCGGCGATGCCGTGGCTCTTCGCGAGGCGAATCATGACCTCGGCGAGGCTGCGCACGTACTTCCGCACGTCGCACCGATCGGGGCGGAGGTCGATCACCGGGTACGCCACGAGCTGACCGGGGCCGTGGTAGGTCACGTCGCCGCCGCGCCCGGTCTCCACGTAGTCGATCCCGAGCCGCGCGCGCGCCGCTTCGTCGACGAGCACGTTCTCGCCCTTCGCCCCGCGCCCCATCGTGATCACCGGCTCGTGCTCGACGAGCAGCACGGTGTCTCCGATCGCACCCTCGAGGCGCGCTTCGAGGAGACGCTTTTGCAGGTCGAGCACGTCGGCATACGGGCGCCGACCGAGCCAGTGGAACGTGAACGAGGAGTCCATCGGCCTCGCACGCTAGAGCACCGAACAGTTCGATGACCGAGGATTTTCGCCGAGTTGCGAGCCGTGCAAGGCGCGACGACGACCCTTGGAAGTCCCTGACGAGGGACGAGTCCTACTGCTGCTAGCCGAGGAGGAGCAACGAAGCACGGCGAAGCAAATCGGCGAAAAGCCGACCGAATCGAACTGTTCGGTGCTCTAGAGGTTCGTGGTGCGCCTGCGTAGGCGTTGCGCGTGAGAGGCGCGAGGCTCTCGAGGGGACCTCGGCGAGCGCAAGACGTCACACCCTTGCCCGCACATCGCTAACCCAGCGAAACTACAGGGCGCCCCCGACAAGGATCGAACTTGTGACCTTCGGTTTAGGAAACCGCTGCTCTATCCACTGAGCTACGGGGGCGGGGTCGTGCGCCGCGTCTCTGCGGTCCGCGCGCCCTCGCTTACTAAACCGCTACGGCCGCGTCCTCAAGTCGAGACGCAAAAAAACACGGCCCGCGCAGAGGGATCTGCGCGGACCGTGCCCCTCGGCCGAGCTCTGGGCCTTAGGTGCTGCGACGACGGCGGCGGACGACGATCGCGACCGCCGCGACGCCGAGAGCCAACGTGGCGCCGCCCATCGGGCCGCCCGGAACGGTGGAGCAATCGCAGCCCCCGCCCTCGGTCGCGCCGTCGGCGTTGGCGCCCGCGTCGACCCCAGGAGGAACCGGCGTGGTCGGCGTGGTGGTGGGGGTCGGGCCAGGGCCGCTGTCGGAGCCGGGTCCGGGGCCTGCGTCGGTGCCCGCGTCGGTGCCGGGGACGACGACCGGTGCGCCGTCGAACGCGACGCCCACGATCGCTTCGTCGGCGGCCGCGACCTGCCCGAAGAAGTAGCCGTAGCGGAGCGCGCCGGTGGCGAGATCGAGCTGGTAGAGCCGGCGCCCGTTCGCGGTGGTGAGCGAGAGGAAGGCTGTGTCGTCGCCGACCACGTCGAACGAGTGATCGGTGGTGTTCGTGCCGTTGAAGGCGAGGTCGGTCAAGGTGGAGAGCTGGCCGCCACCGAAGCCGCCGGTGGTGCCGCCGTCGAGGGCGAAGCCCTGCGAAGCGATGACCTTGTTCGAGTACACGTAGAGGCGAGGCGCGCCGCCGTCGTTCACATTCTTGGTGTAGGCCGCCGCGGCCACGTTCGGGGTCTCGCCGACGTGAGGATCGCCCGCCACGTAGGTGAGGTCGGTCGCCGCGGTCGCGACGCCGGTCTCGGGGTTGAGGGCGAAGTTCTGCGCGCCGGAGACGACACGGATCGCGTCGCCTTGCGGGTTGAAGTCCATGCCGACGAGGGTGGGATCGGTGAGCGCGATCGCGAACGGCTGCGTGCCCACCGGGGTACACGCGCCGGTGTTCCGATCGAGCAAAAGAAGCCTATTTTGGCTAGTAATCGCGTAGATCGCGTTGTTCTTCGGGCGGCGATCGATGGCGAGGATGTTCTCGTTCGCGTTGAGGCCCGTGATCGCCTTCGTACCGGTGACGGTGCCAGGAGTGGAGCTGTTGAAGCTCGAGAGCTTGTGCCCGCCCGCGTCGCGGGTGACCAAGAGCCCGTTCACGCTCGTGATGGTGGGAGCGACCGCGATGTCGCGCACGATGCCGGCGCCGATCGCGCCGAGATCGGTGAACGTGGCGGTCGCGTCGGGGGCCGATACTCGGTAGATGTGCGACTTGGTCTGGTCCGAGTCGGGGACGACCGCGAAGAAGTGCGCGCCCGTGTTGGGCGACACGTCGTAGCCACCGAACGCGCCGTTCGCGCTCGTCACGTTGAAGCCGAGGTCCTTCACCGGCGTCACGCGGTCGAAGTGACCGGCGGTGGTGCTCGTGAGCTGCACGAACTGGAAGCGGTTCGCAGGCTGCAGCACCTCGGACGCGCCCTTGAGGTCGATGTTGATGCCGAAGAGATCGGGCGCGAGCGACTGACCGAAGTTCTTCGTGTAGCCGATGCCGACCACGTTCGGTCCGTCGCCGTTGTCGACCCCCACGGAGTAAGAGAGCTCGTTGTCGTTCGCGCCGCCGTTGCCGATCGCGACGGTGGGAGAGAGCACGACGCGGAGGTTCTGGCGCGTCGCCGAGTTGATCAGACGAACGGCCTCGCCGCTCGGGTTGAAGTCCATGTCGAGCTTGTCGCCCGCGCCGAGCGAACCCGCGCCCGTCTCGGGGATCGTGATGAGCAGCGTGGCCGCGCCCGCCGCGTTGACGGAGTAGAGCTTGCGGTCGGCGCTGAGCACGTGGATGCCGCCGGTGCTGGGGCGCACGTCCATCGCGACGAGCTTCTCGCCCTGGCCGAGGCCGGTCACGTTCACCGTGCGGGTCGTGGTGCCCGGCGTCGCCGAGTCGAACGTCACGATCTGCTGGTTCGCGGCGCCATCGACGAGCGCAAAAACGGGCTCCGCATGCGCGACGAGGGGAGACAGAAGCAGGCCCGAGAGCACGCCGAGGCCGAGTATCGACTTACGCATGAAGACTCCTTTTCGAAGGTAACGAATCGAGGAAAGACCCCGTCGGAAGACTATCTTTATTCGGATAGATCGCGGGGGCAAGGACTTCGTTCGCCCCACGACGGCCCCCGTTTGCGATCCGTCTCCCGAGGATCTCACGGTAACCTCGGAGTACGTCCGGCTGCCAAGGCCGGATCGCCCCTATGCCCAACAAAATCGTTCTCCACTCGTACTGGCGCTCCTCCTCTTCCTACCGTGTGCGCCTCGCGCTCGGAGCGAAGGGCCTCCACGCCGAGCTCGTCTCCGTGAACCTCCTCACGAACGCGCAGCAAACCCCCGAATATGCGGCGATTTCGCCCACCGCATACGTGCCCGCGCTCACGATCGACGGCGAGACGTTCGTCGAGTCGATGGCGATCATGGAGCTGCTCGAGGAGCTTCACCCCGAGCCCGCGCTCTTGCCATCCGATCCGCGTTCACGCGCCCACGTGCGCGCGCTGTGCGAGATCATCAACGCGGGCATCCAACCCCTCCAAAACCTGAACGTGATCCGCAAGGTCTCGAGCGAGGGGCCGGCGCAGAAGGCGTGGATGCAGCACTTCATCGCCAAGGGGCTTCATGCGTTCGAGGCACGGCTCGCGGCGATCGAGGCGCGAGGCGCGCGTGGGCCGTTCGCGTTCGGCGCCACCTTCGGTCTCGCCGATTGTCTGCTCGTACCGCAGGTCTATGCCGCGCGCCGGAACGACGTCGACCTCCACGCGATGCCGCGCATCCTCCGCGCGATCGAGGCCTCGAAGAACCTGCCGTTCGTGCTCGCCGCGCACCCCGACGCGCAGCCCGACGCGGTTCACTGAGGGGAGACCGACGCTCGAACGACGGCGTCCGTCGACGACTCGGGAGCACGCGGATCGAGCCCTCCGGGGAGGGCTCGAGGCACCGCCGAAGCTGCGAGCGTGCCCCTCCCTGCCGGCCGCGCGCATCCGCACGAGCCGCGTTCGCGAAGCGCTACCGCCCGCTAGCCCCGATAATTCGGGGCTTCCACCGTCAACGTCACGTCGTGGACGTGGCTCTCGCGGAGGCCCGCGTTGGTCATCCGCACGAAGCGGCCCTTCTCGCGGAGCTCGTCGATCGTGCGCGCGCCGACGTAGCCCATGCCGCTCCGCACGCCGCCCACGAGCTGGTGCACGATCGCCTGGATGTGCCCGCGGTAGGGCACGCGACCCTCGATCCCTTCCGGGACGAGCTTCTCGTCGGCGGTGCCGCTCTGCCCGTAACGATCTTTGCTCCCGCGCTGCATCGCGCCGAGCGAGCCCATGCCGCGGTAGCTCTTGAAGGCGTGACCACCGAGGAGCACCACCTCGCCCGGCGCTTCGTCGGTGCCCGCGAGCAGTGAGCCGATCATGACGGTGCGCGCGCCGGCGGCGAGGGCCTTCGTGACGTCGCCGGAGAGCTTGATCCCGCCGTCCGCGACGATCACGATCCCGTGACGCTCGGCCTCCTTCGAGCAGTCGCCGATCGCCGTGATTTGCGGCACGCCCACGCCCGCGACGACGCGCGTGGTGCAAATGCTCCCCGGGCCGATGCCCACCTTCACCGCGTCGGCGCCGGCCTCCGCGAGCGCGCGCGTGGCCTCCGCGGTGGCGATGTTCCCGCCGATCACGTCGACCGCGGGGTACGTCTTTTTCACGTAGGTCACGGCGTCGAGCACCCCGCGCGAGTGACCGTGGGCGGTGTCCACCACGATCACGTCGACCCCCGCCGCGACGAGCGCGGCGACACGTGCGTCGCGATCGGGGCCGGGGCCCACCGCGGCCGCGACACGGAGGCGGCCCGTCTCGTCCTTCGTCGCGAACGCAGGAAAATCCGCGAGGCTTTGCGCCTTCACGGCGGCCACCTCGGCCGCTTGCTCCTCGGGCGCGAGGTTCTTGTGGATGACGCCGAGGCCACCCTCGCGCGCCATCGCGATCGCCATCCGCGACTCGGTCACCGAGTCCATCGCCGCCGACACGATCGGCACCGCGAGGCGGATCCGTTTCGTGAGCTGCGATCCGGTGTCGACCTCCTTCGGGAGCACGTCGCTGTAACCGGGTACGAGCAGAACGTCGTCGAACGTGAGGCACTCGCGGAGAACGTCGTCGAGCATGGCCGTTCTCTTCCACGGATCGGCGCGCGACGCGACCCCCACGGACGACGTCACCACGTTGTCACCGAGACCTGCGCCATGCGCACGGCGACACGTCTCGCTCCCGCCGACGCTACTCCGGGATCTCGCTGCCCTTCGCCCGCTGCTCCTCGCGAAACTCCTCGATCCCTTCGTTCCACGAGTTCGTCACCTCGGGATCGAACTGCGTCCCGGAGCAACGATCGATCTCGTTGAGGGCGACCTCGTGCGGGAGCGCGCGGCGGTACGCGCGGTCCGACGTCATCGCGTCGTAGGTGTCGGCCACCGAGACGATGCGCGCCATCATCGGGACGTCGTTTCCCTTCAACCCGAGCGGGTATCCACGACCATCCCAGCGCTCGTGGTGGAGGTACACGCCAGGGATGAGCGGGTTCAGGAATTTGATGGGCTCGAGGATGTCTTTGCCGTAGCCGGGATGTTTCTTGAACATCTCGTACTCGTCCTGCGTGAGCTTCCCCGGTTTGTTGAGGTTCATCACGCAGCCGATCTTGCCGATGTCGTGCATGAGCGCGCTCTGGCGCACGATCTCGACCTGGTCTTGGCCCATCTGCAGGCGCTTCGCGAGCACCATGCTGTAGAGCGCGACCCGGTCCGAGTGGCCCGCGGTGTAGCGGTCCATCTTGTCGATCGCCTTCGCGAGGCCCTGGATCGTCTGCTGAAAGGTGGCGCGCAAGTCTTCGTAAAGACGAGCGTTTTCGACGGCTGCGGCGGCGCGCGCGGCGACGATGGAGAGGAGCTTGCGTTGGCCTTCGTCGAAGCGACGCGTGCGCGTGAACGACGTGAGGCACACCCAGCCGATGAGCCGCGTCTTGATACGAAGGGGCACCGCGAGGATGGAGGTGACGGCCTCCTCCGGGGAGCGCTTGAAGAAGCGACCGGCGATCGTGCCCGGATCGAGCAGCATCGTGTCCTTCGAGAAGTGCTCGACGAAGGCCTCTGGCTCGAAGGTGCCGAGGCGCTCCCGTTGCTCCGCGCCGAGGTGCGTGGCGTAGAGCCGCTGCCGCTCGAAAAAGCCACCCTCGCCGTCGTCGAGCCAGGTCGAGACGCTGTCGGCGTCGAGCTCGTGGAGCGCCGTGTCGCCGACCGTGGCGAGCACCTGCTCGAGCGAGAGGCTCGCGCTGATCGCCTCGCTCACCTTGTAGAGCGAGAGGGCCTCGCGGAGGCGCATGTTCTCCGCCGACAAGCGCTGCTTCTCGAGCCCGCGCTGCACGACGTGGATGACCTCCTCTACCTTGAACGGCTTGAGGATGTAGTCGTAGGCGCCGCGCTTCATGGCGTCGATCGCGGTCTCGACGGTGCCGAAGCCGGTCATGATCACCGTGAGCGCGTGCGGAGCGGCGGCGCCCACCGCCTCGAGCAGCTCGATCCCGCCCATCCGCGGCATCTTCAGGTCGCTGATGATGAGGTCGTAGTGAGCTTGCTGGAGCTCGTTCAGGGCCGCGGCGCCATCGGCCGCGGTGCGCACCTGGTAGCCCTCCATGCCGAGAAAGTCCGCGAGGATGTCGCGGATGTACTTCTCGTCGTCGACGATGAGGAGCCGCGGGCGGTCGAGATGAATTTGGGTCATAGGAGGCCGCGCCGACGCGTGAGAGCCCGAGCCGCGAGGCTCGAGTGTACCGTCCTCGCGCAAAAAGAACTACGACGCCCAGCGCGGTCGATCGCAGGTTCTTGCGCGCCAACCCCCGCGAGCCACCGCGCCACGTGCCGCCCGTAACGAGCGAACGATCCGCGCCATATTCCTTAAATATCCAATACTTGGCCAATATCGACCGCGGATCCCGCCTGCCTTGCCAGGGGCCCCTGCACGTGCAAGGACTTTGGGCATGCGTGGTCTCGGCCTCGGCAGAAGCGACGAACGACTGCGCGGGCTCGAGGGCCTCGTTCGCGGATCCGTCTCGTCCGCGTCGCGGTCGTCGCGCACCTCGGCGCTCCGGGCGGGCGTCACCGTGCTCGCGTACACCGCGCTCGCGGCCGTGTCCCTCTTGGTCGCCGCGCTCCGCGAGGAGAGCCCGTTCATCACGACGCCGCTCCTTCCGGTGTCCGCGCCGCTGCTGGTCCTCGCGAGCCTGGCGCTCGGAGGGCTCGTCGCGCTGGTCACCGTCGGCGGCACGCGCCTGGCGGTGAAGCGCTTCACGTGGGCGAAAGAGCTCCACGAGACATTGCGCCCCGCGGTCCGCGATCTATCGACCCTGCGCCTCGTCGCGATGGCGGTCGCGAGCGGCCTCGGGGAGGAGCTCTTCTTCCGCGGGCTCCTGGTTCCGGCGGTGGGCCTGGTCGTGTCCAGTCTGCTCTTCGGGCTCCTTCATCAAGCGCCGGGTCGCGCGCGCTTCGTTTGGATGGCGTGGGCGTCGATCATGGGCCTCGTCTTCGCGCTCGTGTTCCGCGCGACGGGCAGCCTCGTCGGCCCCCTCTTCGCGCACGTGACAATCAACGCGATGAACCTGATCTTCCTCCGCGACACGACCGCGATCGTGAAGCCGCGATACCTCGGCGGGCTCCTCCGCGTCTGACCGCCTCGTGTGTGGCCGCGAGAGCGCGATCGTGGGGGCTGGCCTGCGGTCCCGTCCCGCCACCTGGGGTCTCTCGCCTGGAGTGCCACTTTTGCGCCGCGTTCGCGCGACCTTAACGACGGCCGAGCCGATTTTGCCGTGGTAGGCTTCGCGCATGGCGACCCAGGCGATCCGCAAGAGCGGCAAGTCCCCGAAGAACGCGTCGATGGGGTTCGGCTTTCCGGCGATGCTCGCGATCTCCGCGCTGCTCGTGATCGCGACGATCGAGGTCGCGTTCTTGATGGCCCCCACCGAAAAAACGATGGGCATCGTGCAGAAGATTTTCTACTTCCACGTGCCCTCGGCCTACAGCATGTACATCGGCGCGACGGCCTGCTTCGCGGGCTCCGTCTGGTACCTCGTGAAGCCGTCCGACAAGGCCGACGCGCTCGCGCGTGCCGGGGCCGAGCTGTCCGTCGTGTTCGGCCTCTGCGTGCTCGTCACCGGGCCGCTCTGGGCGGCGAAGGCGTGGGGCTTCTACTGGACGTGGGATCCCCGCCTCACGACCGCCATGTTGAGCTTCCTCATCTACGTCGCTTACCTCGTGCTCCGCGCGTTCACCGGCGACGGTCCAGGGGAGCGTAAGTTCTCGGCTGCGCTCGGGATTTTGGGTGCAGCGAACCTGCCGATCATTCACTACAGCGTGCAGAAATGGGGCGGCCAGCACCCCACTGTCGTCACCAGCCAGGGCGGCGGTCTCCAGCACCC
>JAAFHV010000187.1 GCA_013297655.1 Myxococcales bacterium | reverse complement strand
TCGGTACCTCCCGGTCCCGACGGCAGCGTGCTCCCACCCGGCGACGGCGGTAAGCCTCTCCCGGACGGCGCGCCCTCGGACGCGGCGAAGCCGGTCGAGCCGAAGCTGGTCGTCACGCCGCCATCGGGCCCCGCCACGAACGAGACGGGCGGCACGGTCACGTTTACGGTGGTGCTCGGCACCGAGCCGCGCGGCGTCGTCACGGTACCGCTCTCGGTCTCGCGCCCAACCGAAGCGAAGCTCGATGTCGCCCAGCTCACGTTCGACAAGACCACGTGGAGCACTCCGAAGACCGTCACCGTCACGGGTCTCGACGACGCGCTCGCCGACGGCGACCAGACGTACACCGTGAGCGTCGGTCCGGCGACCGGCGCCGGCTCCGGCTACGAGGGCGTCACCTCGCCTGCGATTTCCCTGCGAAACGAGGACGACGACACCGCCGGGTTCTTCGTCGGCAACGTGCAAGGCATGGCGACGGAGGCGGGAGGCACCGCGACCGTGAGCCTGCGCCTTCGCACGCAACCCGTCGCCGACGTGGTGGTGCCGGTCGTGAGCAGCGACCTCGGCGAGGGCACGACCGACGTCACCGAGCTCACCTTCACGACCGCGAACTGGGCGACGCCGCAGATCATCACCGTCACCGGTGTGAACGACGCGTTCGACGACGGCAACATCACGTACCCGATCCTCCTCGGTAAGGCGACGAGCACCGATCCGGCCTACCAAAACGCGGATCCCGCCGATCCTTCGGTGACCACCGTCGACGACGACGTCGCGTCGCTCGTGCTCTCGGGACAGAGCGGCGCGCGAACGAACGAGCGCGGCGGGACCGTGACGTTCGGGGTGCACCTCGGCGCGAGGCCGGTAGCGAACGTCACCGTGCCGGTCGCCTCCTCGGACACCACCGAGGGCGTCGTGGCCCCGGCCTCGCTCGTCTTCACGACCGACGACTGGGAAACGCCGCAGACCGTCACCGTTACGGGGCAGTCCGATGCGCTGCGCGACGGCGCTATCGCTTACAACGTGAGCCTCGGCGCGAGCACGAGCGGCGATGCTCCATTCGCGGCGCTCACGGCGCGGGTCTCCCTTCACAACGACGACGATCCGCTGCCCGGTTACGTCGACTACTCGATTAACCACCTCCTTTGCAGCGGGCAGAGCAACTCGACCGCGAACGGCGGCACGAGGAACGACGCGGGACAGGGCTTTCCTACGTTCGTGTTCACCCCGGCGCATCCTACGCATACGAACCTCATGTTCGACACCGGGGTGTTCGTGTCGCAGGGCTGTGGCGGTGGCGGTTGCGCGGCGAGCACCGTGCGTAACCCGGCCGGGTTCTTGCCAATTCGCGAGGGAGATCGATTCCTGAATTACGACGTGGAGACCATCTCGAGCTCCATGGCGAACCGGATCTCCACCCTCGCCGCCGATACGTACTTTCCGGGCTCGCCCTACACGAAGCACGACGTGCTCGTGAGCCAGCACGGGCGCAGCGGCATCAACTACGCATGCATTCGCAAAGGTGGCTGCAACTATCAAATCGAGGGGAACCCCTCGTATGTCGACGCGATGAGGCAGGTAGACGCTGGTGTCACCCTCGCCGCCGCGGCGGGCCGCAGCTACGTCGTCCGTGGCGTGACGTACATCCACGGCGAGGACGACCACTACAGCTACGGCGACTTGTGGCCTTGGCCGCGCCGCGCGGGCGGGGGAAACCTCGCGAACTACGGCGTCGCGATGGACGAGCTGCAAACCGACTACGAGACCGACATCCGCGCGAAGACGGGCCAGGCCGAGAGCGTGCCCCTCTTCATGATCCAAATGCAGAGTTGGACGAACACGAACGTGCAGCCCTCCGACCCGGATTACGTGCCGCCGGCGTCGAGCCCGATCCCCATTCAGCAATACCAAGCGCACAAGGCCTATCCGAAGGTGGTGCTCGTCGCCCCCGGGTACATGATGACCTTCAACGACTGCCTCCACTTCAACGGCTTCGGGCAGCGTCGACTCGGCGAGTACATCGCGAAGGCTTACGCAAAGTGGGTGTTCGAAGGCCAAAAGTGGGAGCCCGTGGGCCCGATGTCGGTCACGCGCGCCGCGAACGTGGTCACCGTGAAGTTCCACGTCCCCGTGCCGCCGCTCGTGCTCGACACGGCCAACGTCACGAACCCCGGTAACTTCGGCTTTCGTTACCTCGTCGGCGGGAGCGCCAAGGTCGCGAGTGGCACCGCGCAGGCGATCCAAAGCGTCGTCGTCAGCGCTCCCGACACGGTCACCATCACGTTGGCCGCTACCCCCGTCGGCGCGAACCAGCGACTCGAGTATGCCAACTATTACGACCACAACGGCACCGGTCGACCCGGCTGCCCCGGTCGGACCACCGGCGTACGTGGCAATCTCCGCGACTCGGATCCGTCGCCGAGCGTCACTGGCGGACTCCCCCTTTACAACTGGGGCGTCAGCTTCGAGCTCCCCGTGCCCCATCAAGATTGAATAGGGGATGCGTGCGAAGGCTCGCCGAGGCGAAGTCGGGTCAGAACGTCGTGCCGAGTCCCGCTCCCACCACCCCCGATCCTACGATCGGGTGCACGGTGGTGAGCGCGTTCGCCGCCTTCTTCGCGAAGAGGCCCGTCGGCTCGGTGTAGTGCCACACGAGCCCCACCGAGAGCGCGAAGAGCCCCACCCCGCCCATCACGAGGCCGGTGATCGCCGTGTCCCGCGCCGCGAGCGCAGCTTGGGTCGCGGGGTGCGTCCGCTCGCGGGCGGCGCGGTCGGGAACGGCATAGCGCGGGTCGTCCGTCGCGGTGCCCGCCACGTACGCGCGGCACTCCCCGCCAAACGTCCCGCACCGCTGCATCACCGGCTCACCCCCGGCGAACAAGGGATTTCCCCTGTCGTCCGTCGCTGCGACCCCGTCGTTGCTCGCGAGGCCGACGGGCAGCACGATCGCGCCGACGACGACCGCCACGCCGCCGACGCCGACGAGCACCCAAGGCGCGACGGTGTGTTTGCGCACCTCGAGCTCTGGCGAGATCGCGACCGCGACGCGAGCCGGCTCTCGCGCAGGACTGGTAGCTGCCGCCGGCGCAACGACACGGCGAGCGGCCATCCGTCTTTCGAGATTGCCAATCTTCTCGGCGATGGCGTCGCGGTCGTCGGCGGTGGGCGACCGTTCGAGATAGGCGCGGAGCGTAAATAACGCGCTCTCCGTGTCGCCCGTTTTTTCGTAGGCGCCGGAGAGGATCGTCAAAATGCCGTGTCGCTTGCAGTCTTTCGAGTACGCCTCGAGATAGAGCGAAATGGCCTTGTCGTAGTCGCCCACGTCGTACGCCCGCTTTCCGGCCATGAAGCTCTCGCGCGACGCGGTCTCGTTCTCTGTCGCGGTGCAGGTAGGAGGCGGCAGCGACGGCTGTGCGAAGGCGACGGAGGGGGCGAGGCTCGCGGCGATCAGCGTCGCGCTCACGGCGACGAGGGCGCGCCACCCGCGCCTCGGCCTACGAAATCGTTCGAGCTTTTCGCGTTGCATCGCGCGTCCTCCCGGGCCTCGTTCGCCGCTGGATTTGCGAGCGAACCAGATCAGTGTATATGCATGTATATGGTCGTGGGAAGGCTCTCGGGGGCGTTCGGCGGGTGGGGCCGAGGGGCCTTGGGCTCGGGTCGTGGAGCGCGCCTCGTGCTCGTGGTCGCGGTGTCGCTGGTCGCCTGCGGAGGCTTCTCGGGCACCGAAGTCGACGCGAGCGCGACACGGCCCGCCGACGACGCGACCGCCGCGCGGCAAGATCCTCCCGTCTCGCCGACCGCGGCCCTCGACGCGTCTGCGGACGCGGGGCTCTCTCGGACTCAATCGTTCCCGAGCAGCGAAGAGCCAAAGCCTCGCGTCGCGTGCGGCGAGAACGGGGAGGCCTGCACCAAAGCTGGCGAGGCGTGTTGCGGCTCCGAGACCTGGGAGCTTTCCACCTGCGAGGCTGCGTGTCCGCGGCCATTGAAGCTCGCGTGCGACGATCCGAGCGATTGCGCTCGCGGCTCGGTTTGCTGCGGAAGGCTCTTCGCCCAGCGGCGCGAGGTCGAGTCGTCCACCTGCCGTGCCGCGTCGTGCGAGAAGGACGAGCTCGCCCTTTGCGTCCGCCACGATCAGTGCGCCTCCGGCACCTGCGCGATGGCGCGCCCACAGTTCCTCTCCCGGTGCGAGTAGCCACGCGATGCGGACGATCCCGGACGGTGGCACCGTCACGACGTTCGCCTCCGACGAAGGGCCCCCTCCGCGGCGCGCGTCACGGCTCTACCCCCACCTCGGGACCACGGTCGATGGCCGCTACAAAGTGGAGCGCGCCCTCGGCGAAGGCGGGATGGGGGTCGTCTACGTCGCGCGCGACCTCAAATTCGCCTCCAAGTGCGTCGCGCTAAAAATCCTCAAAATCGAGCTCGCGGAGGACGAGCTCGTGGTCGATCGCTTCTTCAACGAGGCGCAGGCAGCCTCCAGCATCGGCTCGCCGCATATCGTCCAAGTCCTCGATTTCGGGAGCATCGCGGGCGATGGCACGCCTTACATCGTCATGGAGCTCCTCGAAGGGCGGAGCCTCGCGAAGGTGCTCGACGAGGCGCGCGTGCTGCCCGAGGGGCGCGTCGTCTCGGTCGCGAAACAAATGGCCGCCGGCCTCGCCGTCGCGCACGAAAAGGGCATCGTTCATCGCGATCTCAAGCCCGACAACGTACAAATCGTCGCCACTTCGACCGCGTTCGATTTCGTGAAGATTTTGGACTTCGGGATCGCCAAGCTCGAAAATCGGAGCACGAAGCTCACCAAAGTAGGAACGGTATTCGGCACTCCGCACTACATGGCGCCGGAGCAGTGCGCGGGCCTCGCTGTCGATGGTCGGTCCGATGTGTACGGGCTCGGGATCATGATGTTCGAGATGCTCGCCGGGCGCGTCCCGTTCGACCAAGGGCCCCACACCGCGATCTTGTCGCACCACCTCTACAAACCCCCGCCTTCCGTTCGCGAATTGGCGCCTCGACCCGTCTCGGCGGGGATGGAGGCGATCGTGCAAAAGTGTCTGACCAAAAAAGCGGCAGGCAGATACGCGAGCATGCGCGACCTCGCCGCCGATCTGGAGCGACTCGAGGGCGGCATCGCGCCTTTGGCAGAAGCCGAGATGAAGGCACGTCCATCTGCCTACGATCGTCCGGCGGATTACTTCGCGCCCGCGGCGAACCCACCCGCGCGCAAAGAGCGCTCTCCGTTCTTGGGAATCGCGGTCGGCGTCGGGCTCGCGATCGGGTTGGTTGCGATCGGCGCGACGGTGCTTCGCGGGCGCGGAGCCGCAACTTCCCCAGGAAATTCGAGTGGATTGACGATGGTCCCCTCGAGCCCGCTCGGCCCCGCGCCCCTCGTCGAGCGATCGGCGAACGCGAACACGAACGCGAACACGATTTCCATCGCCATCGCGGTGAGCCCCGCCGACGCGGAGGTGCGCACCCCGGATGGGCACACGCTGGCGATGCGCGAGGGGGTCGCCTCCTACGAGCCGAAGAACATGCCGGAGACGCTCGTCGTTACGCGTGCGGGCTTCGTGTCGCGCTCGATCGAGCTCGGCGCCGGGTCACCCGCGCTCGTGCGCGTGGACCTCGCGGGCGTGCCTCGCGCGGCTCCGGGGCACCGCTCGGCGCCGGCACCGATCACGGCACCGGCGAGCCCACCGTCGAAACCCGCCGCGCTCCGACGGTCCGATTGTTTCGTCGACGGCAAGCTCGCTCCTTACCCCGAGTGCCGCGCGTTCGAGTCGCCGTGAGCGGCACTTGCGTGACGAAAATTCGTGGTAGGTCGCGTGGTTGCACGAGAACGCAGGTGGGCGCCCCGGAGCTCGCGGCCGACGGTGAAATTCGTGCGACGCTAGCTCCGCGATGAGCCCTGCTGATCTCGAGAACGCACCCTCTCGCGACGACCTCGAAGATGCGCTCGCGCTGCTCGTCGAGGTGTTTCACGACGATCCGTTTTACGTGTGGTTCGAGCCGAACGAGGCGAAGCGGCCAGCCGTGCTCGCGGGGCTGCTCTCGTTCGCGCTCGCGGGCTGCGCGGTGCACCTGGTGCGCGCGCGCGAATCGGGGAGAGCCACGGCGGTGCTCGCGTGGCACGAGCCGGAGCTGCCCCCATCGAACATGCCCACGCGCGGGGCTACGTCGATCCTCGGTCGCGCGCTCCGTAGCCCGCGTCGCGCGTACCTAGGCTCGAAAATTTGGGACGAGATCAAGGCGCGGCGACCGCGCGACGTCGCGCACGTGGTGGTGGAGCTCTTCGCCGTCGACCGCGCTTCACGGGGTCGCGGCAACGGGCGCGCGCTCCTCGACGCGCTCCTCGCCCGCGCCGACCAAAAAGGGTGGATCGTGCACCTCGAGACGACACGCCCGGAGAACGTCGCGATCTACGAGCGGTTCGGGTTTCGGGCGGTGGGCGAGCCCATCGTACGCGGCTCGTCGGTGCCGACGTTTTGCCTGCGTCGGAGCGCGGCGATTTAGGCGCTCTGCTCCTTCGTCACGATTGCGTGCATGTTACGTCGCAGGCCTTGCTGTCGTCGCGTCCGCGTTGCACGATCGGGTCGTTGGAATCGTTCATCTTTTTGCGCCGGGTGCTCTTGGTTTCGGTCGGTCTCGTCGGCACGTGCGTCGTCGCGTTCGCGTGCTCGTCCGATCCCGGCACGAGCAACGACGACGCGGGAACCACGTGGGACGCCTCGACGAGCAGCGCGCGAGACACCAGCGTCCCGCCTCCGCTCCCGCCGCTCGAACAACGAGGGGTACCGTGCGAGGTCGCGCTCGTGCTCGCGAAGCGGTGCCTCGAGTGCCACGACGGGCAGCTCGATCTCCCTCGCCTCGGGACGCAGCAAGATTTGTCCGCGCCCTACCCCGACGTGAACGGAAAGCCGCTCGCGGAGGTGGCCCTCGCGAAGATGACCGCCGAGCGTTCGTTCATGCCACCGCCCCCGCGCGAGCGTGTTCCGCGAGAAGAAGTCGAGGCGCTGCGGGCCTGGATTTCTGCCGGAATGCCGCGAAAAAGCTGCGATCCTACCGTGCCTCCGCCCCGCGACGCCGCGGCGAGCGATTGATCCGGGGAGCCAACGCCTCACCCCAACGCGACCTTGCCTGACGCGGCGGCTGCGGCTGCCTTCGCGCGTCGCATGCGGATCACGTTCACGATCCCGATCGGGACGAGCGGCAAGAGGAGCACGAGGAGCGCGGTCCCGAAGGTGAGCCCGAAGAGCCCGAACCCCACGAAGCGCAGCACGTTCTCGAAGGTGACCTCGCCCGTCTCGACGATCCGCTTCGCGCGGGCCTCTTCGACCGTCTCACAGACCACCTCCTCGTAGGTCTCCCCGTAGAGCGAGCGCGAGGCGCGACCACGCATGAACGCGCGGAACGTGCGCTTCGGCGCCATGAGCAAGCCAGACGCCATGCCGCCCGCGTTGATGACGAGCGCGGTGGGGAACCCTTTGCAGCCCGCCCCGAGCTCCCACGCCGAGATCTCGAACTCGCCGAGCGTGTCGGTCTTGTAGCCGGTGAGGATGTGATGAAGGTCGTGGAAGCGGACCGCGCGCTTCCTGCCCTCCGTGTTCGGAAAGGGCATCGGGATCGGCCCGAGCTCGAAGTCGACCCAAGCGTCGTCGTACCCGCCGTCCTCCCCGAATCCGTTCTCGCGAAAGTACTGCTTCACCGCCTGCCCGAGCGTCGTGTTGGTCGTCATCACGTCCTCCATCCTGCTCGGAGCTTAGGGTTTGGATGACTGTAGTCAATGACCATGGTCATCTATTCCGCCGTCTCGGGCGCCCCGGTTTGCTAAGGTCGCGGAAGATGAGCCGGCAGAAGGGAAAAGACGAGACGCGGGACCGCGTACGGCGAGCGGCGTGGGAGCTCTTCGCCGAGGTGGGCTACGACGCGACGACCACGAAGGCGATCGCGGAGCGGGCGGGGGTGGCGGCGGGCACGGTGTTCGTGCACGCGTCGGACAAAGCCGACCTCTTGCGGTCGGTCGTCTACGTGGAGCTCGAGCGCCTCGCAGACAAGGGCGCGACCGAGGTCGGGGACGGCCCGCTCGTCGACGAGTGGCTCGCGCTCTTCGCGCGGTTCCTCACGTTCTATGGCGAAAATCGTAGGGTATCGGAGGCGTTCCTCTCCGTGACGATGGCCCCGTCGCTCGATGGAATGCACTCGTCGTACGCGCTCGAGGTCACGATGCGTTTCCTCGGCGTGCTCGCGTCGCTCGTCGAGAAGGCCAAGGCCCGCGGCGAGGTGCGGCGCGACGTGGCCTCGCTCCTCGCGGCACAAGCGGCCTTCGCGCTCTACTTCGGTGCGCTCTCCGCGTGGCTCCAGGGCTTCACCTCGACCGATGGAGCGATCGCCTCGCTTCGCGACCTCCTCGAGCTTCTCGCGAAGGGCCTCTTCACCAAAGCAGACGGCCCCGCGCCGCGCGCCAAGACGCCAAAAAAGACCCCCCCGGGTAGGGCGAAGAGCCGCCGCGACTGACCATGGTCAGCGGCCCCGACGTGTCTTGGGGCGAGCGGGGTGCCCGCCGGTCATTCGGCGAGGCGGGTCGTGACCTTGACCTTGGACCCCTCGAGCGCGCGGTGCACGGGGCACTTGTTCGCGATGTCGAGGAGCTTTTGGCGCGCCTCGGTGTCGAGCGCGCCGACGAGCGTGATCACCCGTTCGATCGTGCGCTCGGTGCCTTCGACGGACTGAATGAGGGCCACCTGCGTGCTCTCGAGCGCGTAGCCCTTTCGGTCGGCGTAGAGGCGCACCGTCATGCTCGTGCACGCGCCGAGCGCGGACGCGAGGAGCTCGAACGGCATGAGCCCGTGATCGGTGCCACCTGCCGCCTCCGGCTCGTCCGCGACGAGGGTGTGCGAGGCGCACGTGATCGTGTTCTCCAGCTTGGAGGCTTTCGTGGCGGAGACGGTGACGGGGCGCTCGTGCATGACGCCCACGCTAACAAACCCCGCGCGCGAAGGGACGATCGATCCACGCCGATCGCGCCTGGAAATAGCCTTCGATTCGCTCAGTGCTCGGAGCTGAACACGATCGGGGCGACCTTCGCCTCGGCCTCGGGTGCGAGGGCGCGCTCGTCTTCGAGGGCCTCCGCTTCGGCCTCGAGATCGACGAACCGGTACTTCACGGGGGAGCCTTCGACTCCGGGGGCGACGCGGGTCTTCGGGTGCTCTGCCGCGTCGAGGTCGACGTCGCCGCCGAACGACACCACCGCGGCGGTCAGATCGGCGTCCGAGGGAGCGTGCCCTGCGGCGCGGGCATAAGCGGCGCGGAGGGCGTCCTCTGCGGCGGTGGTGCGATTTTTCGCGTGGGCGAGCGCCTCACGGAGCACGGCGAGGCGGCCTTTCTCCTTCGCGACGGCGCGCTCTTGCTGCGGTCGTAGGATCGCGCGGCCGATCGGGAGCGCGAAGAGCACGAGCGAGAAGACGAGCGGCACGAGGCCGAGCACGAGCGGCACTCCGTCGTAGCCGAGCGGTGCGATGTCGAGGTCGGGGTGGCGCGCGATCATGAACAGGTTCGCGACGCGCGCGAGGGTGAGGTTCGTGCTGAGCGCGAAGGTCGCCATGAGCAGGTTGAACCCGTTCAGCGCCGCGACGAGGATGTTGGTGCCGGTGCCGTTCCCGGTGAGCGGCGCGAGCTCCTTCGCGCGTGTCCACGCGGGGGTGGCCGGGCGCGGCGGCGTGGTGCTCTCGGCCGTCTTTCGGATCGCAGCGAAGCGGTAGACGATCGCGCCGCTGTCGGTGACGTGCACGTCGCCGTCGTAGTCGAGCATCAGGCGCGCCATGCGCTGGTCGGCCTCGAAGCGCGAGAGGCCGGTGACACGCATCACGTCGGCGACCCCGATCCGGCCCTTGCCCGCGCGGATCTCGGCCAGAATGAGGCGCTCGGTGGCGAGCGCGTCTTCCTCCGGGGGCGTGGGCCCAAAGACGAACCGGTTCACTTTTTCGTAGAAGGGGACCTTGTCGCGCTCGGCGACTGGCGTAGGCCGAAACGTGCGCCCGCCGTAATACGGATCGATCGCGAGCGGCGAGAACGGGTGGAACGTCCAAAAGAGGGCGTCGGCGAGCACACGGAACACGGCGCCGAGGATCGAGCCGAAGGGGATCCCGTCGCGATCGTTTCCTTGCCGCGCGAGGGTGAGGCCGATGAGGAGCGCGAGGAAAATTCCCACGTACCCCAGGATCGCGATCGTGAGCCAGGCGCGGACCAGAAAGCGCGCCGCGCCCGAGACGCCCTTCATGAGCGCCGCGAGCGCGGACGTGATGGCGTCGCGCGTTTCCCAAGGCTTGGTGAACCCGGTCGGGAAGAGGTGGAGCAGATCGCCGTCGTCGCTTACGCGGAGGTGGCCGCGGTACTCGTGGACGAGGTGGGTGAGCCCACGCTCCGCGTCGTCCAACGGGAGGCCGCTCTTCGTCGCGGCGTCGGCGACGGTGAACGGACCGGTCCCCGCGCTCGCGCCCGGGCTCGCTGCGCTGGCGCTGGCGAGGGCCTTCTCGAGGGTGCGGGCCGCCACTTCGGCGGCGAGGACTTTGGGGGGCTTTTGCGACACGGACACGCCCACCGTAAGGCGTGCGCGACGAATTGGGCAGCTCGTGATGGCGGAAACCGAGCCCGCGCGCCGAGGATTCCTTTCCGGCGCTGGTCGTGCAAAAACCCGTCAAAATTCGATGTTCTTCTTTTTCTCGAAGATCTTGGACGTGCTCCTGAGCCCTTATTCGTGGGGCTTCGCGCTCTTGTTGCTCGCGGCCCCGCTCCGGAAAGCGGCGCGATCATCGTCTCCGCGTGGACACGCCAGACGAAGGGCGTTCGCGATCGCAGGCGCCACGATCGTCGTGGTGTTCTCCCTCGATACGGTCGCGAATCGCCTCACCCGGGCGTGCGAAGGCGCCACGGTGCGCGGGGACACCGCGGGAAAGCACTACGACGCGGTCATTTTGCTGGGAGGTGTGCTGGAGGACCGCGCGATGTTCTCGAGCGGGCAGCGCGCGTACAACGGGAACGTGGAGCGCCTCTTGGCGACCTACGACCTGCTCCGCGCGGAAGTGGCGCGCGACGTGATCGTCTCCGGAAGCTCGCCGAGCGCACGCCCTGGCACCGTGGAGGCGAACGTGCTGGCCGACCAGCTCGCCGACTGGGGCATCGAACGGTCGCGCCTCGTGCTGGAGGATAAATCGCTCAATACACGAGAAAATGCGGTGTTTACGATGAAGATCGCGCAGGAGCGCGGGTACCGGTCGCTGCTCCTCGTGACGAGCGCGACGCACATGGTGAGGGCGCTCGGGTGCTTTCGCGCGGTCGGCGCAGAGCCCGAGCCGTACGCGGTCGACTTTCGCTCCTACGAGCCGTCGGCGTTTCCTTCGTCGTGGCTCCCGCGGGTGGAGAACCTCGCGCGGTCGACGGAGATGATCCGCGAGCTCGCCGGTCGTGCGATCTATGGCGCGCGAGGGTTCGCTACCTACCGCTGAGCCCGCGTGCGGGAGGAAGCCGACACGGCGTTTTCCTCGCTCGGCTCGCCACAAGTCGCTTCGCGCGTGTAGAATCTCGCAGAGGAGGGATCGTGAAACGAGCCATCGTCCTTTGCTTGGGTTTCTTCGTCGCAGCCTGTTCGTCCGAGGTCGACGGTCCCGATCCCACCGCCGTCAAGCCGGAGCCCACCCCGGTCGTTCCCCTCGCGCCGCTCGGTGACGTGAAGACCACGGTCGAGCGTACGTATTCTCTCGGTCGTCCGCCGCAGAAGTCGTCCGCCGGTCCGAACCCGTCGCTGCCGGAGTCGATCCAAAGCTATTACGACCAGGGTTTCGGCACCCTCGTCGAGGGCAAGGGCGAGAGCTACACCGTCAAAAAAATCGGCGAGGAGACCCCCCCCGCGGCAGGTCCGAACGCGAAGCGGTTGGTTCGGTTCGCGCACATCCCCGATTTTCAAATCAACGACGACGAGTCTCCCACCCGCCTCGGCAACTTCGACGCCCCCGAGCTCACCGACGCGGCCCTCCGGCCCCAAGACGCGTACCTCTGCCGCATGGCGAACGCTTCGGTTCGCACCATCAACGCGCTCCACAAAAAGGACCCGTTCAACTTCACGCTCCTCGGCGGTGACAACGCCGACAGCGCGCAGACGAACGAGGTCGACTGGGTGCTCGGCGTGCTGTCCGGCAGCGACCGGCTCGAGTGCGACTCCGGTGACGACGACGACCCGGTAAAGGGCGCCAACAACGACGGCAAGGACCCCTTCAAGGCCGATGGTCTGGTGATGCCGTGGAAGTGGGTAACTGGCAATCACGACGTGCTCGTGCAGGGCAATTTGGGCGTCGGCGACGTAAAGAAGCGCGAGGTTCTCGGCGTATCGTCGAGCTCGGGCACTAGGCACTACAACGACGGGTTGAACGGCGCGGTCAGTCGTGACGACGTCGTCGCGGACGAGAAACGCGCGCTCCTCGATCGTAAGGCATTGATGAGTAGGGTCGCGGCCGACAAGGACGGCCACGGCATCGGCGCGGCGGAGAAAGAGTCGGGGCGCGCGACCTACACGTTCGACGTGGAGGGCACCTCGCTCCGCTTCTTGGTCATCGACACCGCGGCAGACTCCGGCGGCTCCGATGGTCTCCTCCGTCGCTCCGAGATCGATCGGGTCATCAAGCCTGCGCTCGACAAGGCGAAGGCCGAGAACAAGCTCGTCGTGCTCGCCTCGCACCACGCGCAGTCGAGCCTCACCAAGAACGGCGGAACGTTCGGCACCGACGCGCCCGATCCGGTGCTCCCGGAAGACTGGGCCACGTTCCTCGCGGGCTATCCGAACGTCGTCTTCAGCATGGTGGGCCACACCCACGCCAACCGCGTTCGCGAGATCAAGACGCCGGGAGGCCGCGGATACTGGGAGGTCATGACCTCCTCGATCGCCGATTTCCCCCATCAATTCCGTACGGTAGAGATCTTCGATCAAGACAACGGGTGGCTCATGCTGCGCGGCACGTGCGTCGACATGGTGGTCGACGGCGACGACGTCGCGAACGAGGGTCGCAAGCGTGGGATCGTGGACGTGCAGTCGGGGTGGACCCCGCCGGGAGGCGCCGGCGTCGCCGAGGATCGCAACGTCGAGCTTTGGATCAAGAAGCCGTGAAGTACCTATTTTTAGGGGCCATGGGGCTCTTCGCGCTGCCTTCGACGTGCGGCTCCTCCGACCCGACCCCGCCGAGTCCGTCGGACGTGCCGGGCACCGTGACCCTCACTGGGCCGCCGCTCAACTCTGCTGGGCCGCAGCTCGTGGTGGCGCAGCCGGTGAGCGCCTTCAGCGACGCGGGGGTCGATCCGAGCGACAAAACGCCCTTCCAACAGGCCAAGGACTACCACGACCTCGGTCAGAACTGGGTCGCGCGCCTGCTCATCGAGAAGCACGCGCTCAGCGACGCGGGCACGAAGGAAGAGCAGGAGCTCCTCCTCGACATCTGCAAGGCCCAGCGCGACGGCGTCTGCGTGCAAAGCTGCGCCGCGAGGCTCGGACGCAAGATCGTTTTCGACGCGGGAGCGCCGCCCGGAGCCCCTGGCACCTCCTCGAACGGGCCGGCGGCCGCCACCGAGCACCCTTCCGAGACACCCTTCTCGAAGGCGCGCGATATGCACCTCAAGAAGCGCGACAAGGAAGCGCGCGCGATCTTGGAGCCGCGGGTCATCGACGGCAACGCGCCGGCAGAAGAGACCAAATTGCTCCTGGAGATATGCACGTCGCAGAAGGACAAGATGTGCATCGCGCTCTGCAAAAAGCAGCTCGGGCAGTAGGTACCGTCAGGCACCTATCCCGAGCCGCTCTCGCCTCGCGTTACGCTTACGTCGAGCGGGCGACGAGGCTCTCGATGCGGTTCATCGCGCGGTCCAAGGTGTCGAGCGAGGGGCCGAAGGAGAAGCGCACGTAGTCGCGGAAGCGCGAGACGCGGCCCGAGCGGCGCTTGCCGGGGTTCACGTCGAAGAACTCGCCGGGCACGCAAATGACCTTCTCGTCGAGCGCGGCGCGGAAGAAGCTCATGCCCTCCGCGATCGAAGGCGGGAGCTGCGAGACGTTGCCCCACGCGTAGAACGTGCCGTCCGGAGCGCGATCGAAGCGAACGCCGATGCGCTCGAGGCGCGAGAGCAAGATGTCGCGCTTTTTGCGGAAAGCCTCTTGGATCGCCATCGTCTCGGCGATGACGTGATCTTCGGCGAGGAGGGGCACCGCCGCGCGCTGGAGGGGCTTCGAGCCGCCGCCATCGAGGAACGATCCCGCGCTCGCGAAGCTCTCCATCACGCTCTTCGGGCCGAGCGCCCAGGTGATGCGCCAGCCCGGGTAGCGCCAGTTCTTCGTGAAGCCGTCGAACACGACGACGGGGTCCTTGTCGACATCCTCCACGTAGCGCGCTGCGCTCTCGATCGGGAGCTGCCCGGGGCGACCGCGATAGATGTAGTGTGAATAGAATTCGTCGAGGAGGAGCGTGCAGTCGAGCTCTCGTGCGCACGACACCCAGCGCGCGAGCTCGTCGCCCCCGATGAGCTTCCCGGTGGGGTTGCATGGGTTGGAGAGCAACACCGCGGAGAGGCCACGCCCCAGCACCTCGCGCCGCAAATCGTCGGACGTGAAGCTATAGCCACGATCGCCCTCGAGCAAAATCGGGATCGCGGTGAACGCGTGGAAGATGTCGAGGAGCTCTTCGTACGCGGTGTAGTCCGGCAAAAAATGGCCGAGGTTGATGTGACCTAGGCTCGCCGCCGCGCGCGTGAGGGCGGCGCGACCGCCCCCCGAGATGCACACGTTCTCGGCGGAGTACTTCGAGCCGTGGCCCTTGCGATAGAGGCTGTTGTAGAGGCTCGCGATCGCCTCGCGGAGCTCCCACAAGCCGGCGACGGGGGCGTACTCCTGGTCGTCCATGTGGATCGCGACGGTGTCGATCCGCTTCGGCGAGCCGGGCAGCTCGCCGGTCTCGGGCTGGCCCTGGCCGAGGTTGCACCAGTCCGCGCTTTGGGGCGAAAACCCGCGCTTCGTGGCCTCGCTCGTGACGTAGATCACACCCGTCTTCGGCACCTGACGGAACGCTTGGAACCCGCTCTCATCCATGGCCGCGCACCTTAAGGCGCGGCCGCAAAGAAGGGAACCATGTGCTGTCCCGCACGCGCACGCGCACCGCTCTCGGTCAGTGCGGCGGCGGCTTGTCGTCCATCTCCACGACCGGGACCGCGATCACCGGGGCGGCGCTCGCCGAGTTGGCGGCAGGAGGTGGGGCGGCGACCGAAGGGGCAGGCGCAGGCGGCGCGTTGGCGGCCTCCTTCGCGGCGCGTGCATCATGCAACGAAGAGCCCACCTTCACGCCAGCGAAGATCGCGACGCCGAGGCCGACCACCAGCGCGACGGGGGCGACCCACGCCGGGCGCGCGTTCGCGGGTGGCGGCGCCGCCGAGCCGCGGCTCGGGGCCGCGCTCGGCGCGCTCGATTTCGACGCGAGCTCGCTCGGCGGCAACGGCGGGGGCCCCGGCCGTGTCGACTCTACGAGCGCGGCGTCCGCGTCCTCGTCGTCCAAGACGATCGCGTCGAGCTGGATCGTCGAGTTCGGGTTTGGCTGCCGCTTGTCCATGCCCCCGTAGTTTCCCCTCAAACCCGGGATTCTTCCACCTTCTTGCGAAACGGACCGCGCGCATCTTCTCCCACCTTTTGCGTCGTGTGACGTCGGCGGCTGGGAAAAAAGCCGATATCGTCCTCCCCGCATGAAGAAACGACCCAGCCGGGGGCGAGCGCGATGAGCACGCTGGGCCCCGAAGCCGCCGTTCGTGTCCGCGAAGCGGTGGGCGGCGAGATCACCCGTGTGGAGCGCCTCGCGGGAGGAGCCTGCCAAGACAACTTCGTGGTCGAGGCCCGTTCGGCGAGCGGCGTCGAGTCGCGGTGGGTCCTCCGCTCCGACGCGCGCACGTCGCTCCCGGGAAGCATCGATCGCGCGCGTGAGTACGAGGTCATGCGAACCGCCGCCGAGCACGGGGTCATGACCCCGAAGCCGCACGCGCTCTTGCCCGAGCTCTTCGCCCCGAAGACGTCCGCGTACCTCTTGCCGTTCTTCGCTGGCGAGGCGATCGGGCGAAAGATCGTGAAAGGCCCGGAGCTCTCCAAGGCGCGCGAGGGCCTCGCCGCAGAGCTGGGGCGCGAGATCGCGAAGGTGCACTCCGTCCGCCCGCAGGCGGCGCCAGACCTGTTTCCGCGTGCAGACTACACGGACAAATCGCCCGCTGAGTTTCGCCTCGCGACGATGCGCACCCACCTCGACGGCCTGTCCCGCGTGCGGCCCGCGCTCGAGTGGCTCTTTCGATGGCTCGAGGAGAACGCGCCGAAGGACGACGAGGAGCGCGTGCTCGTTCATGGCGACTTCAGGACTGGCAACTTCCTGGTCGTGCCAGATGGGCTCTCGTGCCTCCTGGACTGGGAATTTTCGCACTATGGCTCACCCTACGAGGACCTCACGTGGATATCGGTCCGCGACTGGCGCTTCGGGCAGCTCGCGCTTCCGATCGGGGGGTTCTCGAAGCGGGAGCCGTTCTACGAAGCGTATCGCGAGGCGAGCGGGCGCGAGGTAGACCTCGTGAAGGTCCACTACTGGGAAATCCTCGGCAACGTGTCGTGGGCGCTCGGCGCGGCGTGCCAGGGCGAGCGCTATACCCACGGGGGGGAGGAAGATCTCGAGCTCCTCGCGATCGGCCGCCGTGCCTCGGAGATGGAGTGGGAGGCGATTCGCCTCGTCGAGAAAGGATCGGTCTGACGATGCAAGACGCCCCGGAGAGAGAGGCCATCCTGCTCGGCCTCGCGAAGTTCCTCGATCGTGAGGTGCGCCCGCTGGTGAAAGATCCACGCGCCGCGTTCCGCGTCTTGGTCGGCGCGCATTTGGCCTTCACCGCCGCGATGGAATCGACCGACGAAGAGGCCGACGTGAACGCCGAGCTCGCCCGGCTCCGCGCCCTCACCAGCGACACCTCCCCGGTCCCGGCCACGATCGTCGAAAAGAAGAGGCGGGTGGTGCTCCTCGAAGAGCGCCTCGGGGAGAGGATTCGCAGCCGCGATACCGACCCCGCCGCGCTCGTGGCCATTCGCGACGAGCTCAAGAAGACCCTCGTCGCCAAGCTCCGCGTGAACAGCCCCCGGTTCGACACCGGCTCCGACGTCGGCTAACGAGCTTTCCTGTTTGCGGACGGTACGTTCCAGCAACTCTCTACGACACCCGATTTGCGAGGCAGACGAGGCCCTATGGATTTCGAACTTTCTCCGGAGCTGAAAGAGCTCCGTACCCGTGTCCGCACCTTCATGGAAGAGCGTGTTATCCCGCGCGAAAAGGAGCTCTTCGACGGCGCGCTCCGGGGGGAGAAGAAGGAGCTCGCCGCCCTTCGTGAGGAGGTGAAAAAGGAGGGGCTCTTCGTGCCGCATCTCCCGAAGGAGCACGGGGGCATGGGCCTCGGCATCCTCGGGATGTGCGCGCTCTTCCGCGAGATGGGGCGTTCGCTCCTCGGCGCCCATCTCTTCAATTGTGACGCCCCCGATCAGGGCAATATGGATCTGCTCCTCAAGGTGGCGAGCCCGGCGATTCGTGAGCGTTACTTTGCGCCTCTCGCGCGCGGTGAGACCACGAGCGCCTTCTGCATGACGGAGCCGGCGCCCGGCGCGGGGGCAGACCCCGGCAACCTCCGCACCACCGCAGCCGAAGATGGTGACGACTTCGTCATCGACGGCCATAAGTGGTATTCCACCGGCGCGTTCGACGCCTCGTTCCTCATCGTGATGGCGCGCACGAGCGACGACCCCCGCCGCGGCGCGACGATGTTCGTGGTCGATCGCCACGCGCCAGGAGTGGAGTACGTGCGAGATATCCCGGTGTTCGCGCCGCCGCTGCTCGCCCATCGCGAGGGCGAGGTGACGTTCAAAGGGGTGCGTGTCCCGAAGGAGAGCGTGCTCGGCGGGGTAGGGGAGGGGTTCGCCCTCGCCCAGGCGCGCCTCGTCCCCGCGCGCCTCACCCACTGCATGCGTTGGCTCGGCCTCGCCGACCGCGTGCTGCATATGTGCAAGATGCAGGCAGTTACGCGGCGTAGCTTCGGGAAGGAGCTCGCGCACCACCAGCTCGTGCAGAAGATGTTCGCCGACAACGCGGCGCGTATCCACATGGGAAACCTCGTCACGTGGCACTGCGCGACGCTGCTCGAGAAGGGGCTGAACAAGGAGGCGAAGCCGTACTCGTCGATGGCGAAGAACCACGTCGCGAACTTGCTTTGCCAGGTGCTCGACGACGCGATCCAGCTCCACGGCAGCCTCGGATACTCGGAGGACGCGCCGTTCGGCCTCTTCTACCGCTACGCCCGCGCGGCGCGGATCGCCGACGGGCCGGACGCGGTGCACGACGTCGTCGTCGCTCGCGATTTCCTCCGCGGCGCCATCGAGCTCTTGGTTTAGTCGAACCCGCTGCCGACGCGTCCACGCGCCCACGACCTCCCGCGCCGCGCCTAGCGCCGCACGATCTTCGCAGCGTGCACTTCCTGCGTGAACGAAGCGCTCCTCGTGGCCGTCGCGAGGTGGTAAAACGCTCTTCAAATGAGCGACACCGAAGGCGACAAGAAGCCGGGCCTGCCCCCAGTCGACGTGAACGAGTACGGAGGAAAGAAGGAAGGGGTGCGCCAGGCCGTGAACCGGCGCCTCTTCATG
>JAAFHV010000186.1 GCA_013297655.1 Myxococcales bacterium | reverse complement strand
ATTCATCGGAGAGCAGGGATGGCACGGGCCTCGCAGAACGGGTCGCATGACGCTCACGACCTCCCTCTCTCGCCTCGTCGTTCTCGCTGCCATGTTTACCACCGCCGCGTGCGCTGCGGAGACAGGTGAAGACGAGCTCGAGCTCGCCACCTCGGAGGAGGGAGTTCGCGACGCTAACGGCAACGAAGTCGTCACCGCGACAGTGGATACCTATATCAAGTCCGCTGCGGCAGACTCTTCTGCGCTCTCGTCCGTCGACAAGTGCCGAATTGCCAAAGGCGCCAAGGTGACGTTGAAGGGGCCAACCGCCGACGGCGCGCACACGACCGGGCTCTTGATGTCGGCGCACGGTTGCGGAGGGAAGTTCGGCGGAGGCGCGAAGGTTTTCCTCTTCAAGGCCCATTTTTCGGGCTGGTCGGCCTCCCCGGTGGTCCCTGGGCGCGGGAAGGTCCTCGCCGTCCCGTACCTCAATCAATACGACGACGCGAGCGTCAACCCGAATGGCTCGTGCGGGAACACTTCGACGGCGATGCTGCTGCGCTTCTATGGCATCTCGCGGACGCCAGACGGGGTACGTGGCGCCTACGACGGGGGAGGTGACTGCGGTGGAGCTTACAAGCCATGGCAATGTCCCGAAGGGCTCTCACGCATTCAGCGGAGCGAAGGGTTGAGCTCGAAGTACACACGCGCTGGCTCGCGAAGCATGATCAAGCGGCAGATCGACGCGGGGCGGCCGGTCATCGTTCATGGCAACTTTACGAGCGTCGGCCATATCATGGTGATCGTCGGTTACGACGACAACGCCGGGCAATGGGTGGTCAACGATCCGGCCGGGCGATGGTGCGGTGGGGTCGGCGGCGGATACAGCGCGTGCCGCGGCGACTACGACTCGGGCAAGACGCGCCGCTACAGCTACGCGTCTTTCTCGAACGGGGTCCTCGGCGTCGACGGCGACATTTGGCTCAGCACAGCGTCGCGAACGTCGTTCTCCCTCTGACGACTCCGGCGACGCCGAGTCGCTCGAGGACAGCAGTACGCCCCTCGCGAGCCGGTTCAGGAACAAAACGTTCCTGCCCGTGTTCGCTTGGAGCGCCTCCCCGAAACATGCGGCTCACTCGTTGCCCGAACCCGCTACCCTTCGGCGATGGGGAGGATCGTGGGGCCGTCGAACGGAGAGCGGACCGAGCAGCCTGCGCTACGACGCGAGACGGAGGCGCTGCTCGAGGCGATGGACGGTTGGCCGCTCGGGATCGTCGTGACCGACACGGAGCTCGACGAGCCAGGCCCGAGGATCGTCTACGCGAACGCCGCGTTCTCGGAGATGGTGGGGCTGCCGGTCGCTTCGATCATGGGTCGCTCGCCGCGCTTCCTCCAGGGGCCGGCGACGTCGCGCACCGAGCTCGATAGGCTTCGCCTCGCGCTCCGAGAGCGCACGCGCTTCGTCGGAGAGACTATCAACTATCGCGCAGACGGTACGCCGTTCGTCATGCAATGGACGGTGTCGCCAGTGTTCGATGCCACGGGAGAGCTTGTCTCGTACTTTGCACTCCAGCGTGACGTGACTGTGGAGCGTAGGCTGCGCTCGATCGCGGACGCGAAGAGCATGTCGGAGAGCCTGGGGATGGTGCTCGCCGGGGCCCGCCACGAGCTGGCGAATCCACTCGGAGCGGCGCGGGCGGGCCTCGAGCTCCTCCGCCGCGAGCGAGATCCGGCGCATCAGCGGGAGCTCGTCGACCTCGTCGACGCCGAGCTCCATCGCTTGGAGCAGTTCTTGGACAAGCTCCGCACGTTCAACGCGCTCGAAGTGGCGAGCCCCGAGCCCGTAGACGTACGTGCGTTCCTCGAGGACTTCGTGGCCAAGGTCGGGTTCTCCGTGCGAGCGCAGGGCGTCGATATCCGGCTCTCTATTGGGCCGCAGGTGCACGAAATCGCAGCGGATCCTCGCGCGCTCTTCCAGGTGTTGGTGAACCTCGTGAACAACGCGCTCGGTGCCCACGCGAGCCAGCCGGAGGCGGACGAGAAAGAGATCGTCGTCTCTGCCGAGCGCCTCGACCAAGGCGCGACCGTCATCGACGTGGTCGACAACGGACCCGGGATAGAGCCCGAAGATCTCCTTCGTGTCTTCGACCCTTTCTTCACGACGAAACCGACCGGGACGGGCCTCGGGCTCTCGATCGTCCAGAAAATGGCGGCCGACATGGGGGCCCGAGTCTCGGCGCGGAGCGAGCGACGCACGCCCACGTCGAGGGGACGGACCTCGTTTCGATTGCAGTTCCCACCCCCTCGGTCTCGCGAAGCGTAGCTTGGCGCATATGGCAAAAAAGTCCGTCCTCCTCGTCGACGACGCGGCCCTCTTTCGGCGGGCGGCGGCGCTCGTGGTCGGCGAGATGCTCCCGGAGGTGGAGGTTCATTCGGCGGCGAACGGCGCGCTCGCGCTCGCGGTCCTCGAGACACAGCCTATCGATCTCCTCGTGACGGACTTGGCCATGCCGACGCTTGGTGGAACAGGGCTCCTCGCGGGCGTGCTGCGGCGCGGTCGGCCTCTCCCGGTCATCGTGCTGACCGCCACGACCGCACCCGACTTCGTCGCTTGGGCCAAGCGCACGAACGCGGTGGGGATTCTGTCCAAACCCGTAGTCTTCCCGGCGCTCGGCGAGGCTGTCCGCCGTGCGCTCGCGGGAGGTGAGCCCGGAATCGCGCCGTTTACGCTCGAGGTGCTCTGTCGTCTGCTGTCGCTCGAGCTCGCCTCGGTCGAGCTGCGCGTGGTCGCCCCCAACGCTCGCGGTGCGCTCCACTTCCTTCACGGAGTGCTGCGCCACGCCGAAACGCCGACGGAGACCGGTGTACCGGCCGCGATCGCGCTCCTTTCCGGGGCGGAAGCGTTCCCCGAGATACGGCCGCTCGCGTTGGGAGTACCCGTCACGATCGTCGAGCCGCTCGAAGACGTGCTCTCGATGGTCTCTCGCGGTCGCGGTCGTGTGGCGACGAGTCGACCTCCACGCGCGCCGAACCACTGAGGAACGAACCGGTCTCGGGGTGGGGTTGCTTTGGCCCGCGCGCGACGCGATCATGGCGAAATCTCGCACGTTCGCGAGGGCGTGCGGCCGCTCGACGCGACCCCGAACGCGGCACGGGACGTGCTGTTGATCGGGGATGTCGCTCAAGCACACGTTGGTCGCCGCGTTGCCGCTCCTCGTCGTCGCATTGTGCGCTCAGGGGTGCAGCGCCGAGCTCGAACCCGAGCTGGGCGGCGACGACTTTCCCGCCGTCGAAGCGCCGGATGAGTCGTCCGACGCGCTCCGCGCAGGGGAGTTGGCGTGCACCGTGTCGAAGGTGGCGTCGGGAGCTGCGCTCGTGGGGACCGTGGCCTGCTGGGCGACGACCCCCGCGAGCGGCGGCGCTCACGTGCCGGTGTGCGTGTGGCTTTCGTCGGCTGGCATCACGGCGGTGAAGCTCGGCAATACGGCCGCCCAGTGCGCGACGGGATGTGGGCTCGCCGGCGCGGCATGCCAAAACATCGCGCAGAGCTTCGCGCGCCGATCCGTCACCACTGCCCGCATCTCCAACGTGGGCTGCAATGCTCGTGGCCAGTTCGTCGCCGAGGCCGACGTATGCGGATTGGGCATGAATCGCATCTACGACGTGGGCGCACCGGAGAGCCGAGCGTGCAAAGTCGGCGAGCGGACCGGCTTTTGGGCGCTCTCGAGCGCGCAGCGGTCGTACATTCGCGACCCGGCGAACTGCGCGGCGCGCGGCATCCGTTGAGCAGCTCGCACTACGTTCGCACGAAGGAAGGCGAAGGAACGATTTAGGCCTCACTTGCCTGATCGTGGGTATTCTTGCGACAAGCGACGAGGACCGAAGAGGGCCTTTTCGAGGCGCGCTATTTGCCACTGCCGAAGGGGGCGCATCGCTGCTAAAGGCGCGCACATGCGACACGGCTTGTTCGTTCCCACCCTCGGTTTTGCCTCGATGATGATCGCTGCGGTGAGCTGCACCGACGATGCGGTCTCCACTCCCGGGGGCAAGCCGGAAGCCGACGCGGCGACCGTGAGCCCTACTCCCCCTACTCCCCCGACTCTCGACTTGACGCGCGCCCCGCGCCACCCGGTGGGGCAAACGCTCGTGCTCCCGGCGGGGAGCTATGCCCTCGAGGCTGCCCCGAACGGCAATGAGAACCAGGTCTTCGTCGAGAACGGCCGCTCCTTCTTCGTGCCCCACATCGCCGGTACATATACGTTCACCGATGGGTCGCGTCGCTTCGAAGCCGGCGTCGTGGCGGCCGACACCCTCGCCTTCCACAACGTCAATCACTACCCCACGCGCGCGATCGAACGGGCCGCCGACGGCGCGCTCTGGGTGGTCTCGACGCTCACTCCGGAGTTGCTCCGCGTCGACGAGGCGACGCTGTCCGTGACGGATCGCGTGCCGGTAGGTGCTTGGCCCGTCGCCGTCCGCGCGGTGCCGTCGAAGGGCGCCGTGCTCGTCGCCAATCGGGGGGAAGATACGCTGTCGTGGGTCGACACGAGCGCTCGTCGTGTCGTTCGAAGCATCTACGTCGGTGACGAGGTCTCGAACGTCGACGTAACGTCCGATGACCGCACGGCCCTCGCGCTGCTACCGACGGACGGCGCCGTCGCGCTCGTCGACCTCGAGACCAAGACGGTACGCGCGCGCATCCCGGTAGGCATCGATCCCACCTACGTCGCGATCACCAAAGATGGCCGCCGCGCGTTCGTTGCGGGTCGCCGCACGGGCGAGGAAAAGGGCGGTCGAGACCTCGTCGAGATCGATATCGAAAAAGCGGCCGTCACGCGCAGCGTCGAGGACGTGGGGACCACCATCGGCGGGATCACGTTGTCGGAAGACGAGACTGCGCTTTATGTCGCGACGTTGCGGAACGATCCACGCGCGTCTTTGGCGAACCCGGCGGGCGGGTCGTTTCGTCACCACATGGTGGTCTACGACCTCGCCGGCGCCGCGATCGTCGAGCAACGTGCAAAAGACGTCACCCTGTCCGCAGCTCCAGCGGGCGCTCCCGCTTCGCTCGCAAACGCACGAGTCGCGTCGCTCCACGCGCCGCTGATCGTCGGTGACTCGGTGTGGGTCCTCTCGGAGGCCAACGATATGGCGGTGCGGTTCTCGCTCGATACGCTGGAAGAGCGTGAGCGAGTCGCGGTCGCCGGCCGTCCGCGTAGCTTGTTCCGATCACAAAATGGAAAGACGTACGGCTTCGGCCACCAGTCGCTCGCGCTCACCGAGCTCGACACCGGTCGGTCCGTTCCGGTCGCCGCCGACCCGCGCCAAGCGAGCGTAGCGCGCGGACAGCGGTTCTTCACCGGGGTGGGAGCGTTCCTCCCGGCAGGGCCCCCGGGATCCGGGCTCGCGATCGCGGGCGACCGTTGGTCGTGCAACAGTTGCCACGTGGATGGCGCGAGCGACAAGCTCGTTTGGCAGGCGGGTCCAATCCAGGCGCACCGCTACGCGTCGCGACCGTACGTGCTCCTCGAAGCCACCTGGCCGCTCGGGTGGCAAGGATACTTGAGCAGCGTGCGCAACTACGCGGTCACGGTGACGGGCAACGTGGGGATCAACGATCCGTCGACCGAAGACGCGACGGCACTGTCCGAGTATCTCTCGTCGATCATGCCGCCTGGGCGCGCCAATTCGCTCACCGAACGAGACGGTAGCCTCTCCCCCCAGGCGCGCAAGGGATATCCCGTGTTCGAACGTGTCTGTGCGGGCTGCCACGCCGGGCCGCTCGGCACGTCGCGCCGCCGGATCGACAAGAGCATCGGTGACGGCAAAGTCGCCGATATCCCGGCCCTCGTCGGCGTGTACCGCCAAGGCGTCTTCTTCCGCGACGGCTCGGCGAAGACGCTCGACGCGGCGGTAGAGCAGATGGTCACGTTCGCGAAAGAGTCACTCGATACCGCCGAGCTCGCAGCGCTGAAACGCTATGTCGCGGAGATGACGAGCCGCGAGCTCTTCGCGACGAGCGCCTCGCCGCAACCGGGCGCCCCCTTGGCCCTCGATGGCAGTCTTGTCGTCACGTTCTCGTATCCAATCTACGCGAATGACGAAAATGTCGACAAGGTTCGCCTCTTCGCGGTGGACGATGCCGGTACGGCGCGTCGCCTGCTCGCCAAAGCGACGGTCGAGGGGCGCCGAGTCACGCTCGCCCCCGTCGACCGTCTGCCACCCGCGAGCAAGCTCCGGCTCACCATCGAGGCGGGGCTCGAAGCGGAAGACGGTCGGCTCGTCGCTACGTCGACGACCACGGAGTACCGGACGGCGTCCGTGGCGACGCTCGCGCTCGATGGTAGGTATACCCTGACCTACACCCCGGTAGCGTTCGGGCCCCCGGGGACGCCGGTTGCGCCTCTCACGGCGACGATCGTGGCAAACAAAGGACCGAGCGGCTCGTCGGATATCGAAGTTTCGTTTCCGTCGAAGCAGATTCGATTCACGACGAAGGCGGTCGTGAGCGGCACACGACTCCACGTGCCACCGATTCCGCTCGCGGTCTCGGGCGCGTTCGCGGACGGCTTCTCGGGTTTCGAGGCCGATCTCCTCGACACGAATGGGGACGGCATCGCGGACGGAGTCGCAGGTGGAACTGGCCCCGCCGGCGCACGCGGATACACGATGTCGGGGCCTGGATTCGAGGCGCCGAGCTTGGCATGGGACCTCGTTCGTTTGCCGTGAGTCGAGCGGTGTCGGGAACGCCTCAGTCCACGGTGCGAACGAGGGTATCGGCCTCCCAATCAAAGTCGCCGTCGGCGACTGTCTCCGCGGCGAGGCGCTCGGGTACCGGCGTGGGGTCCAGCGCCTCTGGCAGGTCCGAAAGGCAAGCCGCCTGGGGTCCCATCTTCGTCGCGACCCAGGCGGCGTAAAAGGACGGAAAACGAGCCGTATTTCGAGCATCGGTGGCATAGGCGCTGAATTTGTCACGGTGCGCGAGCCTTTGTGTCACGTCGCCGTCGTCGTCATCGTGGTTCGACATGGTCATGGCGCGGAACAGCAAGGGATGTTCCGTCGCCGCGAGTGCCCGCTTCGTCGGTCGGCCACGGCTCGCGAGGACCGCCGCGTACCTGTCGAGGAGCAAACCGTTCGCGGCGTCGTGGTCTCCCTCGCTCGACGAAGCCCGTGCTATCGCGTCGCCCATGACGACGCGACTCTCGTGGCTCCCTTCACCTGCGATTCATGACGCTGCGCGGGCGAGGCAAGATGGTTTGCTCAAGCCGCCCGGCTCGCTCGGGAAGCTGGAAGATCTCGCGACCCGCTACGCCGTCGTCCGTGGAGCCCCATCCGCTGCCGACGACCCGCGGATAGCGCTCGTGATCTTCGCCGCGGACCACGGCGTCGTGGCAGAAGGAGTCAGTGCGTACCCGCGTGAAATCACACGGGCGATGGTCTCGTGCATCGCGCGTGGGGTGGCTGCCGTCTCGGTGCTCGCGCGGTCGCACGGTGTGCCTGTTTCGATAGTCGACGTCGGCGTCGTCGGCGAAGAGGTGGCGAGCGACGAGGCGATCGCGGGCGTGACCCTCACGACTTCGCGCGTTCGCGCCGGAACGCGCAATCTGCGTTTCGAAGCGGCGATGACTACCGCCGAGGTGGAGCGTGCGATGGCGATCGGCTCGGACCAGGCCCGGCGCGCGCGTGCTCGTCATGGGGCCACCATTCTCGCCCTTGGAGAAGTAGGAATCGGCAATACGACCGCCGCGGCGGCGCTGGTGTGCGCCCTCACCGGGCTCGCGCCGGAGGTGGTCGTCGGTCGTGGGACGGGAATCACCGAGGAGATGCTCGCGACGAAGACCCAGGTGGTCGCGGACGCCGTTCGTCGGATTCCGAAGGACGCCGCGCCGCTCGAGGTGCTCGCGCACGTCGGCGGGCTCGAGCTCGCGGCGATGGTCGGTTATGTCGTCGCGGCGGCGGAGGCGCGCTGCCTCGTGGTGCTCGATGGCTTTCTCGCGCAGGCCGCGGCTTTGGTCGCTACGCGGTACTGCCCCGACGTCGCGAACGCGCTGGTCGCGTCGCATCGATCCGCGGAGCGAGGCTCTGCGCTCGTGTTGGAAGCGCTCGGGCTCGAGCCTCTCTTCGATCTCGGTATGCGCCTCGGAGAAGGCACTGGCGCCGTTCTCGCGGCGAGCCTCGTGCGAGACGCGGTGCGCCTCGAGCGAGAGATGGGCACTCTCGCCATGGTGGGACCTTCATGATCTTCCTCCGATCGATCCGCGCCGCGATGATCTTTTTGACTCGAATTCCGGTCGGCGGATTCCCCTATTCGCGTAAGGAGTGGGCGTGGTCGTCTGCCCACTTCCCGCTGGTGGGCGCGCTCCTCGGGGCGGCGACTGGCCTCGTGTTCGCCGTCGCGCGTCCTGTCGGAGCCCTCGCCGCCGGAGTCCTCGCGATGGGCGCGTCGATGCTGCTCACGGGCGGGTTCCACGAAGACGGCCTCGCCGACACTTCGGACGCGCTCGGTGGCGCCTTCGACCGCGACAAGCTCCGCGCCATCCTGAAGGACAGTCGAGTCGGGACCTACGGCGCTGCTGCTCTGTGCGTCTCGATCGGTGGAAGGGCGGCGCTCGCCGCTGCGCTCGCCGATCGCTCCCTCGTCGCGATCGTTGCGGCCTTCGCGGTCATCGGCTCGACGGCGCGCGTTGGGCCCGTGTGGCAAATGGTCGTTCTGCCGTACGCGACGGACCAAGGGGCGAAGAGCCGAGACGTCACGCGCGCGGGGAGGACGCAGGCGCTCGTGGCGACATTGTGGGCATTCGCCGGATGTGCGATCGCCGTCATGATGGGCACTTTCACTTGGACGCGCCTGCTCGCGATGGTTGCCGCGCAGGTGGTGGTGACCATCGTGACAGGTTATCGTTACCTCGTTCGACTCGGCGGAATCGCGGGCGATTTTCTGGGTGCGACAGAACAGCTCTGCGAGCTCGCGGGCTTGGCCGTGCTCGTCTACGGGGCCGCGCGATGACGGCGGTGCTCTTGGTTCGCCATGCCCCTCCCGCCGTGCAAGGGCTCTGTTATGGCCAGCGCGATGTCGACGTCGTAGGCACTCACGACGAAGCGGCGCTGACCGTGCGCGAGGCCCTGGTTCTGCGCCGGGCGCAGCCGGGACTCATCTTCGCGTCGCCGTGGGCTCGTGCGCACGACCTCGCCGCCGCGCTCGCGAGGACGATGGGGACCACGAGTGTGCGCGTCGATCCGCGCCTTTCGGAGCTGTCCTTCGGGGACTGGGAAGGGCGCTCCTGGGAGGACCTCCGCCTCCACGACGGCGAGCGCCTCGACGGATGGATGGCCAACTACGTGACCGCGCGCCCGCCGGGCGGCGAGACGACGTCCGATCTCGACGCGAGGATACGAGCTTTCGTTGGAGCGTTGGGCGAGATCGAGGGCACTCCGGTCATCGTCAGTCACGCCGGGCCGATTCGCGCCTTCCGCCGCCTCGCACATGGCACTTCGTGGGAGGAGGAGCTCGCGCGCCCGGTCCCGTTCCTAGGCGTAGAGGAGGTCACCCTGCGCGCGACCACGTGACCGGCGTTCGGAACACGCCGGCTCTTGGCGCGTCAGTGCTTCGTTGCGGGTGGCACGAACGGGTCCTCGCGATGGTCGCGGGGAGACCACCCGGCGCGGATTTAGGCCAAATAGCGTTGGTGTCGGAGGTGCGCGCGTCGGCACGCTTCTTGGAGAGTACGAGCCATGTTCCTCGCACGTTCCGTCGCCGTCGCGCTCGTCGCCTCTCTCTCGCTGGCTCTCGGATGCGTGGCCGATGCTTCGCCCGTCGAGCCGGACGAAGAGCCGGCGGCGGGCACGAGCGAGGACGAGCTGACGTTTCGGTCGACGGCCACGTCCAACGTCAATCTTCGCGACGGCGAGGTGGTCCTTACGTTCGACGACGGGCCCGCCGCGACCAGCGTCGATGTCGCCGAGCTGCTTCGGAGCCGTGGCCACACGGGGCTCTTCTTTGCCGTCTCCCACCACCTCGGTTCGGTGGAGGGCGGTCGCGCGCGCCTCGACGATGTCGCGGCTTCGCGCCTCGGCGCGATCGCGGCACGCGGGCAGCTCGTCGCGAATCATACTCATAATCATTGTATCCGCGGCGTAAGCCAGTCTGCCCCTTGTTCGGGGCGCGGATTCGCCGACCTGCCGAGCGCCGAGATGAAGCGTCAAGTCGAATCTGCCGATATTCTGATTCGAGCCGCGCTCGCTCGGTCGGACAGGAGCTCCGCTTATCTGCCCTTCTTTCGCGCACCGGGGAATAGCTGGAACGCCGGCGCGGCGACCACGCTTGCGAGTGCGTCGCTGCCCACCGCGGCATATGGGCCAATCGCGTGGAACTTGCCTCGTGCGGGCGAGGAGGACTTCCAGTGCTGGCGTCGCAACGAGAGCGTCGCTACGTGCGCCAACCGCTACCTCTCCGCGTGGGATGCGCTCCCGTCGGGAGGTCAAAAGGCCGTCGTCTTGATCCACGACAACTTCCCGAACGCCGCTGCGCTCACGCGCGCCGTTCTCGACGGTCTGGTCGGGCGACGTACGAAGGCCGGAAACACGGTCCGTGTGGTGCGCCCGGGCTGCGTCGTGGGATGCACGCGCTGACCCCGGTTCGATGCGTTCGCGAGGTTCGTCACCTCGTCTCTCGGTCGCAAGATCGCAGACTCGATTGCCGGTTTGCGCGGACCGCAGGCACTTTTTGCGCTCGCAGGAGGCGTGAGGAACGAAAAGATCCTTCCGCATTTCGCTCGTCGAATGGCTTGCGCGCACGGAGCTTCGTTCTAAGGTCAGCCGCATGATGGTTCTGCGCGCGCGACGAGAGTGGGCTTCGATTGCGACGTTCGTGGCGATGACGTCGTTCGCGGGCTCGGCCGTGGCGGCCGACTACGGCGCAAAGGGGCCGGAGACCTTCACGACCACCAACCTCGCCCCAGGCAGCACCGGCGCCACGGGCGGAAAGCTCGTCGTGCCGAACGGCGCGGGCCCTTACCCCATCATCGTCGCGAGTCATGGATTCTCTGCCTCGTCTGCCAATCAACTTGGCTGGGCAGAGCACTTTGCGAGTTACGGGTTCGTCGTCGCTGTCCCCGACTTTCCCGGCGGGTTCGCGCCCGATCATGTGAAGAATGGCGCCACCGTCGAGGCGCTCGTGGCCGAGGTCGCGCGGACGGTCCCGAAAGCGGACGCGACTCGCGTTGGGCTCGAGGGCCACTCCGCAGGCGGTCTCGCGACCACCCTCGCCGCGGCGAAGATCGAGCCCGGCGCCGTCGTCCTCTTCGATCCGGTCGACGCGAACGGCGTTGGAAAAACGGCATTCGGCGCGCTCTGCAGCCCGACGTTGGTGCTTTTTGCCGATGCGGGACAGTGCAACAAGAGCGCAGAGTGGAAAGGCTTCGGGCCGTCGACGAAGGGGCCTCTCGCGCTCGCGAACGTGGTCGGAGCTTCCCATTGTGATGGCGAGAATGCCGCGCGGGGCCTTTGCTCGGCGCCGATCGTGGGCTGCGGTGCGGCGGCGGCTCCGGCGCGCCAAACCGTGCACGCTCGCTACGCAACTGCGCACTTCCTCGCACGTTTGAAGGGTGACACTGCCGCTGCCAGCGCCTTGGCTATCGCCGCCCTCACGGCCGACGCCGAGCTCGCCGGTGCGAGCGTGAAAGACGGTCCTCTGTGCGCGCCGCGGCCGAGCGGCGATGGCGGAGCGCCTGCTGATGCGGGCCCGCGACCGCCGAGCGTGGTCGACGCGAGTGGTGGCGGCGGACCGCCTGTGCCCACCGCGAGCCCCACCGGCACGGCCCCCGCGACCGGCGAGCCTTCTGCCAACGAAGCCGACCAGAGCGGATGTGCGGTCGGCGCTGGTGTGGGCGCGACGGGCGTGGGCTCGCTGCTCGTGGGCATGAGCGCGCTCGTGTTCGCCGTTCGTCGACGTAGGTCGCGGCGCGGGTAGCCGCGTTCACGACCGAAGTACGCGCGGTCGAGTGGAGGCCGACGCGGTGGACCGACTCACATGGTGTCGAGACGCGCTAGCGCCGAACGAACGGCCAGCTCGGCCTCGGCGATGAGCTCGCGCTCGAACGTGTCCAAAGCGGTACCGCTGCGTGCGACACGGTCGGCGAAGCGTGAAAGCGCTGGTCGCGCGCGTGTCTCGCCGAGCGCCGACAACGCATTCACCACGTTCGTCTCGGCATGGAGCGGCAGATCACCTGCATCGAGTGCTTCCACGAGCGGCTCCCACGCCGTCGAGCTACCCGAGTCCGCGAGCGCGTCGACGATGAGCGACACGTTGCCCTTCGCAAACGTGGTGCCCTTGCCGCGCTCCTCGCGAAGCCATCGTCCTAGCGTTCGTGCGGACGCGTCGCGCTCTTCCGCGCTCGCAGCGGTCGCGAGGTGCCCCACCGCTCGAACGATCGGGCCTGCCATCGACGGGTCGTCGTCGAGCCTCGTCGCGCGCAGCCCCGGGAGAATGGCCGTTTCGCCACGCGCCACCGCGCGCTCGAGCGCCTCGAAACGGTCGTATGGCCCTCCGCCTGGTGCCGCGTCCGCAGCGCTCGGGGTGGCCGTCGTCGAGCGCCCCGACGCATCGATCGCAGCGAGGTCGGCTCGGTCTTGCTCGTCGTCGGAGCGGGGGGCTTGCGAGCTTCCGCCAGCGCTCTCGTCGTGATCGGAGGCAGGGTCCGCCGGCCGTGCGGCGCTAGGAAGTGCTGCGGACGAGCGGCCTGTCGCGTAAAGACCCCCGCCGGCCAACGCCGCGAGCGCGACGAGGAGTGCCGCCGGTGTCCGCCACGTCACGTTAGCACCCGGCCGCCGCGCAATACTCGGCGCGAATTCGAGAGAGCGAGTAGTTCGGCTGCCCGTACCGGCCCGGGGGCAGCGAGGCCCACTCGTATGAGATCCGGTCCATGAGGTTGGCGAGCTCCGTCGCCGTCATCGCGCGGCTCTCCGGCACCGTGAAGCCGCGCCGTGCGACGAGCTTCATCGCGCCGCGCTCTTGATTGTCCGGATAGAATGCGGAGTACCCGAGGGTATCCCATGTAGTGCTCAAGAATTGGTATCGACCGGACGCATCGGAGCGCAATCCACCAGACGACTGGATGACGCGAGGATGGCGCGTACAGTCGTTGAAGTATACGTAGGTGAATTGCACGTTATAGCCGTCCTGGCCGCGCCCGCGGGTGCCCTCCGCGAAGGCGATCGTGTCGAGGAGCGCCTTGTGCTTTGCGGGAACGATGCCTACGGCGCGCTGCGGCGAGCACGTGGGAAGCGAAGGGTCGGGTGTTTGCGGCGCGGTGAGCGCGGGCCATCCCGTGAAGTGGTCGCGGAAGAGGTACACCGTCGCGCCGCCGCCGAAGGAGCCGCCGCAGCCGTGGGCGGACATCAGAGTGCCGCGGACATGGCGCCCGATGACGGAGAGGTTCTTCTTCAAGGTCACGCGCGCCCCAGCCCGGATTCGGCAAATCTGAGAGGGGGCGAGGGCGCTCGTATCGGCGGTAGAGATCTTGAGGGCAGTGTCGACCCGCGCGGTCACGACCTCGTTTCCGTTGGCGTCACGCACCGCCTCCGCCGAGTAGCCTTCGTCGACGCTCTCTGCGGTCTCCGCGGAGCAGCCGAGGAGCGGGAGCATCGAAATGACGGCTAGAGTCAGACATCGCTTCATGGATCACCTGCGTGGGTTGGTGCTTCTGTCAACCGGCTTAGCAGCAACCGTGCCGCACCATTTGGCGGCTAGAATTGGCGCCGTGGCGGTCGGCGAGGCGGCGGATGAAGAGGAGCGGCGGAGACCTCATGGCGAGTACTCTCGATCCACCGCGACATGTGGGTGTCGCTCGCGATCATCGGGCGACGCGGGTTTTTGTGGCTCTCTAGCGCCCGAAATCCGTCACTCTTCGCTGCGAGACTCGGCGCGAACTTTCCTTTGTGGTCGCGCAAGAGGCAGGCACAGGGCATCGTCGTGTTGGCGGGAGGCCACGCTCTTGCGCGAACGCGGCTACCGTGAAGGGCCCGACCTCCGCGCGGTGGAAGGTCCCGAGGGTCGCCACAACGAGGATTCTTGGCGTCGTCGGTTGCCCGATGCGCTCGCCTTCGTCCGCGGGCAGATGAAGGATTGAAAGTTCGGTGCGCGTTTTCTCCCGCCCTTCGCCGTCACCCGTTCAGCGCGCTACGGCGAGGGGGTGAGATACACCAGGGAGAGGAAGTTCGCGCGGACGACGACGGAGGTTTGCCCGAGCCGGGCCCCGGTCGCTTGGTCGGTGACGGTCACGAGCGCAGGTCCCACGGGCACGTTGAAGAAGCCGAGCGCCCCCTCTTCGTTCGTACTCGTTACGTCTGCACGTGGCGTGTTGTTGTAGACGAAGAAGAGCTTCGTCTTCGCGGTCGCCGAGCCTATCGTCGCGGTCATGCCGCGAAGAGGAGCTATGTCGCAGTCGGATGTTCGTATGAGCATGACGCCCAAGGTGGTGTCGAGGGCAGCCCCGGTCACCTGCTGGGCGTAGAAGTCAACGACCGCACGCGTGGGGATCGGCGCGGGCGGACGACGGCTATCGCCGAAGAGAGGCGGGTTCGACATGATGAGGGAGTCCATCACCTCGGTGCCCTTGAGCTCGAAGAAGCCCTCGAATCCGAAAAAGACCCGCGCCGTGAGCGCGCCTTGGTCGTCCGTCGTGAGGGTGGAAGAAGGTGAAGAACAGTTCGGATCGAGGCGCGAACATAGGCGCGCAGTAGCGCCCACGACAGGGGCGCTGGAGACCACGTTGTAGACGGGCTGCACGAGAGTGACGGGCTTGCTGGGATCGCCCTGCGGCCTGGGGGTGTCCTTGCAGCCGAACGGACCGCCCGTGTCGTGCCCCGCGTCGGCGGCCCCCCCCTCGACCTGCGCATCCGCCGGTGGGGGCACGCTCGCGTCCGTCGCCACGCACAACGCTTCCACGCACGTAGTACCCGCGAGCGGCCCGCCGCGGCGCGCGCAGTCGTCATCCGTCGCGCACTGGACTTCGGCGGGCAAGAGCAAGGTGCAGGCCCCGAGGGCGAGCAGAGCGACGCTGCTCGCCGCGATCGCTGAGTGGCCCATCAAAACGAACCCCGACTACCCAGGAACGTGGGAGAGAGCGTGAGTTCCCATGTGGTTGCGCTCGCCGCTGCGGCCGTGCGTGGGGAGGATTTTCGGGTCGCGAAGAGCACCGTCGTGACCACTGCCCCGACCAGCGCCGAGGCGGAGAGCACGTCGGTCAAGACGGTCATCGTGACGAGTCGCGACCGCGCCGACTCGATCGCCTCGCCCGTGGCCCTCGTGGCGAGGGTCTCTTCCAGGCTCGAGCGTGCCGACAAGGACGATATGCCGAACGCAACCGCTCCCGTGGCGAGGAGCGCGGTCGTGCCGAGCGCGGCATAGGCCGGCACCTTCGAGGACTCCGTTCGCGCTGCGGCGGCGTCGGCGCCTCGAGCGCGTGCGGGTACTTGGGGGTCGGCCCCAAGGCCCGCCGGCGGGACGATTGTGATGCGCTGAAGGTCGAGGTCGACCCGGGTCTCGTCTTCTCCCGTGAGCGTCACCGTCTTGCGTGCGCCGACATACCCGTCGGCTTCGGCGATGACGACGTGCGGGCCCGCACCCAATCGGATACGGAGCGACGTCGCCCGGCCCGTTCCGACCGGCACGTCGTCGATCGCAAAGGCCGCCTCGACGTTCGACCGGATCTCCAGCGTCGCGATCCGCGCGCGCAGCTTCGCGCGAGACTCCTCTACCTCTTTGCGACGCGCCGCCGGTATCTCCGCCCCCCCGCGCTCGAGGTAGAGGTCCAATGCGTCGAGCGCTTTGGGGTAGCTCTGGAGCTGAAAATTGGCCTGACCGATATTGTAGAGCACCTTGTACGAGGGAGCGAGCTCGTACGCGCGCTCGAACTCCGCGAGCGCTCCGCGGAAGTCTTGTTCTTCGTAAAGCTCGACCCCGCGGTGAAAGTGCTTTTTGGCTTCGACTCGTTTGTCTTCCGTGGGCGCATCGGCCCCCCGCGCGGGCAACGCGCTAACGAGCGTCGCCGCCGACAAGTACGCGCACAGCGCGAGGCGTGAGAACCATCTGCCAAATAGCATCAGTAGGGATCTTCCTTGTCGATCGGCTTCGGAACGCGCGCCGGCTTGGTGGGCGGCTCGCCAGCAGGTGGAGGGCTCGGCCGAACGGGCGGGAAGTGTCGCGGGGGAGCGGGGCCCAGCTTCGCCGATTCGCTCGGTGTCGGCGAGGTTGGCACCGTCGCAGACGCTGAAGGAATGGTCTCCGCCACGACGGTCACATTGCCCGCGTCCGACGCGAGCGGCTCTGCGGGCATGGGGGGTGGCTCCGTGGCGCGCATGCGCTGCACGGCGAAACCGGAGCCCGCGACGATGGCGACGGTCGCCAAGCCGATCATGAACGCCGTGATCGAACGCTTGCGGTTGGGAGTCGAGTCCTTGGGTGGAGGCATACTCGGGTCGACCGTGCGCGCCAAAGAAGGCGCCGATGGCTCGATCGACTGCTCGCCAGACAGCTTGAGCGAAGGCACCACGAGCGAGACCGAGTCCGTGTGGCGGCGGCGGGTCATCGCGTCGTCGATGCGGCTCGCGAGGGTCGCGCGTTCCTTCGTGAAGGCCTCGGACACGAGCCTGCCGAGATCGCGCTGGTGCGAAGTACCGCCTGCGTCCCGACCACGAAGCCATTCCTCGAGGTCTTGCTGCATGTCTGCGGCTTGGGCGTAACGAAGCCCGATCGACCGCTGTGTCGCGCGGTCGCAGACCGCGGCGAGCCCCTCCGGGGCGTCCGGGGCGGCCTCGCGTATGGAGGGGTCGCCCTTGTCGATGCGGCGGAACAAGAGCGCGTTGGCGTCATCTCCCTTTCGGCCCAACGTGCGACCCGCGAGCGCCTCCCAGAGCATAATGCCAACCGCGAAGACGTCGGAGAAAGGCCCCACTTCGCCCGCCGTTGCTTGCTCGGGCGCCATGTAGGCGACTTTGCCCTTCAAGACTCCCGTCTCGGTCCGAATCTCTGCGAGCGACGATTTGGCAATACCGAAGTCGACGAGCTTTACGTTGCCTTCGTATGTCACGAAGACGTTCCCTGGCGTCACGTCGCGGTGGACGAGGTTCAGCGGTGTACCGTCGTAGTCCTTCAGCTGATGGGCGTAATCGAGCGCCTTCAGCACCTCGACGAGGATTTGGACGTGCACGTCCAGCGGCAAGGATTTGCGGCCGACCCGCCGAAGCAAACCGAGGAGGCTCTGGCCGTCGAGGTACTCCATCGCGAGGTACGGACAACCGTCGTGCTCTCCCACCTCGTATCCGTGAACTACGTTGGGGTGCGCGAGGCGCATGGCGAGGCCAGACTCTTGCGCGAACATCTCGCGGTATTGCTCGTCTCCGCTGAGGGTGCTCTTCACCACCTTCACGACCGCGAGGCGCTGCGTGCCGCGCCCCGTGTCTTGCACGGCGAGGTAGACGGATGCCATCCCGCCCTCGCCTAACAATCCGATGGGCCTGTACCGACCGAGTGCACGCACAGCTTTCCCCTCCCGACCAGCGCAGGTGTACCGATGATGGTGACCGAACCGGCCGGCCCGGGTCAAGCGCCGCCGCGAGGCGCTGTGCAGATGGAACTCTTCGTTCCTGGTGGGTTTTGGCGTACCGGCCGGGCGCGCAGGTATTCGCCCTCGGCAGGTTCGTTATGACGCACAACCAGACGGTCCCGATCTAGCCTCGCGAGCGATGGGAACCGTACTGGTAACGGCCGCGTCTGGGAACGTGGGAAGGCATTGTGTTCGCGCATGCCTCGCCGAGGGGCTCCCCGTGATCTCGGCTCTGCGCTCACCCGAAAGTGCCCAAGGCCGCGCAGTTCGACTGGATTTTACGGACCGGGAGACGTGGAGGCCGGCGCTTCGCGGCGTGACGTCCGTCTTCCTCGTGCGGCCTCCCGCGATCGCGGACATGGCCGACACGCTCGTTCCATTCATCGACCTCGCCATCGAGGTGGGCGTGCGCGACGTCGTGTTCCTCTCGGTGCTGGGCGCCGAGAAGATGAGCTGGGTGCCGCACCGCGCGGTCGAGAAGCACCTGGCGCGCGCGGCGGTCGGGTTCACGCTGCTGCGCCCCGGGTTCTTCGCTCAAAACGTCGAAGACGCCTACCTCCGCGACATCGTTGAAGATCGGCGCATCTACGTGCCGGCCGGGGACGCGAAGGTGGCGTTCATCGACGCGCGCGATATCGGCGAGGTCGCCGCGAAGGTGCTGGCGGCCCCTACGGCCTACCGCAAGCAGGTGCTCACCCTCACGGGCCCGGCGGCGATTCGTTTCGACGAAGCGGCGGGCGCGATCTCGAGGAGCTTGGAAGCGACGATCCAATACGAGCCAGCCACCATCGCAGGCTACGCCTGGCACCTGTGGAGGCGCCGGCAGCTCGCGCTCGCGCGGGTGGCCGTGCAGACCGTGCTTCATGCCGGCCTCCGTCGCGGCGACGCGGAAGCCGTCACCAAGGGCGTGAAGGACGTCTTGGGGCGCGAGGCGACGGCGTTCGCCGAGTATGCTCGTTATGCGTGTGAGGAGGGGAAGCTCGCTCGTTGAGGTGGACCGCACGTGCGCGCACCACTGGATGGGAAGCGCCGACGCTCGCGCCGAAGCGCACGGGTCGAGGCGGGCTCCCAAGACGTCGAGGTTCTCGTCCGTGGCGTTGGGGTGCTCCTAGATCCTCGCTAGTCGTCTCGAGAGGTATGCGGGAATCCTCGGCAGCCACCTAGAGGCACCAATACATCCTCGGGAGTGCTGTTGTCAACGTGGCGCCTTCCTGTGAATTGCGGAGTCGATGGTGTCAGCTCATGTGGTGTGCTACCGAGCCCGCCCGCGGCGCTCTTGTCGCGGCTCGCCCTCGAGGAGAACTCCATGGTCTCGTTCACGACACGCTGTTTCGTAAGCTCTGGTGTATTGTTCATGCTCCTCGCTGCTTGCGGTTCCCTCGGGGCATGCAGCTCGACCTCGGGCGGGGCTGCTGCCGACGCAGCGACCGACGGCTCGTCATCTGGTGCCGACAGCGGCGCTACGACCGTCGACGGCGCAGTGCCGGCCGACGCGGCGGTCCCCGTTCAGT
>JAAFHV010000185.1 GCA_013297655.1 Myxococcales bacterium | reverse complement strand
TGCCACCGGCGAGTGTGCGCCCCGCGGCGCGGAAGAGCGCTCCTCCGCTTCCCCCTCTCGCCGCGCGTGAACGCAAATCGGTTCGCCCGGTCGCGGCCCCCCGTGCGCGGGCGTGGCAATCGGAGGCCGACGCGGAAGAGCGCGCGCTCCAGGCCTCCGAGCAGTGGGACGAACTGTGCTCCCTCCTCCTCCTGCGCCTGGACGGCACGCCGTCGGTCGTGCTTCGCGCGCGGCTGCTCCTTCGCCTCGCGGGCGTGCTCGAAGACAGGCTCGACGACGGCGAGCAGGCGTTCGATGGCCTCGTGGAGGCCTACAAATGCGCGCCCGACGACCCACAGATCCTCGACGACCTCGAGCGCCTCGCGGCGAAGCTCGGTCGCTTCGCGGAGCTCGTGGCGATCCCCGGGGAGACCCTCAACGCGACGAGCACGCCCGAACGAATCGCGCACCTCGCGAACGTCGTGCGGTGGCTGGAAGGTCCGCTCGCGCAGCCTACTCTTGCCGCGACGCACAGGGCCGAGCTCACCCGGATCGACGGGGGGCACCCCGTGGTCCTCCTCCGCGAGGTCGCCTCGGCGCGGGGGCCGATCGAGCGGAAGGAGCTCTTGCTCCGCGCCCTCGAGCGCACGCGTCGCGACTCCGAGCGGGCCGCGATTCACCGTGCCATCGGCGACGGCGAGCCGCTCGCCGCCGATGCGTTCCGTCACTTCTCGTCGGCCGTCGAGCTGTGCCCCAACGACGTGGCGACGCTCGTGGCGTTCGAGGCCGCCGCCGTTCGAAACGGGTGCTTCGAGGACTCGAAATGGGCGATCGAGCAGCTCGTCCGCGCGACCCACGGAGCCGAGCGATGCGCGGCGAAGACCCGCTTGGGCGAGGCGCTCTTCGAACATTTTCTGCGCTACGACGAGGCCGCCGCGCTCTTTCGCGAGGTGCTCGAGGAGATGCCCGAGGCGGAGGAAGCGCGCACGGGGCTCGAGCGCTGTTACGTCGCGCTCCGCGACCATGCGCGCTTGAACGAAGCGCTCGGTGAGCGCGCCTCACGGGCGACCTCCGCCGAAGAGCGCGCGGAGGCGTTCGCCCTCGCCGCCGATCTCGCCGAGACCAACGCGGCCGACCTGGCCCTCGCGTCGGAGCAGTGGGAGCGCGCCCTCGACGCGATGCCCACTCATCGGCCGTACCTCGAGCGCGCGGCGAACGTCGCGGAGCGCATGGGCGACAGGTCGCTCGCGAGCGAGTATCGAAGACGGCTCGTCGCCATCCTCGACGACGCGACCGACCGTGCCCGCGAGCTCGTCGCGCTCGCGAAGCTCGCCGACGATCCGGCCGTCCGTCAGGACTACGCCGAGCGCGCGGTCGCCGCCGCGCCCTCCTATGCGATCGCGCGCGAAGAGCTTCGGGCGATCGCGACCGAAGGCGAGCTCCTCACGTCCGTGGTCGCGCTCCGGCGCGCGATCGCGGCCGCCGACGTGCCGAGGCAGAAGGCGCGCCTCCTCCTTCGGCTCGCCCAGTCGTGCGCCGCCGAAGGGGACCAGAAAGCGGCCCTTCAGGCGACCGAAGACGCGTTTCGTACCGATCCGGCGAACGAGCATGCAGCCGCGAAATCATTGGGTAATTTTATCGCAACGGGTCGCCATGCGGAGGCCCTCGCGGCGTGCGAGCTGCTCCTCACCGCGGCGGTACGCGAGTCGCGCTTCGACACCGCGCAGTTCCTTCTCCGCGAGCTCATGAAGGTCGCGCTGACGACGGGCGAGACTTCGCGAGCCCTCTCGGCTTGCGTGCTCGCGATGACGACGTTCCCGAAGGACGCGCAGCCTCTCGTCGAGCTCGTCGACGTGCTTCGTGCGACTCCGAACCTCGACGACCTCGACGCCCGAACGACCGCCGCGCTCGACCGCCTCGTCGCGCGGCGCGGTGAGCTGCCGCCAGGCACCGCGTGCGGCCTCGGTCGCATCCTCTCCTCGCGAGGCGACCACCGTCGCGCGATCGCGGTTGTTACGACGTCGCTGAACGCCCAGGACGAAAGCGCAGGCTCCGCGCCGTTCGAACGCGAGGCGCTCGAGGTGCTCGCGACCGCCTACGAATCGACAGGCGAGCTCTACCTCACCGCGACGACCCGTCTCCGCCTCGCCCGGCTCTGCGCGGAGTCCGATCGGCACGTACACCTCGTCTCGGCGGTCGAGATCCTCTACCGAGGCCTCGGCGATCCGCGAGCAGCGATTCCTCCGCTCGAAGCGGCGCTCCGCCTGCGCGGCGACGACCTGGCCCTGCTCCACACCGCGATGAGCATCTACGGAGAGGTCCGCGAGTGGTCACGGCTCTCCGAGGTGGTCGCGAAAATCGGCGCGTTGCAGGAGCTACCGACCAGGCGCGCGAAGTACCTCGCCGTCGAAGCCAAGATCGCGGAAGAGGAGCTCGGCGACAAAGCGAAGGCGGCGCGCCTCTACGACGAGGCCCTCGACGCGGACAAGACGCGTCTCGCTGATTTTGCCGCAGTCACGCGCATTTATGACGAGATCGCCGACTACCGCGCGCTCGAGCGATCGTACCGCCGCATGATCGCGCGCGTGCGTGACGATGGAGACGACGGGCTCACGTTCGAGCTCTTCAAACGCCTCTCGCTCGTCTACTCGAATCGCCTCGGCGACGTGGCGAGCGCGCGCACCGCCCTCGAAGCAGCGAAGCGCATCGATCCGACCGATACGTCCCTCAAGTCGTTCGCGGTCGACATGTTCGTGCGTCGCGACGAGCTCGATCGGGCCGTCGACGTGCTCCGTGACGACCTTCGCCAAGACCCGTACGACGTGCGCTCGTACGAGCGGCTCCTCGGCGTCTTCTCGCGCCAGAAGAAGATCGACGAGGCGTTCAGCACCGCGCAGGTCTTGTCACTCTTGCGCGCGTCGTCCGCGAACGAGGCGCTGCTCCTCCGCGCGCACGCGCCGATCACGCTCGCCGAGGTGCCCGGGTGCCTCGCCGAGGATGCGTGGGCCACCCACCTCGTTCACCCCGATCTCGATCCGACCTTGACCGAGATCCTGGAGATCATGGTTCGGGTCTCGCGCCGGATGGGCAAGCTCGGCGACGTGGGCCCATCGTTCCTCCGTACCAGCGACGCGGACTCGTTTCCTATGCTCCGCGCGCTCCTCCTGAACGCGAGCGAGGTGCTCTCGATGTCGGCCCCTTCGCTCGTCTTCCGTAAGCTCGGTGGGCAGTCGGCGCTCCCGCCCGGCCGCGCTCCGATCGACGCGCTCCTCGTCGACGTCGACGCGGTTCGCTGGGCATCTCCCGTGCTCCCGTACCTCGCCGGGAAGCGCCTCGCCGAGAAGCGTCCCTCCTTCGTCGCGCGCGCCCTCTTCGCGGACCACCGCGCGCTCAAGGCCCTCGCGAGCGCTGGCCTCGACATCGGCATGAGCCACCTCGCGAGCGGCGGTCGCGGAGGCCCCGTCGACGACAAGCTCACTCTCCCCGAACGAACACGCCTCGCCGAGCTCGTCGAAGCGACACGCGCCAATGGGGGACGACTCGACACCCGCAAGTGGAGCCAGTGCGTCGAAATGTCGACCGCGAGGGTCGGCTTGCTGCTCGGCCAAGACGTGCGAATGGCGCAAAAGGTCATCGCGTCGGAGCCGCAGAACGTGGACGACTTGGCGCCGCGGAGACGAATCGGCGACCTTTATTCGTTCGCCGTGAGCGAAGAGTACGCCGAGCTTCGCCGCGCGCTCGGGATCCACGTGCCTCCGACCGCCCTCGCATCGATCGGCGCGAAACAAGGCTCGTCGCATGGCGCCGCGCACGCGTGAGCGACCGAGCAGGCGGTCATTCGAGTGGCCTAAAATGTCCCAAGATCGGCCACGCGTCGATCGCGTCTTCCTCCGACGCAAAGGGCCCGGCGTTGTGGATGACGAGCGGCATTCCGCGCGTGCCTATGGTGTCACTCACGATGCCGACGTGGTCCGCTTTGCACTCGGGACACGCCCCGTAGGTCCACACCACCACGTCGCCCGCGCGGAACGTCGCGACGTCCTTCCGTGGGTCGCGGGGCAGCTTCCGTGAGTTGCGTGTGAAATACACGAATAGATTCGTCGCGCGGCGGTGGTCGATCCGGCCGTCGCGAGAGGTGATGCTCGTGTAGGCGGCTGGGGTCGCGAGCGCGTCGTTCTCGAGTCTCGTCTGCACGTCGAGGCCGCCCGCGGCGAGGGCCCGAACGACGAGATCGGTGCACGCCCCACGCGAGCTTTGCGGCGCTCCGCTACCTCGCGCGACGTAGCGCCGGTCGTAGACGACCTTGGTCCTCACCTCGTCCCGTGCGCGCACGAGCACCTTCGCGATCTGCGCGCTCGCCGCCTCGTCGGCCGCGACGGGCCGAGGGGTGCTCGTGAAGAGGACGAGCGCGCCGAGCGCCGCCGCCACACGAACCACGGTTCCGTTTCGGAGCGACATCGCGCCCTCGACCTTCGCACGCCGCGGCGGGCGATTCAAATCGGGTGCGCGCCGAGATTCGTGTCGTCGCCTCGGAACTCGGACGAAACCGTGGCACATTCCACCCGTGGCCGCGCAAGCTCAAGAGACGACCAAGGAAAAGGCGCAGGCGTGGGCCGAGCGCAGCACGAAGAACCTCCAGCGGCTCGGTTATCGCCGAATCGTGCAGATGATCATCTATCTGCTCGTCATTCCGACGGTGCTGCTCCTCGCGATCGGGATTTTTTCCCTCTTTCTCGAGGGTCGCACGAACTTCATCTTCGGCATCCTCATGGTGAGCTTCGTCGCCGTCATGATCACCGGGATGGTGCTCGTGCTGGTCTTCGTGCGGCGCGAGGCGAACTTGAGCGAGCTCCAGGCTGACTTCGTGTCGAAGGTGAGCCACGAGCTACGCACCCCGCTCACCGCGATTCGCCTCTTCGCCGAGACGCTCGAGCGCGCGAAGGGGGACGAGAACACGCAGGAAAAATGCATCCGCCAGCTCCGCAACGAGACGGAGCGCCTCTCGCGCCTCATCGAGCGGCTCCTCGATTTCGGTCGTATGCAGGCCGGGCGTAAGGTCTACGAGCTCCGCGAGGAGAGCGTGGGCTCCCTCGTGTCGGACGCGCAAGAGGCGTTCGCTCCCTACATGACTCGTTCGAAGGACGTCGATTTCACGGTCGAGCTCCACGCCGATCTCGCCGAGACGCGCCTCTCCGTCGACCGCGCCGCGATCTCCGACGTGCTCGTGAACCTGCTCTCCAACGCGCTCAAGTACGGGGGCACGCCGCCGAAGGTGGGGCTCGTCGTGCGCCGCACGGACATCGGAGAGATCATGTTCGAGGTGAGCGACAACGGCCAAGGCATCCCCCGCCACGAGCGGGATCGCATCTTCCAGAAGTTTTATCGCATCGACGATCGACTCTCGCGCGCGAGGGAGGGCAGCGGGCTCGGGCTCGCGATCGTCAAGCACGTCGCGAAGGCACACCGCGCGAAGGTGAGAGTGGAGAGCGTGATCGACAAGGGCTCGCGATTCTTCTTCGCTCTACCTGCCGAGCTCGTGATCGCACGAGACGATACCTGAACGGGGTGATGCCTGACGATGTGCGTTCTCCCGCAGCGAAACGCATCGAGCGGCGAAGCCCGCGACGCGAGATCGCACACGAATCTTGCGACGATTTCGCGACCGGTGCACTAACCTCAGCGCCGTGACTAGCTCGAAGGGCGACGTGCCCGACTCGCAGAAGCGCGTGCCCGATTCGCACGGCCTCGAAGGGCGCTACGTCCTCGTCGTCGAGGACGATCCGAGCATCGCGCTCGGTCTCCGGATCAACCTCGAGGCAGAGGGGTACCGCGTGGCGCTCGCGGAGGACGGCGAGCTCGCGCTCGAGCTCATCCGCCAAGAGCGCCCCGACCTCGTGGTCCTCGACGTGATGCTTCCGCGCAAGAACGGCTTCGAGGTCATCCACGAGCTTCGAAGCGAAGGCATCAGCGTGCCCATCATCGTGCTCTCCGCGCGTACCGGGGAGATGGACAAGGTCACCGGTCTCGAGCTCGGCGCCGAAGACTACGTCGCGAAGCCGTTCAGCCTCGCCGAGCTGCTCGCGCGCGTCCGGGTGGCGCTCCGGCGCCTGCAGAAGCCCGTTCCGAAGTCCGAGCTCATCAAGTTCTCCGCGGTCGAGGTCGACGTGTCGGCGCGCGCGGTGAGGCACGCGGGGGCGCCCGTCGACCTCACCGCGACCGAGTTCGACGTGCTCATGTGCCTCGTCGGGAATCGCGGCAAGGCGCTCTCGCGCGACGACATCTTCCGCAAGGTGTGGGGCCCGAATCACCACGGTACGCCGCGCACGATCGACAACTTCATGCAGCAGCTTCGGCAGAAGCTCGAGACCGATCCCGGCAACCCGCGTCACTTCCTCACCGTGCGCGGCGTCGGCTACCGGTTCGACGGCTGAACACGTCGAGCCTCGTCGATCCCCTGGAAATTCGGCTCGATCGCGGCCCGCTTTCCAATCGCTGCCCGTCGGACTAAAGACGGGCGCGCATGGATAACAACCTCCTCCGGCACTACCTCGCGACGGTGTACGAGCTCCCCACCGCGAACGGCCCGCTCCGGGTCTCGCTCGACGGCGACACCGTGACCGACCCGAGCACCCTGCCGGACCTGTTGACCAAGCCGTTCACGGTTCTCACCGCGTTCAACCCGCGCAGCATGCTCCTCCCGCGCAAGGTGAACGAAGGCCGCCACTCGGTGCTTCGTGATCTCCTGATCCTCGGCTGTTACCGCGTCGAAGCGTGCGTCGGTTACGAAGAAGATCCGGACAGCACCTGGCGCGAGCCCGCGTGGCTCGTCCACGGCATGGACCGCGACGAGGCCGTGGCGTTCGGTCGTGTGTTCCGCCAGAACACGATCCTCGTTTGCCACGCCGGTCGCCCCGAGCTCCTCGTCACCGATCCCACGTGCGACGACGTGGGCCGCGCCATCGTCGGCAACTGGCGCATTCGCGGCTGAGCCCGTCCACTTCGCGTAGCGGCAAGCGGCTCGGGAAGGGGCGCCTGTCCCTCGTTACGTCGCGTCTTTTGCGCAGCGCCCGCCGGTCATGAGGAGCTTGTAGGTGCCGGGGTGGTGCACGCGGTTGGTGCTCCGGAGGCCGTCGGCGTCGTAGTTGTAGGCGCCACCGCGAATCGAGCGCTCGCACTCGGTCGGGATGGGGTTCGTGCCGGTGTAGCCTTGCTTGCCTTCGCTGCGGAGCTTGTTCTGCGCGGCGAGGATCTCGTCGCAGGTGCCCGGCTCTCCCTTCGGCGCGCCGGGGCGTGAGTACGCGAACGGATCGTAGAGGTCTTCCATCCACTCCCACACGTTGCCGGCGAGATCGTCGTGTCCATAGGGCCCGCGGCCGGTGGGGTGGGTGCCTACGTCCTCGGTCTTGCTCGTCTGAAACACGGTGCGCTCGTGGGTCGGCGCCTCGTTCCCCCAAGGAAATCGTCGCCCGTCGTCGCCGCGGACCGCGCGCTCGAGCTCGGCCTCGCGTGGGAGCCGCTTGCCGAGTGACATGCAGTATGCACGCGTGTCGCCCCAGGTGATGCCGGTGACGGGCTTGTTCGGACCGACGAACACGCCGCCGAAGCGCGAGATCACCTTCGCGTCCGGTGCGCGACACGCGCCCTTCGCGACGCACGCGCCGTACTCGGCGTGCGTGATCTCCGTCACGTCGAGGAAGAACGGCGCGAGCGTCACGAGGTGAGCGGGGCGCTCGTCTCCCTGGCCTCCCTTCTCCGAGCCCATCGTGAACGTACCTCCCGGGACGAGCTTCATCCCGTGCGGCGCGGCTCCGATCGCGGCATCGGCGGGCGCGCTCGCGTCTGCCACGTTCGCGTCGGCTCCGTTCGTCTCCCCGCTCGCGTCACGCGGGTCCACGATCGTGACCGGCGGCGGCTTGTCCGCGTCGATCGCGTTCGTAGGAGGGGTGCTCTTCGTCGCCGTCGGATCGGTCTCCGCGTGCGCGCACCCGGACCCGAGGAGGCCCACCACCAGCGCAAAACCGAGGCGCGCGCACGAAGCACGAGGAAAGTTCACGATGAAACGAATGATTGGCCTTCCGCCTCGCAAAATCAAAAAACCGGGTTGTCGTTCCTGGCACACATAGGCACGTCGGCACATTGTCGTAACTGATTGATTCTGTGTGGGAATGGGCTGGCCTCTGAGTTGCAATGAGTTTGGCTCATGTGGAAAAAAGCTCTCGTCCTCTCTTCGTTCCTCGCGGCCGTGGCGTGCAGCGGCATCGTCACCTCCGAAGTGCCGGGGGAGGTCGTCACCACGTCGAACCTCAAGGTGAACGTCGCGGTCTCCGGGCTCTCCCTCGGTGACGAGGGCTGCAACCCCACCGCGACTGCAGCCAAACCGGCCGCCGCGCCCGCGAACTGCGCTCCCCCGGGCGAGAGGGCAGGGTCCGGCGCGCCGAGCATGGAGCCCTCCGGCGACGTCGCTCCCGGTTGCGGCGGCGGGTTCACGTGCCGACAGACGAGCGTCCAGCTCTCGTTCAAAGCGACGAACGAAGGTAGCTCCGCCCCGGTGCAGATCACGAGGGTCGTGCTCCTCGAGGAGACCGACAGCGAGCTCCAAGATCTCGCCTCGTCGAACCCGCGCGCGTGGACCGAAGCGGGCTACGCGGTGTGGGACCAGACGATCGCCCCCGGCGCCGAGCTGAAAGCCTCCTACGCGCTCACCGCGCCGACCTGGTCGAAGCACGGCGCGAGCTACTCGAAGCGCTACAAGGTCCGCGTCACCGTGCAGGTCGGCGACCAGACGACGACAGTGGACTCCGCGGCGACGAACCGCGAAGCTCCCGTCGCGACGTGAACGGAAAGCGCCTTGCCCTCGCCCTCTTCGTAGGACTCTTGCTCGTCGGCCTCGTCGCGTTCGTGGCGCGGCCGAAGCGACCCCTCGCCGACGCATCGCCCGTCGCGGGGGACAGGTTCTCGCAAGAGGGCATGCTGGCCGAGGCCAAACGTTTCCTCGACGAGCCCGCGTTTCGGAGGGCCGAGCTCGAGCGCTCGCTCGTCAACCACGCGAACACGTATTCGAAGGATCGGCTCCAGCACTACGCGCTCGCGAAAGAAGGATGGGATCTCCTCCCGGCGTGGAATCCGCGCTCCCTCGTCGCGACCGACGTGGTCGACGAGGCAGCCCTCCGCGCGAGCAAGCCGCTGTGGGACGGCACGACGCCGACCACCATGGAGGCCTGGATCGCGCTCGGAGAGCAGGTGTTTTTCCGCTATCCCATGCGCGCCGACGTGGTGTCGAGCTACGCGCTCGAGCACCCGAACGAAGCGACGGCGCACGGCATCCGCAAGATGCCCGATGGCACCTACCTCGGTCTCGTGCGTTTCCTCGACGTGGATGGCGAGATGCGCCCCGGGTTCACCTGCGCGCTCTGCCACGCGAACGCGGAGGAAGGGAAAGTCATCGCCGGGGAGGCGCGTCGCTCGTTCGATTTCGGGGCGTTGAGGCTGGCGCAAGCGGCGGCGACGAGGGGCAAGATCGATCCCGAGCTCGCGCGGCGGATGCGCCATTGGGGACCCGGTCGCGCCGACGTGACGGAGGACGACGACGAGGATCCGGTCGCGATCCCGGACCTCTTCGCGCTCAAGCACCAGGCCTACCTCACCCAGGCGGGCACCATTCGTCACCAGGGGCTCTCTGCGCTCGCGATCCGACAAGAGACGCAGCTCATCACGTCGAATCACCAGAAAATAAGGCCTCCGCGCGTGCTCGCGGTCGCGCTCGCGCTCTACGTGTACTCGCTCGACCCGCGCCAAGACCCGCCCTCGGAGCACCCCGGTCGTGCGCTCTTCACCGCCCACTGCTCCCGCTGCCACTCGAGCTCGGTGCGCGGGGGCGAGCTCGTCGCGGCGGTCAACGTGGGCACCGACTCCGCGCTCGCGATGGGCAAGGCCCGCGGGACCGGTTATGTGCGCACCCCCGCGCTCCTCCGTGTGAAGCGCGGCGCTCCGTTCTTGCACCATGGCGCCGTGAAGAGCGTCGCCGATCTGCTCTCTCCCGAGCGGCTCGCCCCGGGTTATCACGGCGCCGCGACAGGCGATGGGCCGGTGCCCGGGCACGTGTTCGGGACGGACCTCTCTCCGGCCGATCGCGCCGCGCTCGTGAGCTACGTCGAGACGATGTGAGCGCCGGTACGCGACATCGATGCAAAGTGCACTTGGTCGCCGCGCGGCGGTTTTCGACCGTGTGGGCCGCTGCGCGCGGCTGAGTTCCGAAAACGTCGAAAACGTGGGATAACGCTCGAAAATCGGCGCGGATTTTCCCTCCCCATGATCGTCGTCCAAGATCTCGTCAAGCGATACGGCGCGCGGCTCGCCGTGCGGGGCCTCTCGTTCTCCGTCGAAAAGGGCGAAATCGTGGGCTTCCTCGGGCCGAACGGGGCAGGGAAGAGCACCACCTTGCGGGTGGTCGCCGGGTACCTCGCGCCTACGAGCGGCACCGTGAAGGTGGCCGGAATCGACGTCGAGGCCGACAGCCTCGCCGCGAGAGAACGTGTAGGATACATGCCCGAAACGGTGCCGCTCTACCCGGAGATGCGCGTGGTCGAGTACCTCGATTTTCGTGCCGAGCTGAAGGGCGTCGCGCGCTCGAAGCGTAGCGGCCGCGTCGACGACGTCCTCCACAAGGCGCGGCTCGTCGAGGTCGCGAACGTGGTCATCGGGAGCCTCTCCAAGGGGTACCGCCAGCGCGTAGGCCTCGCCGACGCGCTGGTCGCCGATCCGCCGCTGCTCGTGCTCGACGAGCCCACCGCGGGCCTCGATCCGAACCAGATCCGCGAGGTGCGAGAGGTCATCGCCGGGCTTCGTGGCACCCACACGGTGCTGCTCTCGACTCACATCTTGAGCGAGGTCGAAGCGAGTTGCGGACGCGCGGTCGTCATCGCGAAAGGCAAGCTCGTCGCCGAGGGCACGCTCGAGGAGCTGGGTGAGCTGCGGCGCGCGAGCGGGCTCCGAGCCCTCGTCGACGGCGCTTCTGCGGACGTGGAGCGAGCGCTCGCGACGGTACGCTCTTCGCTCCCGAAGATGACGAACGAGCCCGTGATTTCCGCGAAGGAAGGGCTCGTCGAGGTGGTGCTCTCGTGGGACGACGCGTCGTCGCCGAGGCTGCGTGACGCGCAAAAGATCGTCGCGAAGGCGTTGGTCGACGTGGGCTCCGGGCTCGTCGAGATCGCGCCGCTTCGTGGGCGCCTGGAAGACGTGTTCGCCGAGCTCACGCGGGCGCCGAAGGCCTTGCCCGACGAAGCCGAAGCCGAAGCCGAAGCCGAGCGCGAGGGCGAATCGTGAGGGGCTTCTGGCCGCTGTTCAAGCGCGAGCTCTTCGCGTTCTTCGTGACCCCTCTCGCGTGGGTGCTCGTCTGCGTTTTCTTGCTCGTTCAAGGGCTCCACTTCTTCGTGCTCGTGGAGCAGCTCTCGGCGCAGGTCGTCGCGGGGGGCGACATGTCGCCGGTGTCGGCCTTCTTCGGCAACACGGTGCTCCTCTATTTGATCTTGTTCCTGCTCGTGCCGGCGATGACGATGCGCCTCTTCGCGGAGGAGCGCAGGAGCGGGACGGCAGAGGGGCTCCTCACGGCGCCGGTGTCGACCGCGGCGGTCGTGCTCGCGAAGTACCTCTCGGTGCTCGTGGTCTACGTGATCATGTGGGCACCTACGAGCCTCTACCTCGTGATCCTCCGCCGCACCGGCGCCCTCGATTTGCACGTCGCGCTCGCGTCGTACCTCGGCGTTCTCCTCGTCGGCGCGGCGTACTTGTCGCTCGGGTTGCTGATGAGCGCGATGACCAAATCGCAGTTCTTGTCGCTCGTGCTCACCGCGATGGTCATCTTGGTGCTCTTCCTCCTCGGCGTCGGTGAGCTCGTCGCGCGACCGGGCACCACGATTCATGCGGTATGCACGCATGTCTCGGTCTGGGCAGCGATGAGCGATTTCTCGAGCGGGATCGTCGACTCTCGCCGCCTCGTTTTTTACGGCACGCTCACCGTCGTTCCGCTCTACTTCACGGTCCGAGTCGTCGACGCGTGGAGGTGGGGATGAAGATCGCGCCGGTGCTCGCTCGCGCGGTGGCGGAGATCCGTGCCCTCCGTCGCGAAGAGATCGCGAAGCTCGTCGGGGTGCTCGCGGCGGCGGTGCTCGGTGTCCTCGTGAACGTGTATTCTGCACGTCACTACTCGCGTTGGGACGCGACGGCCGACAAGCGCTACACCCTCTCCGACGCGACGAGGACCACCCTCCGAGAGCTCCGCGAGCCGGTGGAGATTTGGGTGCTCCTCGGAGCGCAAGAGCCGCTCAAGCAGAGCGTGACCCAAATCCTCGCCGCGTACCAAGCCGAGAGCGCGAAGCTGGTCGTGAAGATGGTGGACCCCGACAAGGACGCCCTCGCGCTCGAGGACCTCAAGAAGCGGTTCAAGATCGAGGCCGGTCGGAGCGAGGACGGGCACGTGCTCACCGACGCCGTGATCGTGGTCGCGCGCGGAGAGAAGCGCTGGTTCATCGACTCCACCGATCTCTACGAGGCGAACGGGAAGGACGACACGAAGGTGCGTCCGCGCGAGGAAGAGGCGCTCACTCTCGCGCTCCGCAACGTGGTCCGCGAAGGCGATCGCACGCGCCTCTGCTTCACCGAGGGGCACGGCGAGGCGTCGCTTCAAGATGGCTCCGAGCGCGGGCTCTTCTTCTTGAAGAACGTGCTCGAGAAGGACAACTTCGACGTCGCGACGGTGGACACGACGAAGCCGGGGCAGCACGAGCCCTACAAGGACTGCGCGGTGGTGCTCGTGCCGGGCCCGCGACAGGCGTTCTCGAAAGCCGACGCGAACGAGCTCCGCACCTACGCGATGACGGGCGGGAGCGTGCTGCTCGCGGTCGGTCCGGTCCCGAAGGACGCTGGCTTCGAGGAGACTGGGCTCGAGCCGGTCGTGGCTCCGTTCGGTGTTCGTCTCGGCGGCTCGCTCGTGGTCGAGACCGCTAAAGATCTCGTTATTCCAGACAGTTACGGCGCACGATTTTTTGCCGAGCCGAAGCCGCACGCCGTCACCGCGGGTCTCGTTCCGCGCGACGAGCGTGAGCCCCCGCGTGTGCTGGTGTCGCTCGCGAGGCCGCTCTATCGCAACGTGGAGGACGGGGTGGCGAACGCGCAGCCACTCGTCACGACCAGCGCGCAGTCGTTCGCGCTCGCCGCGAGCGATGGCGCAGCGACGTGGACGCGGGCGCCGGAGAAGGGACCGAAGGACGCGAGCGGTCCGTTCGTGGTCGCGATGGCGGCCGAGCGCGCGAAGGTCCGCGCCGATGCTCCGCACGGGCCGCGGATGGTGGTGCTCGGCGCTTCTACCGCGCTCCTCGAGGCGAACTTTCGCGAGGCTTGGACCATGCGTGGCGCGGCTCTCCTCGTCGAGAGCTCCATCTCTTGGCTCGCGACGAAGCCGGAGATCGTAGACATCCCCGCGCGCGCCGAGGTCGCCGCCGGTCTCCGAATCACGGAGGAGTCGCGGGCGGAGGTGCGCACCTACGTGGTCATCTTGATGCCGCTCGCGGTTTCCCTCCTCGGCTTCGCGGTGGGCTTCCGGCGCAAGAGCACCGAGGGGCGGGCCTACGTAGGCAGCGCCACGATCCCAGAGAGAGGCAAAAAGAAGCGAAAACCCAAGACCGAACGCAGCGAGCCGAAGGACGACGCGTGAAGCGCTACGTCGTCCCGATCGTGCTCGTCGTGCTCGCGGTCGTCTTCGGGGTCCTCGTCTTCCGCGATCCGAGCACCGAGTCCGACGGCGAGCGCGCGCTCCGCAAGGACAACGTGTTCCCGGCGTGGCGTCGCGACCGGATCGTGTACGTGTCGCTCGCGACGAACGAGGGCAACCTGCGCCTCGATCGTGATCCCCAGAAAAATACCTGGACACTGCATGGATCGCCGGAGGAGCCCGATCAGGCGCGGGCGGACGTGCTCCTCGGGGAGCTCGAGCACGGGATGGTGCTTCGCAAGGTGGAGCCCTCGGACGCGCTCGGTCTCAAGATGGCGCGCGTGCGCGGCGAGATCGGCATGGGCGAGCTCACGTACCGCTTCTCCCTCGGCCGTGACGCGCAGAAGCCGGAGGGCGCCGCCTACCTCGAGGTGGAAGGCGCCGGCGCGTACGTCGTCGAGAAGCGCCTCGCGACCGCGCTCCTCGTGCCGCTCACCGATTACCGCGACAAGCGCCTCCTGCCGGGCAAAGATCCGCCTTCGACGATCACGCTGTCTCCCCCTGGGTTGCCTTCTTTTTCCCTCGTCCGTGAGGGTCGCGTCCGTCAGCGGATCGGCAAGGACGGCCCGTTTGCGTCGCGCGCGGCGACGCAAGAGCTCGCCGCGTCGCTCGCGGAGCTGCGTGCGGTGCGGTTCCTCTCCGCGGACGAGGGGGGGCGCGCGGTGGCCGGTTCTCCCGTCGTGATCACGGTCGTGACCGACGCGGGTACGCACACGTTCGCTACGGGCGGTGAGTGCCCCGGCGCGCCGGACGACGTGGTCGTGGCGAGGACCTCGGCGCCGCCGGTCTACGCGTGCGTGGCGAAGGGCGTGGTCGCGACCGCGACGCGTGGGCGCGACGTCTACGTGGACAAGATGGCGTTCTACGCGCGCGTCGACGAAGTCGAAGAGATCTCCCTCGTGCGCCCGGGCGAGGCGAAGCTCGATCTCGCGCGTAAGGGTTCTGGCTTTCGCCTTCGGGCCCCGGAGGGCCGCGACCTCGATGGCGACGCCTCGGACGGCGTTCGGGCGTGGCTCGGCGCGCTGCTCGCGCTCGAAGGCGAGCCGCTCGAAGGCGCGATCGAAGGGGTCGAGGTCGCGCGCGTGAACCTCGTGTATGGTACAATCAAAGAAGACGTGCGCTTCGTGAGGACGGCGGACAAGCGCCTCGTCGCGTCGCGCGCCGATGGTCGCGGGGTCGTGCTCTCCGCCGTCGCGGCGCGCATCGTCTCGCCTCCCGCGGCGCTCCTTCGTGGTCCTCGCCTCGTCCCGTCGCGTATCGCGCGCGGGATGCGGCTCGTGTGCGCGGGCCTCACGCAAGAGATCGTGCGCAAGGACGGCCTCCGATTCGTGGGCGCGGAGCCGTTTCCACTCGACGCGTCGCTCGCCGCGCAGGCGCTCTCCACGCTCCTCGATGCGCGCGCCGAGGCCTGGGTGTCCGACACGCGGGCGGATTTTTTTCCGTCCAATCCGCCGTGTCGTGCCACGGTTCTCTTCGCGGACGACGCCGGCGCGTCGGAGCTCACCCTCGAGCTGTCGGCGCCGACGGAGGGGTCCGTGTATGGTGCAATCGTCGGTCGCGACGAGGTGTTCTTGGCCTCGCCGAGCCTGGTCGCCACCATGGTGCGTCCTCTCGCGTCGCGCGAGGGGTTCGTCGTCGACGTCGAGCGCGCCTACGAGGTCACCGTGTTCGATGGCCTCGGCGTCACGAAGATCGGGCTCGACGACGACGCGGGGGCGGGAGCGAAAGACGCGCTCGCCTCGCTGCGTCCGTCCTTCGTGGTAAGGCGCGGAGGTCTGTCGCCGCAGGAGGTCGACGTCTCCGCGCCGAAAGTGGTGGTCGGCCTTCGCGTCGATGGCGGTCCGGCGAAGGAGGCCTCGTTCCGCTTCGGAAAGGAGGTCTCCGCGCCGGAAGGCAAAGTGGTGTATGCCGTGCGTGACGGCCTGCCCTTCGTGTTCGCCGTCAGCACGGAGCCCGTGAAGCAGCTCCTCGCCCTCGTTCGGAAGCGCCCATGAGACGACCCTCTTACGCCGACGATCCGCTCAAAGCGTGGCCCATCGTGAAGTGGGCGGGCGGCAAGACCGAGCTCGTCGACGACCTGCTCGCCGAGATGCCGGAGAAGATCGGCACCTACGTGGAGCCCTTCGCTGGCGGCGCGGCGCTCTTCTTCGCGCTCGCCTCCGACAAGAAGCCCCGCTTCGCGCGCGCGCAGCTCAACGATCGCAACGCGGAGCTCATCGCGGCGTACCGCGCTGTGCGCGACCAGCTCGACGCGTTGGTCGAGAAGCTCGGCACCTACAAGTACGACAAGGATCTCTACTACAAGGTTCGCGACGTGGAGACGCGCGAGCTCACCGACGTGGAGCGTGGCGCGCGCCTGCTCTATTTGAACAAGACGTGCTTCAACGGGCTCTGGCGCGAGAACTCGAAGGGCCGCAACAACGTGCCGTTCGGCACCTACACGAACCCGAAGATCGTCGACCCCGACGGCCTCAAGCGCGCGAGCCGTGCGCTCGCGTGGGTGCGCCTCACGACCCTCGATTTCGAGGCCGCCTGCGAGGGGCTCGGGCCCTCCGATTTTGCCTATTTCGATCCGCCCTACGTGCCTGTCTCCAAGACGGCCTCGTTCACCGCGTACTCGGCCAATGGATTCTCCCGCGCGGACCAAGAGCGCCTCGTCGACCTCTTGCTCGCGCTGAAGAAGCGCAAGGTGCGCGCGATGCTCTCGAACGCCAACACCCCCGAGACGCGTGAGCTCTACAAGAAGCTGCGCACGAAGGAGGTCTCCGCGCGGCGCTCGATCAACTCCGACAAGACCAAGCGCGGCGCGGCGGGCGAGCTCGTCGTGATGAACTACTGAGCACTTCACGAACGACGCACGAGGAGCCGAACATCATGAGCGACGAAGGTGGACCGAAGGAGCACGAGCCACACCCGCGCGGCTCGCTGTACTCGGACGAGATCATCGCGACGAAGGTGAAGGCCGAGCTGCGAAAGCGGATGCGCGCGGTTCGTCGCGCGACCCCGCTCGCGAGCTGCGAGGCGCGCTCGGAGAAGATCCGCGAGCGTATTCTCGCGCTCCCGGAGGTCGAGAAGGCGGCCACGATCGCGCTATTTTTTCCGATCGAAGGGCGAAACGAGGTGGACCTTCGCCCGCTCGACCTCGTGCTCCGCGAGCGCGGCAAGACGCGCGTCTACCCGAGCATCGATCCGGACACGAACCGGATGACGTTCCGCAAGGTGTCCGATTTCTCGGAGCTCGACGAGCGAGGCAGAGGTTTCCTCGAGCCGGCGTACGACGCCGAAGAGATCGTGTGTCCCGACGTGATCGTGGTGCCCGCGCTCGCGGCGGCGCCTTCGGGCCATCGCCTCGGGTACGGCGCGGGCTATTACGATCGCGCGCTCGGGGCCGCCAAAGACGCGTTCTCGGTGATCGTGATTTACGACTACCAGCTCCTCATGGAGGTGCCGACCCTCGCGCACGACGTGGCCTGTCGTTACGTCGTGACGGACACGCGTGGCCTCGCGGCGGACCCCGTCGTCACTTGAACGTGAGGAACCTGCGTACGCGCGCGGCGGCGGCGCGCATGCCGGACGGATGGTGGGCAGAGACCACCTTCCCGGTGCGCCCCGAGAGCACGACGTAGAACTCTTCGCCAGGGCGGCTACGTGCTTCGCCTTCGTAGCGGTAGCGAACCATGTAGAGCGGGACGCGCACGAAGAGCGAAGAGCGGACGCGGTTCTTGGTGTCGACGTAGAGCGCGTTTCCAGGGGAAATCGCGCGCGCGATGAGGGCGAGGGCGTCGCGCTCGGCGGTGTCACGGGTCACGTCGGCGTCGAGCCGTTCGCCGCCTTCGGGGGCCGACGTCGCGGCCGACTCGAGCTCCGCGAGCTCCACCTCGAGGGGGTCCGTGTCGCCGACGACGCCGGAGAGGAACGTGGGGAGCGCGAGGGTGTAGGGAAACGCGCGCCGAGCACACACGAGGAGCACCGCGTCCTTGTGGCGCGTGCCGCCGGTGGGCAGCGGAATGTTGCCTACGCGCACTCCCGAGAATCCCACGTGGAAACCATCGACGCTCGCGTCGACGCGCCAAAACGGTGTCCACGCGAGGCGGGGCACGTCGCGCTCGGGATCGCCCATGTCGGCCGGGCGAAGGGTGCGCTCGACGATGGCCTTCTTCGCGAGCTCGGCTGCTTCGGAGAACGAGATCTTCGCGCGGAGGACGTAGGTGTCGCCCTCGGGCACGTTCACGGGAGCTTCCACCGCGGGAAGGAGCGGGCCTTTGGGAAACGTGCTCATCGGAGGTCCTCTCGCGCTTCGACGCGAACGCGCGCGGCGCGGCCGAAGCATACGTCAGCGCCGCGGAGGCGACCGCGGCTACTGTCGCTTACGGGCGTGCCCGCGAAAAATTCCCTGAAACCCCGTGAACTTCCCGCTCTCTCGATCCACGGTTTTTCCCCGCGCGTAGGATCGGCCGGTGAAACAAACGTGGTCTTCGCGCTTGCGCGGCTTCAGGCGCTCGCGAGCGTTTCGTGTCCTTCGTGTGCTCGTGGCGCTCGCGCTCGTGCTCGGCGTGTGGCGACTCGTTCGTCCGTACACGCTGCCGAAGCCCCCGCGCCCGGACGACGCCACCTTCGCGCAGGCGAAGCGGGTTCGCATCGTGCGCGACACCTACGGCGTGCCGCACGTCTTCGGGAAGACCGACCCGGACACCGCCTTCGGGCTCGCTTATGCCCACTCCGAGGACGACTTCAAGACGATCCAAGGCGTGCTCGCCGCGGGCACGGGTCGCCTCTCGCTCCTTTCGATGTCCAAGGTCGCGCTCGCCAACGACTTCTACGTCGGCTTCGTGCAGGTGCGCGAGCAGGTCGATGCGCACTACATGGAGCTCTCGCCGGACTATCGCGACCTCCTCGAGGGCTACGCGCGTGGGCTCAACCTCTACGCGTACCTGCACCCCGACGAGGCCGACGGGCGCCTTTTCCCGATGTCCGGGCGCGATTTGGCTGCCGGCTTCGCGCACAAGATCCCGCTCATGTTCGACCTTCACAAGCTCATCGGGCGGCTCGTCGACGGCGCGCCGATGCACGCGGGAGAGGTGCTCGTCACGAAGCTGGAGTCCCAAGATCGTGCGTTCCCGGGGTCGAACGCGCAAGCCGTCGCGCGGGGCCGTTCGACGGACGACACGACCCGCCTCAACGTGAACTCGCACCAACCGTGGGAGGGGCCGGTGAGCTGGTACGAGGCGCAGATGGTGAGCGAGTCGGGGTGGAACTTCACCGGCGGCCTGTTTCCTGGCGCGCCGATGCCGCTCCATGGCCACAACGACCACCTCGGCTGGGCGCTCACGGTGAACTACCCGGATCTCGTCGACGTCTACGAGCTCCACGTCGACGACGCGCACCCCGACGCCTACGAGATGGATGGCGCCTACGTGCCGTTCGTGAAGAAAGAAATACCCATTACGATCGATACCGGGCTCTTCACGATCACCGTCCACA
>JAAFHV010000184.1 GCA_013297655.1 Myxococcales bacterium | reverse complement strand
CTCGTCTCGCTCGAGCGCCCGCATGCGGCCGATCCCTGGTGACGACGCGGGCGCTCGAGCGAGACGAGGCTCGAGCGAGACGTGCCCCGTGAGATCACTTCCCGTCGTCTTCGTCGTCGTCCACGTCCTCGTCGACCGGGCCGTTCAAGGTGACGCCGGGGGTTTGCACCGCGACGAGCTTGAGGTGGTCGAGGTACCACGTGGTGGTGGTGCGCCGGTTGCGGCTCGGGCCCGTGGTCTTCTGTTTGAACGAGTATGCGAACTCGAGATCGGCGTCGCAGGTCTTGTTTCCGCCTTGGGCGAAGAGCGAGGTGCCCTTCACGTGCGCGACGCCGGTGTTGTTCTCGCCGCGGCTCTTCACCGTCACGACGGCGCCGGAGAGCCCCTTCGCCGTCACGCCGCACACCACGGTGGCGAACTTGGCGTCTTGCCGTACGTGGTACGTGATCGACTTCTGGATGATGTCGGTGGGGACCTGCTTTTTGCAGCCCGTCACGGCCAACGCCCCCAGCGCTAGCGCCAAAATCAAGGACCTGTTCATCATCGTGTGCGGCTCCCTCTCTCGCGACGATGATACTTCATCGCGAGAGGTCGGGAAGAGCGATCACGGAACGATCAGCCGCCAACCGACGATGGTCAGCGCGGGATAAAACCGCTGCAGGGGAAGCGCACGGTGACCTTCGCGTCGCTCGTTTTGATGATGTTGCACGACGTGCCGGTGATCTCGATTTCGTTCGGGCTCGTGAGCTTCCACCCGTTCGGATCGTTCAACGTGAGTGGCGTGCCATTCACGCGCACGTCGCCTTGGCTGGCGGTCCCGGACACGACCTGGCCGTTCAACTTGAACGAACAAGAGCGCACACCGAAGATGATCTCGTCGAACGCGGCGGCGAGCTGCGCCTGGCTGGTGGTGCGGATGAGGGGCGCGTTCGCGTCGGGGCCGGCGTCGGCCACGCCGCCGTCGAAGTAACCGTGGCCTGCGTTCGCGACGGCTTGCTGGTGCGCTTCGCTCACGTTGGTGCCCACGGTGATGACGTACGTCTTGATGCCGGCGCGATACGCCGCCTGCACGTTGTCGACGACGAGCTTCTGCGCCCCGGCGGTGCCGGTGATGTCGAGGTTGGCGCAGGTGGCGGGCTCACCATCGGTCGCGAGCACGATCACCTTCGGGCGCCCGGTCGGCAGCGACGCGAAGCCACCGTCGATGGGATTTCCGAGGTCGTCGAGGCCGGCGGCGGCCTTCACCGCTTCGCCGGTGGGGGTGTCGTCGATCGGCACCTCGGGCGCGTAGGCGGCGTTGATCGCGGCGTGGTTCGACTTCGCGAACGGCACGAGCTTCATGATCGGGCACGTGGCGACGGCGGGTGGCTTCTCGTCGCCGCTGTTGGCGGAGTAGAGCGCGAGGCCGAACTCCACGTCGCCCTCGTACTTCTTCACGATGCCGCCGTCCGGGTCCATGAGGGAGTCGCGGAGGTTCACCCAGCGCGAGTTCGGGAAGTTGGGGGGCGCGGTCTGGGTGCCACCGAACGTCGATTCCATGCTGCTCGACTGGTCGATGAGGAGCACCACCGTCGGGACGACCTTGGTCACCTCGACGTCGATCGAGGCGCACACGTTGTCGTTGGTCGCGTCGCCGACGTTGCCGTCGCCCACGACGCCCGAGTCCGAGGGATCTTCGCCGCAGCGCCCGCGGGGGCTGCACGAGATGCCGACCGGGCAGTTGCCGCGGTTCGTGGAGGTGCACACCGCGGTGCATTTTCCGGCCGCGCAGTGGAGGCCTTCGCCGCACCCGATGTCGCTCTCGCAGGCCACGCCGCAGCGATCTTTGAAGGTGGTCTCGCAAGGACCGCCGCCGCCATCCACGAAGGTGGAGTCGGGCTCTTGGTTCCCGCAGTGCACCGCGGCGGCCATTCCGCCCAAGATCAAGCTGCCGGCCAACCAGAAGCGAAACTGTTTCTTCGTGCGGACCATTCGTCGGCTCCTGACATCTCGAAAAGGGAAGACTTCTGCGGCTCCATGATCGTGCGCGAAACGACGACGCTCGGCAAGAAACCTCTTCGCCAATCGCGCGTCTGTGTCGGGCGAGCTCGTCACGGTGTCGGCGCGGAAGTGTCACCTTGCGGATGGGGGGCATTTCGCGCCACGCTGTGGAATGCGTTTCGGCAAGGCGATCACGGCTTCGTTCCTGGTGTGTGCGATCGGCGCCTGCGGCGCGAGCCGCGATGCAACGGAGCCCTTCCCGGAGGGCCCCGGCGATGGTGGTCCCACGACCACGCCCACGTCCAACCCCGGCGATTCGGGCCCGCTCTTTCCCACGGGCGACGCGACCACGCCCACCACCCCCACGGGCTGCTCGGACGCGGCGAAGCTCGTGTACGTGGTGTCTGCCGAAAACGACCTCTACAGCTTCAAGCCGGACGGCCTCGTGTTCAGCAAAATTGGGAGGCTCAACTGCGCGGCGGGGGCGCTCGCCTCGCCGAACTCGATGGCGGTCGACCGGTCCGGCACCGCGTGGGTGAACTTCTCGGACGGCACGCTCTTCAAGGTCAGCACCAAGGACGCTACCTGTCAGAGCACGGGATTTCAGCCGAATCAGAGCCAATTCGTAAAATTCGGGATGGCGTTCTCGTCCAACGCGGCGGGCTCCAACGACGAGACGCTCTACGTGGCGGGCCTCTCGGATTTGCTCGCCGGCGGGCGCGCGGGGCTCGGCAAGATCGATCTCGCGTCGATGAAGCTCACGTTCATCGGCGACTACTCGGGCACGTTGCGCGGCCAGGGCGCGGAGCTCACCGGCACTGGCGACGCGAAGCTCTTCGGGTTCTACACCACCGAGCCTGCGACCCTCGCCACGCTCGACAAGGCGACCGGCGCCACGTCGGACAACAAGTCGCTCACCGGGGTACGCACCGGCGACGCGTGGGCGTTCTCGTTTTGGGGCGGCGACTTTTGGTTCTACACCGCGACCGGCGGCCAAGAGTCACGCGTCACCAGGCTCCGCAGCTCGGGCGACGGCAGCATCACGGTCGTCATGCCGCAGGTCGGCGGGTTCCGCATCGTAGGCGCGGGCGTCTCCACCTGCGCCCCGACCGTGCCCCCCCGCTGATCAAGCAAGCCCCGTGATTTTCCATCGATTTCGTCACGGGCAAGCCCACGCGCGTCTCGCGATCCGTCGACACGCGCTCAACGAGAGAGACGTCTCGCGTCGCGTCGGGCTCATTCTCGCTTCTCTTGCGTCCTCGCGTCTCGCGTCCTCTCTCTCGCCTCGCCTCGCCTCGCGTCTCGCCGCTTCTCGCCGCTTCTCGCGCGTCTCGCTTCTCGCCGCGCGCCTCCCGCTTTCCTTCCCGCTTCCCGCTTCCGCGATGACGATGCGTTTCGTGGTTCCGCGGTAGGCTGACGGCGTGCGCTCCAAGCTTCGCCTGCTCGTGCTCCTCGCGTTCTGCCTCGCGACCACCACCGTGGGTTGCCCGTGTGTGCGCGGCGCCGTGAACGCGAGCCCCGGTCTGCGATGGTGGCTCTTCTCGAGCTTCGCCGCATCGCACGTGTGCCCCGAGATGCTCAAGCGCGGGGTGCCACTGAAGCTCGGCGCGGGCGCTCCGTCGGTCGGGCGGTTCTTTCCAGAACAATGCAATCTGCAAATCAACGAGCCCGCCCAGACGATGGTCGTGACCGTGTCCGGCACCGGCTACGCGATGCTCCCCGTCGCGCGGCGGGTCGGTTTTTCGTGCGCGATCGCCGTGGAGTACGCTCCGGACTTTTACCTCGCCGAGGACGAAAGCATCTACGTGTTCGGCCGCTTCAACCGCCTGCTCGCGGCGCCCGACCTGCGGATCATCGGGGCGGAGAACCCCGTCGTCAACTTGGCGACCCAAACCCCGGTCGGCTCGGTCGCGACCGCGATCGGCCAGGGGATCGTGGCAGGAGAAATAGGCAAAGGGTTCACGGTCGTACGCCAAGACGACGGGGACGACTTTGCGATTGGCCATTTTGCGCCTCCCGCAAAGCCGCCGCGGCCGCACTACGCCTTCAACAAGCCTGGCGAAGGTCGCGTGCAACTCATGAGCGACGCGACCGAGGTCCAACCGATCTCGCGCGAGTTCATCGGGCCCTTCGAGGTGCCGACGCAAGACAAGTCGATCGTGCTGCGAACACGCACCGACGGCACCCCGCTCACGTACGTGGTCGTCGATCGCCCCTCCGGCGACGCGTGGCGCAGGGCCTACGAGGCGGCGCTCCCGCTCGGCGCTCCGTTCGCGAACCCGCTCATGCGCGGACAGATCCCGCCCGGCGAAGGACAGACGGTGCTCCCCCTCGGCCCCGGTCAATATTTCATCGTCCTCGAGAACCCGAGCACGCCGCTCCTCGGTGGCCTCGGCATGGGTCTCGGCGGCAAGACGGCGAGCCTCACCTACACCGTGGAGCTCGGGCCCCGCTGAGCCACGAACGACCCCTCACACGAACGAGCGAGCGCGCAAGTTTTCACCGCATCGCGCCATCGAGGGTGGATCGTGTGACCCCCGGTTTTTCGGCGTCAATCCACCTACATGCGGCCAAGTACCCGTAAATTCCCTCGGTTCGGGGGATGATCCACTGGCCCATGCCTTGCGTCCATTGAACGTACAGCCCGAGAGCGTCGTGCTCCCAGGGCCCCTAGAACGAGGTCGTACCGTGCTGAAGCTCCCACGAAACCAAGACGTCGAGATCGACCTCGGAACCGGGGAGATCGAAGTCGTGGGTGGCCCTGGTCGCTACAGCAGCGCTCCGGGTCGTTCGGTGGCCGCGCTCGCGAAGCCGCGTTCGCGTGGTGCGAGCTCGCGTGGCCAGAGCTCGGCTCCCCCGCCCGCGTACCGCTCGGCGCCTGTCTCGCAGCCCGCATCACAAGCGCCCGTCTCGCACGGCCATCGCTCGCAGGCTCCCGCTTCGTTCCCGCCCGCGTCGAGCCACGCCGCTCAGCAGCAGGCGTTCCGTCCCGCCCGCGTCCCGCAGTTCGACGCGCACGGCATGACCCAGCCCATGCAGCCGATCCCCTCCGCGTCGTCGCCGCAGCAGCCCGCGCAGTCGTACCCGCCCCAGCAAATGTCTCCGTCGTACGCGCCTCCCCCGCCCGTCCCGTGGGCGCCGGCGTACGCGTCGTCGCAGTTCCCCGCGAGCATGGTGGCGCCTCCGCCCAGCTCCCTCGCCGCCATCGCCGATCCCACCTCGCAGCACGCGGCCATCGTTTCGGGCAGCTCGTCGCGCAAGAGCGGCACGTCCGGCATGGTGTGGGCCGCCACCCTCGTCGTCATGGGCGCGTTCCTCGGCGCGATGTACGGCGTTTACATGCGCGGCGGCGCTCCCGTCGCCAGCGCGGCTGCCGCTCAGGCCCCGCAAGCTCCGGTCGCGCCCGCGCCCCAAGCCGCTCCCGTCGTCCCCGCGCAGCCCGTGGCGCAAGCTCCGCAGGTCGCGGCTCCGGTCGCGGCTCCGGCCATCGCCGTCGTGGGATCGCCTGGTCTGCTCGGTCCCGCGAGCCCGGTCGGTCTCATCCCCGCGAAGCCCGCGGAGGAGCCGGTCGCCGCGAACGGCAAAGGCAAGCCTGGTCACCACGGCAAGCCCGGCCACACCGCTTCCGCGCCGCCCGCGCCGGCCGCCCCGCCCGCGCCGCACGGATCCCACGTAAAGAGCGGCGGCCAAGTCGCTGCCGCGGTCCCGGTCCCGCACAAGCCCGCGCCGGCCGCTCCCGCCGCTCCCGTAAAGCCGAAGCCCGCGGGCAAGTCGGACGACGACTCCAAGCTCCTCGGCGGTCTCAACGCGCTCTGAGCGCGACGGACCGAAACCAAGAATCTATGCTGCGATCTCGGGCGACCGAGATCGCAGCTTCGTTTTTGGGCTCAGACGCTCCCGCAGCGCGGCCGTCAGGAACGCGCAAGCGATCCGCACGCGGTCGTCACGTCCCGCGCTCCCTCGTCTCGCTCCGTGGATTCGACGCGCGGCTCCGCATGCAGAGTGCACGGATCGTGGGATCGCCCGCGCGCGAACCGCACGTCACCTCGACGTCAGCCGCGTTTCATCGGCGGGAAGGCGCGACGGAACTCTCGCATCGCGTCCATCTCGCTCACGTCGTGGGTGAAGCCGGTGGCGGCGCGGAACGCACGATCGTCGATCACGACGGGGTACTTGATATGCCCGAGCGCTCCGCGTGAAAGCTTGGGGAGACCGAACCTCCCGAGCACCGCGCTGAAGAGCATTTCGGGGATCGGGAAGGGCCGCCGCCCGGTCTCGCGGACGATGACCGAGAGCGGGATCGGCTGCGGCCCGGCGACGTTGAACACGCCGCGCTGCTTCTTCTCCAGCGCGAGCACCATCGCCTTCACCATGTCTTCTTCGTGCATGAACTGGAACAGCGGATCGTAGCCGAGCAGCATCGGCACACGCTCGCCGCCGCCGCGGAGGAACGTCGCGAGGGTGCCGTGGCCCGAGTCGCCGAGGGTGTAACAGAAGCGAAGCACGGTGGTGACGAGCTCCGGGTGACGCCACAACATGGTGCCGGCGTAGAGATCGGCGGCCACGAGGTCGGCGAGCTCGGGGAAGTACGCGAGCGCCATCGGGGGCTCGTCTTCCCCGTGGTAAAGGGGCGAGTCCGGCGCGGCGCCGTAAAACGTGTGGCGGCCCACGAAGATGACGTGCGCGTTTCCATAGGCCCGCGCGTGATCGAAGACGGCGCGTGTACCTTGCAAGTTGATCCGGTAGCGGTCCTCGCTCTGCTTCACGAGGTGGGTCACCGTCGCCATGTGGACCACCGCGTCCGGCCTCACGCGGCGAAACACCTCCTCCGCGGCGCGCTTGCGAATGTCGACCTCGTGGAGCTCGAGGCCTTCCACCGGCGGCCCGAACGGCCTGCGATCGATGCCAATCACGTCGTGGCCTTGGCGGAGGAGCGCGCTGACGAGGCGGCGACCGAGCGCGCTCGACACGCCGGGGACGAGGACCTTCATGCCGTCCTCGCTGCGCTCGGGTGGCTTAGACAAGTCGTTCGCCTGCGCCTCGCTCGCATGTTCATGCCGTCCTCGGCTGCGCCCGGGTGGCTTAGACGAGTCGTTCGCCTGCGGCTCGCTCGCATGTTCATGCCGTCCTCGCTGCGCTGGGGTGGCATAGACAGGTCGTTCCCCTGCGGCTCGCTCGCATGTTTCATTTCGCACCTCCCGCGAAGGTGGACCCAGCGCGACGGCGGTGCCGTCCTTCGTCCAGCATGCGAGCGATCTCGGCCTTCACGCGCTCCACGTAACCGGTAATCACGACGTCCTCCTCGGAGCCTGTTCCCTCGAACACCATCGGCTCGCCGTAGACCACCTCCAGCTTCACCGGCAAAGGCAGCGCGAAGCCATAAGGTGTAATCGGCACGTACGGCGCGCCGAAGAGCTTCCCCAGCCACGCCGAGTTCGCGATCGTGGGCACGGCGTCGCCGCCACCGAGGAACGCGAGGGGCACGATCGGCGTCTTGGTGCGGAGGGCGAGGCGCATGAAGCCGGTCCCGAAGGCGACGAGGCTATAGCGCTCCCCGTAGAGCTTGGCCGTCCCGCGCGCGCCTTCGGGGAAGATCATGAGCAATCGCTCGTCCTCCAAGAGCCGAATCGCGTGCTCGGGCAGGCCGGTGAATTGGCCCGTGCGGTTCGACCACGACGACGCGAACGGCACCTGGTTGAGGAACTTCTCGACCATGCCCTGCGCCAAGCGAGGCGGGTCCATCTCGAGGAGCATCGAGGCGATCACCATCGCGCCGTCGATCGCGATCCCCCCCGAGTGATTCCCGATCAGCATCGTGCGCCCCCGCTTCGGCACGTTCGAGATGCCGCGCGCCTCGACGGAGAAGTAGTGCCGATAGAGCGGATAGAGCAGCTTGAAGAACACCGTGAGGTGCTCCTTCGAGACGCCGTACGGGTCGACCCCGAGCTCGTTCCACGGAAGCTCGAGGCGGTCCACGCGGTCGCGAATTTCGCGGTCGAACATGCTCTTTTTTCACCCGATGGAGGCACGTCTCGAAGCGCCCACGCGGCCTCCGCCTCGCGCCGCGCCACGACCAAGGTACACGAAGGGCACCGCGTCACGAGAAGAGAACCTACGCCTCTCCCGAAACGCGCACGGGTCAGGTCGGTCCGGAAAAGTCCTCGCCGATCCCGGATTGACCTCGCCGCCTCGAAACGCGAAAGTCCCGCGCCATGAAGCTCGCTCGCCTCCCGTTCGTTGGCTCGGTCGTCCTCGGGCTCGTGGCCCTCGCCGCGTGCGGCGAAGAGAAGCCTCCGCAGCTCGCCCCGCCGACGCCGCCCGCGCCGAGCACGCCCGCCCCCGTGGTCTCTGCCCCGCCGCCCCCGGTGAAGTCGGTCCAGGTCGACACGACGGGCGTGCCGCGGAAAGAGCTCAATCGCCTCGCGGTGGAGCTCGCGCTTCCGCTCTATTGGATCGCGGACCAAAACCAGAACGGCGCCCTCGATCCGAGCGAGCTCGCGGTGCTTTGGGGCGCGCGCGCCGAGGCACGCCAATCGGCGAGCACGTACGTCACGAAAGAGGGCTTCACTCCTGCCTTCGCCGAGGCCTACGCCAAAATCAAGGCGCGTCACGGCGGCGATCTGGGCCCCGCGCCGAAAGACGCGGCCGAGGTCGCGCGCCGCGCGGCGGTGGTGAAGGAGCTCTCCCAGGGGCGCACCACCCTTGTTTTGTCCTCGTTCGAGAAGGCGAGCGCGGAGGAGCTCGGCTTCCTCGATCACCTGCTCGCCGCGGTCCAGATCATCGAGAAGCTCTATCAAACGCAGATGGGCACTTACGACTTGGCGGCCAAGGTGCCGGCCGACGACACCGCGAGCCGCGCGATGTTCTTCCGCAACCAAGGCCCCAAGTGCGAAGGCCCCGCGACGCAGAACGATCCCACCTGCTCCGCGATCCCGCTCGTCGCCGGCGCGCCAACCAAGGTGTCCGGCCTTTATCCGGCGAGCGAGCTCGTGAAGCCCAAGTTCTGCGACGACCTCGCGAAGAAAGACAAAGCGCTCGTCGATCCGTTCACAGTCGTCGTCAAAGGCGAGGGCGACGCGCTGAAGGCAGTGCCGTACCACGAGCACTTCCGCGCCGAGCTCACCGTCGTCGCGGCCGAGCTCCGCGCTGCGGAGAAGGCCCTCGGCACCACGGAAGAGAGTCTCCGCGCGTACCTCTCCGCGCAGGCGAAGGCCTTCGAGGACGGCTCCTGGTTCACCGCCGACGAGGCATGGGCCAAGATGGGCGTGAAGAACTCCAAGTACTACCTCCGCATCTCGGCCGACGAGGTCTACGCCGAGCCATGCAGCACGAAGGCGCTCTTCCACACCAGCTTCGGCATGATCAACACGAAGTCGATCGCGTGGCAGGACAAGCTCGATCCGCTCAAAAAAGACATGGAGCAAGCGCTCGCCGATCTCTCCGGCAAGCCGTACAAGGCGCGCGAGGTCTCGTTCAAGCTCCCCGACTTCGTCGACATCGTGCTGAACGCCGGCGACGCACGAAACCCCTTCGGCGCCACCATCGGCCAGTCGCTCCCCAACTTCGGCCCCGTCGCGAACGAGGGCCGCGGCCGCACCGTCGCGATGACGAATTTTTACGCCGACGCCGACAGCGTGGCGGCGCAAAAGGCCACCGCCGAGTCGCTCTTTTGCAAGTCGGTCATGGCCAATTACACGACCGACGCCGAGCCTCAGCTCATGAGCACGGTCCTCCACGAGGCCGCGCACAACCTCGGCCCTGCGCACCAATACAAGGTGAACAACAAGATCGATCGTGACCAGTTCGGCGGCCCCCTCGCGAGCACACTGGAGGAGCTAAAGGCACAAACGGCTGCCCTCTTCTTCACCGACTGGCTCGTCGAAAAGGGGAAAATCACGAAGCCCGAGGCCGAACGCGCGCACGTGCGCGATCTCGCGTGGGCCTTCGGTCACATCTCGCGCGGCATGTTCAGCGACGACGGACACCCGAAGAACTACAGCCAGCTCGCGGCGATCCAGCTCGGCGAGCTGATGAACAGAAAAGCCGTCTCCTGGAACGCGAACGAGATCGCCGCGAACGGGAAAGACAAGGGCTGCTTCGCAATCGATCTCGCGAAAATGCCCGCCGCGGTGAAGGAGCTCATGAAAGACGTGGGCGGCATCAAGGCCCGCGGCGACAAGGCCCGCGCCGAGAAGCTCGCGCTCCAGCACGTCGGCAAGTTCAAGGGCCCCGCGATCCCGCTCCACGCGACGATCTCGGAGCGCGTGCTCCGCGAGCCCAAGGCCAGCTTCGTCTACGCCATTCGGCGCTGAGCCGTGCGCGTGGCGCCCGTGTCCTACCGAGCGCGACGATTTAAGGGAATGCGCCGACGAATTTCTCGTACGAAAGGAGATCCGGTCGGGGCGGTCGTGCGGACTTCCTCGGCCCAATGTCCATCGTGCCTGCGCGCGGGGCCCCTGCCCTCCCCTTGGCACGAAGCGGTTCGCCCGGAGGCTCCTATGCGTCGTGTCTGGTCCATCATCCCGCTCTTCGCCGTCACGCTCTTCGCGTCTACCACTACCGGGTGCAACCTCATCCCGGTCAAGGTCCACACCGAGTCCACCATCGTGCACAGCGACGGCAAGGTGGAGCACAAGGAGCACGACTGGGAGGGCACCCTCGATCAGCTCCCGGCCGAGCTCTCCCGCGCGGGGGCGGAGCTCGCCGACGTGACGAGCAAGATGGCGAAGGAGCTCACCGACGTGCCTCCCCCCGGCCACGTCGCGCTCAAGGATCTCGGGCCCGGCTTCGAGAAATTCGAGGGTGATCCGGAGACGAACTTCCTCCTCGTCGCGAAGAACGACAAGGGCGAAAAAGAAGACTTCGAGTACGTGCGCCTCGGCGTCGAGTCGTACGACGACTTCTTCAAGACGGCGCAAGAGCTGCACGCCCTCACGTGGGAGGCGACGCAGACCACGTCGCACATGCGGCAGTTCTCGTCGCGCGCGTTGAACGAGAAGATCGATCCGGCGGCGAACCTACGCGTCGCGGTCGATCGCGCGAGCGGGGCGAACGCGACCGCCAAGACGGAGCTCTCCAAGCTCGCCGATCTGGGCGTGCTGCTGGCGGCGATCGTGCCCGAGATGGCCCAGAAAACGGCTCACCTCGTTCAGGCGGGCGAGAAGCTCGTCGTCGGCACCCCGACCGCGCTCACGAACCCGAAGTTTGCGACCCATCTCGGCCTCGTGAAGCGCGGCCTCGTCACCAGCATCCTCGTCGTGAAAGAGGCGGGGGCGACCATGCTCGGCCTCGGCAAAGAGCTCTCGCCCTTCAAAAAAACCGCGAGCCTCCCCGCGGCGGGCCCCCATTTCGGTCTAATTCCCGAGCAAAAGCGAGAGGTTCTGACTTTCTTGTGAGGGCGGGGAAGGTGATTCGGGTCGTCGCGTAAGACTAATCGCCCGATGCCTCGGGTCCTTCACGAACTAGCCCAAACGCCTCGACCGCCGGAGCCTCCTCCGGGGGCCGAGTGGGGGTCGGACCGTCGGTTCGCGTGCCTCGCTTTGCTTGTCGGCGACTAGCCGAGGAGCCGGCAAGTGCGGCGATTGCGCGGATGACGAACCGGTCCCCTCTCGGCTCTTTCTCTTTTGTGCATCCGGCCTTCGCTCGGCCTCGAGCCACGCTTCCCGTGAGGGCCCCGATCATCCGGGGTAGAGTGGGCAGCTCGTGACGAAGGCGCTCCCCTACCCTCCCGTCGAGCCCCCGAAGACCGCGATCGCGTTCCCCGATCCGCGGCGCTTGGGGCGGCGCGAGGTCGTCGCGATAGGCGAGGACTTTCGGCCCTACACGATCCTCGAGGCCTACCGCCGCGGCGTGTTCCCCTGGCCCCACACCTCGCCCACGGGCGACCCGATGGTCTTGTGGTTCTCCCCGAACCCGCGCGCCATTTTCCCCCTCGAGGGTGAGCCGCACTGGTCGCGCAGCCTGCGGCGCACGCTTCGGCAGCACCCCTACACCGTCACGGTGGACGCCGATTTCGAGGGCGTGATCCGGGCCTGCGGCGACACCCGCGCCGAGACCGGTACCTGGATAACTCCAGAGCTTCTCGCGGGTTACGTCGCCTTGCACGAGCTCGGTTGGGCGCACTCGGTGGAGGTGTGGGACACGAGCGAGCCGGAGCGGCGGCTCGTGGGCGGCATCTACGGGATCGCGGTCGGCGGCGTGTTCGCGGGCGAGTCCATGTTCCACCGTGAGACAGACTGCTCCAAAATCGCGTTCGCGAGCCTGGTGGAGCGCCTGCGGGCGGGGGGCTTCGTGCTCTTCGACGTCCAGGTACAAAACCGGCACCTCGAGTCGCTCGGTTGCATCGAAGTCCCGCGCGCCACGTATTTGGACAGGCTCGCCGCGGCCCTCCTGGTCACCGCGCGTATCTGACCCCAACTCCACTACCTGTTTCCCTCTCGGGTTTTCGCGTCGGCTCGGTCGTTCGTAGCGACCGACGTGCACGGGGCGATTCGAGTGCGTATCTCATTCGGGTCACACTCTCGTCGCGTCGCTCGACGTAAAAAGCGTGATCCCTTTCCACGCGCGGAGCCACAGAGGTTTCGCGCAGAATTCGGGAAGGATCTCCAGATCGAGCGCGTTCCCTAAACGTGGTTATGGTCCGACGGTTGGCTCACTACTGGCCGCGTACCAAATTGCCCCAAGATCGGCGCACGTTCCGGGTCTCCTCTCCCTCCGTTTTGCGCTCTGGTTCCGTGATTGCCCGCCTCTGATTCCCTGCCTCTGTTTCCCGTCTCTGTTTCCTGCCCCGTGTTTGTCCTCTGACTCGCGCCCCCGCACCGCCCGGCCCGGAACGTGCAGCCCTCCCGCGCGTGGAGTAATGCCTTGAAAAAGCAGACGAAGTCCCCCCTCGCGACCACCACCATCACCGCCCCGCCGTCCCAATCCGAGGGCGCCGAGGCCGTCGATCTCTACTTCCGCCGCATGGCCAAAGTCCCGCTCCTCACCCGTGAGGGTGAGGTCGAGCTCGCCATGCAAATCGAGGAAGGCGAGCGCTCCATCGTGGAAGCGATCGTCGACTCGGAGGCGGCCTCACGTGAGCTCGCGGCGGTTGGCCAGTCCCTCGAGAAGGGCAAGCTCAAGCTCCGCGACGTCCTCCGCAACGTGGAAGAGGAAGAAGCCTTCGACGACAACGCCGTGAAGCGCACCGCGCGCCTCCTCGAGCGTGCGTTCGTGGAGCTCTTCGTTCGTGGCGATCGCCTCACGGATGCCCCGAAGGCACGTGCCAAGGTCCTCGCCGCGCTCGAGGGCGTTCGCCTCGACCAAACCGTGGTCGCCCGCATCGCCCGTCGTCTTCGCACCCAGGTCCAGGCCACCGGCTCGGCCACCGCCAAGAAGCGCCTCAAGCGCACGCTCTCGGATCTCGAAGCCGGTCGTCGCAAGGCCGAGAACGCCAAGGCTCAGCTCGTCGAGGCGAACTTGCGCCTCGTGGTGTCGCTCGCGAAGAAGCACACGAGCCGCGGGCTCCAGCTCCTCGATCTCGTGCAGGAGGGCAACATCGGCCTCATGCGCGCGGTCGACAAATTCGAGTACAAGCGTGGATACAAATTCTCCACGTACGCCACCTGGTGGGTTCGGCAGTCGATTTCCCGCGCGATCGCCGATCAGGGCCGCACGATCCGTGTGCCGGTCCACATGTTCGAGAACCTTCAGAAGCTCACCCGAACGAGCCGTTCGCTCCTTCAGGAGTACGGTCGCGAGGCCACCCCGGACGAGCTCTCGGAGAGCACCGGGCTGCCGATCGACAAGGTGCGCGCGGTGCTTCGCATCGCTCGTGAGCCCATCAGCCTCGAGACCCCGGTCGGGGCCGACGGTGAGGCCAGCGTCGGCGAGTTCATCGCTGACGACGGCTCGCACTCCCCCGACGACGCCTACGCGAAGATGCGTTTCCACGAGCAGACTCGTCAGCTCTTGAAGACGCTCACTCCGCGCGAGGAGAAGATCCTGCGGCTCCGCTTCGGCATCGACGAGCCGCGCGATCACACGCTCGAAGAGGTGGGGGAGAGCTTTGCCCTCACCCGCGAGCGCATCCGCCAGATCGAGACCAAGGCGCTCCGCAAGCTGCGCTTGCCGTCCGAGCATCGCCGCCTGCGCACCTACCTCGACAGCTAAAAGCGCGGTCGAGGCGCGCACGGCACGTGAAACGAGGGTCCGGGGCTTGCCTCGGGCCCTCTCGTTTTGGATAAAGGAAGACATGAGCCGTCGTGACCGAATCGAGCGAGCCTTGACCATCGCGTTTGAGCCGAGCCACCTCGAGGTGGTGAACGAGAGCCACATGCACGCGGTCCCGAAGAACGCGGAGACGCACTTCAAGGTCGTGGTCGTGGCGGAGGCGTTCGTAGGCAAGGGAGCGGTCGCGCGGCACCAGTTGGTGTACGGCGCGCTTCGCGAGGAGCTCGCCGCAGGTCTCCACGCGGTGGCGATCACGTCGCGAGATCCGGCCGAGTGGTCCGCGAGGCCCGAGGCGAACGTGTCGCCCCCCTGCGCGAGCTAGCGCGGAGCCGACTCGAGCGGATGACGTTCGCGGCCGGGCCCGGAGCCGACTGACGTTGCCGCAAGTCCGCGAAACGTGCGACTGCGGAGCCGACTGACGTTCGCCGCAACTACGCGAAACGAGGCGCCGGAGCCGACCGTCGTTCGCGCTAAGTACGCGACCCACCGCCGGAGCCGCAGCCGACCGACGTTCGCGCTCGGCAGACGGAGCCGACCGACGTTCGCGCTCGGCGACCGCGGAGCCGACTGACGTTCGCCGCAACTACGCGAAACGACGGTCGTTCGCGCTCGGCAGTGGAGCCAAGAGTCGTTCGCGCTCGATACGCAAATCAGCGACGCCTGTCGTTCCCTCGCGTGCCAGCCCGAACCGTAGGGCACTCGCGGAGCCGACTGCGGAGCCACGGAGACGACCGACATGCGCCGCTGAGGAGCCGACCGACGTTGCCGCAAGTCCGCGAAACCTCGATGACGCCGATCCGACTGACGGTCGGACCCGCGCGGCCACCGGACCCGCGCGGCCACCGACGTTGGCCGCAACCACGCGAAACCACGACGAGACGCGACCGACGTTGGCCGCAACTACGCGAAACGCGGTCGCGATCACGAGGAGCTAGAGCTCGCGCGAGCCGACCGACACGGAGCCTCGACGCGAGCGTGCCCTACAGCGTCGGCCCGTTCGGCGAAGGAGTCGCCGCTCGGAAGTCGACCTGGTTGTTGTTCGTGTCCGCCCCATTCGGCGTGCGCTGCACGGACCGCGGCGGGGCCCCAGGCGTGGTGGCGGCGTTGCCCTCGGTCAGGCGTTTCATGGTGATGCTTCCGTACCCGACGGCGTCGACCTGCGCGTCGATCTTGTTGAACAGACCCACCTGCCCGTTTTCGGCCGCGAGTTGTCCGGCGGGGTACGTGGCGCTCTTCGCGACCGTCGTGTAGTCGTCGCAAGCCACGACAAAATAGCCCTTCGCGAGCACCTTGTGGCTCGCTAGCCCGGTGAAAAATGTGCTCGGCGTGCTCCCGCTTGCGGCGCTGTATTTCAGCGTCCAACCCTCGAGCGGCACGTCGCACGTGTTCGGGTTGTATATCTCGACGAACTCGTGGTTCGCGTTGGTCGCGCTCTCCGTCTGCACCTCGTTGATCACGAGGCCGCCGCTGCAACCGCCCGAATCGCCGCCCGAATCGAGGGGCGGGACGATCACGTCGGCGGGAGGCTGGGCCTCGGGGGTGGCGTCTTGGGGCGAGCTCGAACCGTCAGGGCGCGTGGTGGTGGCCGAGGCGCTGCCGTCGACCGTGGGGGTACCCCCGTCGTCGTCCTCCGTGGGATCGCCGGTGATGCCCACCGCACAACCCGCACCCCAGAGGAGCCCGAGACCCAACGCGCCTACGAAGACAAGTCCACGCATCGCAATCTCATACCGCGAAAATCAATGCCGCGCAGCTCTCCTCGACTGAGCTTCCTCCCAACGCAGGATGTCGGCGAGGGCGTCCGCGAAGGACCGCTCCATCCCCCTACGGTCGACGTCACCCCCCATGACCCCGTCTGCGCTGGCGGCAGCGTTGCGGCGGTCTCGTGACTCGGGCGCGGAGGTGTGGGGCTCTTGTTCGGTACGCATGTTCGACACTGTCTCCAATCGGAGCGGGCTTCGGCAAACTCCTGACGACGATGGCCGGAGTCTTGGCTCAAGAACCGCGGCCTTCAAGGAGTATTTCCGTCAAGGTCGTTTTTTGATGCGCGCATGTCGCACCCGACAAATTTTCGTTTAGTTCCCGACACATGAACGCCTCACCCTTTTTCGAGCCGTGCTCGGGGCGAGGCGCTCATTTTGACGCCACGAGGGCGATCCGGGCCGTCCGACCGCGTCGTCAGCGGCGCTCGGGAGTCAGACGAAGAAGTCGGGGATGAGGTCCGCGCCAGGCACGCTCGCGTACTTCGAGAGGTCCGTCACTCCGGCGCCCAGGAGCACCTCGTCGTCGATGAAAAACTGGCCCGTCGCTTTGGGGTCGGTGCTCGCCTTCATGAAGATCACGTGCGCCGCGTCGGCCATGATCTCCACCGTGCGGCTGCCCTTCATCACGTCGTCACCGCCGAGCAGGTTCTGCACCGCCGAGGTCGCGATCACCGTGCGCGGCCAGAGCGCGTTCACCGCGATCTTCTTCGGCTTCAGCTCCTCCGCCATCCCGAGCACACAGAGCGTCATCCCGAATTTGGCCATCGTGTAAGCCACGTGGGGCCCGAACCACTTCGGATCGGTGATGCTCGAGAGCGGCGGCGCGAGGTTCAAGATGTGCGGGTTCTCGGCCTTCGCGAGGTGCGGGATGCACATCTGCGAGCAGAGGAACGTGCCGCGGGTGTTGATCTGGTGCATCAGGTCGAAGCGCTTCATCGGCGTCTCGAGGGTGCCGGTGAGGCTTATCGCGCTCGCGTTGTTCACGAGGATGTCGATGCCACCGAACGCAGCGATCGCGCGGTCGACCGCCTCTTTGACTTGCGCTTCGTCACGCACGTCGACGAGACAGGGGACGGCCTTGCCGCCCGCTTTTTCCATCTCCTCTGCCGCGGTGTAGACCGTGCCGGGCAGCTTCGGGTGCGCCTCGGCCGTCTTCGCGGCGATCACGACGTTCGCTCCGTCGCGCGCCGCGCGGAGGCCGATCGCCTTGCCGATGCCACGGCTCGCGCCAGTAATGAACAGGGTTTTGCCTTTGAGACCTTGAGACGCCATGGGCCGAAAGGAGACACCCGGCTTCGTCCGCGGTCAACCGAGAGATCCTTCGCCCGCGTGGGCCGTTCTACCGCGACCTTCCCCCGACCTGCCCCGCTGCGCGCGCCCTCGCCCGCCGCGCAACACGACAAGGACCCCCTCATGCACCGGACCCTCGGCCTCTCCGCGCTCGCCTCGATCGTCCTCTTCGCCGCCTGCACCCGCGAGCGCATCGTCGTGGTCCAAGCCCCGGCCGAGAACAAGGGCGGGGCGATGCCGCTCGCGACGGGCGACAAGCCGGACTCCGATCCGAACGAGTGGGGGATCCGCGATCGCACTGCCCAAGACGACCTCGCCGCGACGGTCCGCAAGGTGGTCGCGATGCCGAACGACAGCGACCTCGGCGCGCGTGTGTCGCGGCGCGGGCTCTCGGTGGTGAACGTGGCATGGGAAGACACGGGCCGCTCGGAGGGCTCGTCGGTCGGGCCGAACATCTCCGATCTCTCGCTCCAAGTGCGCATGCGCGACGACCGCGGCTTCTCCGGCGCGGTGATGCCCGTGATTCGGCAGCCGAACTTCTCGGACCGCACCGGCGACGTACCGGCCGACAAATTCTTCGTCCGTGTCGGAAACGACCGCGCCGGCCATCTCACCTCCGTACCGCTCACGGACGTGCTCAAGGACATTCGCAAGTTCGTCACCGCGCCCTCGAATTTGCAGGGTTCCGGCAACTTGCTCGCAGCCCGCGACTCCCACTTTCTCGTGAGCGCGCAGGCGGTGTTCTTGCCAATCCCGAAGACGGGAAAGGTGGAGTTCAACCCGGTACTCTTCAATTACCAATCACGCCCGCGCGACCCCGCGGTGCTCTCCATCCTGGTCACGCGCCAAGGCACGAGCGTGCAGGTGATCGAGAACCGCGGCGAAGAGTCCACCGCCGCCGGCTGGGGCCAGGAGCTCTACTTCAACAACGCGGGCCAGCGCTCCGCCTTCACCGCCGAGCGCAAATCCGACGTCGAGAGCCGCATCGCAGCGCAAGGTGGCCCCAAGACCGAGGACGACAAATCGGCCCTCGCGAAGGGCGCCGACGTGCTCTTCCTCGTTCAGGTCCCGCTCCTCCAAGCGCCGCGACCGGTGCGAAAATCCCCCTCGTGGGGCCCCTCGTCCGGCGGCGGCGCGCTCGGCGGAATGGCACCGAAGGGAGCCGCCCCTTCTGCCGCGAACGAAGCCCCCGGCGCGAGCTTGGCGCAAGCCGAACGAAGCGACGTGGAACAAGCCGTGCTCGGCCACGGGCCGAACCTGGGGCGCTTCGACGAGTTCCGCGGTCTCAAGCTCGAGCGCGATACCCGCTTTCCGATCCGCGTCACGGTGCAGTTCTACAAGGCGACCAGCAACGGCGTCGTCAGCGACACGGACCTCGACAGCATCTCTCGCTCGATCGGGAGCGTCTACGAGCACGCCGAGTTCGTCGGCTCCCTCGTGCTCCCGGAGGGCGATCCGCGCCGGCCTACCGCATGGAACAACATGCCCCGCCAATGGTTCCCCTGGTGACTCAAAGGGACTAACCCACGATCGACTGCGGCGCCTATCGCTTCCAGCGGGGCGCCGCTTCCCGTTTGTACGCGGTCGCGGTCGTCTCGAGCTTCGCGTAACCCTCCTCGGGGCCGGGACGGCAAAGGGGGTTGGGTTTGTGCGCGGCGCGCACGGGGCCGGCGGGGGAGAGAACGCGACGCCCGCGTGGACGCCGGGACGGGTACGTCTTTTCGGCGGGGGGTGGGTCCCCCCCGGACTCGTCGGTCCACGGTTCTTGAAGGTGACGGCGAGCCGAGGACGCTTTGCCAAGCCCGAACAGCGACTCACGCCTCAGACACAGGACCCCCCCACCCCCCGCCGAAAAGCCGCCCCCGCTCCCGACGCCCCAACACGGGCGCGCTAAGAGGGAAAAGAGGAGAAGGGAGAAAAGAGAATCAGGTCACCCACGACCGTCGCGTGCTCTCGAGTGACTCGAGACCTCCCCGCTGCGTCGCGAGCGTCGTGAATC
>JAAFHV010000183.1 GCA_013297655.1 Myxococcales bacterium | reverse complement strand
GTGGTGCCGTGGTCGGCCCGGTCGCGCCCCCGGTCGCGCCGCCCAAGACGGCCGAGCCGGAGAGTCCCACGCGTGGCACCGGGTTCGTGATCGCAGGTGCTGGCGCCGCGGTCGCGGCGGTGGGGGGTATTTTTGGAATCCTCACGATCACCACGAACAGCTCCGCCAAGAATGCCTGTCTCGACACCACCGCAGGCCGATCGCTGAGCCAGCGTCCGACCGACCCCGCCTCGTCGTTCGACGCGAACGGCAAGTGTTATTCGGGCACCCCCGAGTTTGGGAAGGCCAACGACCTCCACGACCGGGCGCGCACGTTCGGCACGGTCTCGACGATCATGGTCCCGGTCGGTCTCGTCGCGGTCGCGCTCGGGACGTATTTGGTCATTAGCTCGCCGTCGGGTCCAGAGGAGAAGCCACGCGCCTCCGCGCGGCTCGTGCCGAGCCTCGGCGGATTGTCGCTTATGGGAGAGTTCCAATGAGGCCCGGATTGCGTATCGGCGTCGTGCTCGCTGGGGCCGCTTCGCTGCTGATGGCCTGTCAGCTTTTGGTCGGAGTGAAGGACGAAGACGAGAATCTTCGTCCGGTGGAAGCGGTGGTAGATGCGTCCCTCCCGGACAGCGAGGCGCCCGCGTGTGTTCTCGCTCGGCCGCCCGGACCGCCGGATAGCGGCGAGGGGAGCCCCGCTAACGAGCACGCGTTCGCTGTGCGAACCGTGAAGTTCGAGGGGTTCGACGATCTGCCGAATGCATTCGACTTCGACAGCCGGTGCTCGTGCGAGAACCGCGATCCCGAAAAGTCGCAGAGTGCGTGCGTCGCGCCGGCGAACCCATGCGGGGAGCCGCCTTCCGACGACCCGGAGGGACGCGACTTGGGAGGAAGAAACGCGTTCCGTGCGGCCCGACCATTCACGGCGACCCTCGAGAATAACGATATAAACCCTCGGTTCGTCAATGGGCTCACTGGGTTTCTCGTGCGACTTAAAGCGTACAATGAAACCCCGAACGACCGAACTGTCGAAGTATCAGTCTCGATATCGAACGGGATCGAAAAGAGCTCGAAATCGGGCGCCGTACGAACGCGAGACGAGGCGTGCGGCGGCCGGGCGGTCGACGGCGGTGTGACGCCCGCGTGGGACGGGAAAGACGTTTGGTTCACCTCGACTGGCGGAACGGGATCGATAGGTCACGTTCGCGATGGCTTGTTGATCGTCGACGGTGCAAACACGGCGTACGAGATCCAGCTCGGCGGCCAAAGCCTCAAACAAACGCGCTCGGTCTTCGTCGCGCGGATCGAGCGGACGCCGAACGGCCTCAAGCTCCACGGCAATCTCGTTGGGCTGGTCAAGGCGGCGGACCTCCTCGGCGTAGTGGGTGAATTCAAGGTGCCTTTCGCTGGATTGACGAAGCGCATCTGCGAAGACCCCACCACGCTCTCACTGTTCAGCAAACCGATCTGCGACAACCTCGACTTGTCATCCGAGGGCGACCCGGCCTCTCGCTGCGATTCCGTGGCGATCGCGTTCGGGGTCGACGCGTTCGAGATTCGCACGGAACCGGGGACGAAGGTCGAGTGCCCGACGGTGGATTCAGGAGTCGCTCCGTGCCCCGTTCGCTCGTGTGTCGACGAGCTGACGGACGCCGGGGACGCGGGCGATGCGCGGCCAGACTAGTCCGTTCGTGAACCAGGCGTTTTCGGGCCTTGCGGCACGCGCCGGTGCGATAAACTGACATCGTGGCTCGATCTCCCACGCCGGCCCATGGCTCGTCCGCGGATGACGCGTGGGTTCCGCGCGCAGGGACGATCCTCTCCGGAAAGTACGCCGTCCATCGGCTGATCGGAAAAGGGGGGATGGCTGCCGTCGTCGCCGCCCGGCAGATCACGCTCGGCGGGGACGTCGCGATCAAGATTTTGCACCCGCGCCTCGCGAACGACGAAGAGGGCGCCGAACGGTTCTTCCGTGAAGCGCGCGCCACCGCGCGGATCCGCAGCGAGCACGTGGTCCGTGTGCTCGACGTCGGCACCACCGAAGGGGGCCTCCCGTACATCGTCATGGAGCTCCTCCACGGCAGGGACCTCGGGCAGCTCCTCGACTCCGGCGCGCTCGCGTTGCACCACGCCGTCGACTTCGTGCTCCAAGCCTCGGAAGCGCTCGCGGAGGCGCACGCGCTCGGGATCGTTCATCGCGACCTGAAGCCCTCGAATCTCTGGCTCTCGCAACGGCCGGACGGTACGCCGTTCGTCAAGGTGCTCGACTTCGGCATCTCCAAGCTCTCCGCCGAGGTCGAGAACGACCCCAAGCTCACCGAGACGCAGTCGGTCTTCGGCTCCCCGATGTACATGTCGCCGGAGCAGATCCGCAGCGCAAAACGCGTCGATCCGCGCACCGACGTGTGGGCCCTCGGCGTCGTCCTGTACGAGCTGCTCACCGGCCGCTTGCCCTTCGACGCCGACACCGCGGCGAGCGCCCTCGCGAGCATCACCGCCGACGATCCGATCCCGATCCGATCGCTGCGACCCGAGGTCTCCGAGGAGCTCGAGGCCGCCATTTTGCACTGCCTCTGCAAAGACGTGAACAAGCGCTGCCAGTCGCTCGCGGAGCTCGCGCGGATCTTGGCGCCGTTCGCGAGCCCTCTCGGGCTGCTCTCTGCCGACCGGATCGCGCGGATCGGCGTACCCAGCGCGTCGCTGTTCCCCGCGCTCACGTCGTCGCGCGTGCTCGGCGACCAGCGCCCCACCGAGACGGCGTTCTCGGCGCGACGCACCGCGGGGCGTAGCGGCTCGCCGGTGATCGGGATCGGGATCGGGGTCGCGGTCGCGCTCTGCATCGTCGCCCTCGTGCTCTTCGGCATGCGCCTCGGCGCGCAGTCGCCCGCCGGCGCCGCGGCTGCAAAAGAGAACCCGACCGCGCACGAGCCCGTCGCGCCCGTCGCGCACAGCGCGCTCGCCCTCGCGCCCTCGAGCCCCTCCGTCACCTCGAGCGTCGCGCAGAGCGGACCGGCACCCGATTCCGGCCTCACCTTCGAGAACGTCCCAAAGGACCTCGGTTCCGTGGCACCCTCGTCGACGAGCTCGGGTCGCACGAAGGGCCCCGCGAAGCCGATCCATGGATATGCCCACGACCGTCACTGAGCCGAAGCGTAGGTGGAGGCGCCGCGCGCGCTCCGTTCGTGTCTTCGGTGCGGCGGTGGCGATCGCGCTCGGCGCCGTGTGCCTCGGGGGCGCCGCCTTCGCCGACGGCACGCCGAGCCCCACCACCGCGCAAGAGCAAGAGGCCGACGCCCTCTTCCAGCGCGCGAACGAGCTCGTCAAAAACAAAGACTTCGCCGCCGCGTGCCCGCTCTTCGAGCAGTCGTACCACATCGCCGGGGGCGGCGGGACTGCGCAGAACCTCGCGATATGTTACGAGGATTTGGGAAAGATCGCCCAAGCGTACCGCGCGTTCTCGGAGCTGCGTCGTGTGTCGCTCACCCCTCCGCGACCCGACCGAATCAAGCTCGCCGACGAGCACATGGCGCGCCTCGAGCCTCGGCTCTCGCGCATTCGGGTGCGAGTCCCGGAGGCGCGTCGGTCTCCCGATCTGCTCGTCTCGATCGATGGCGATACGTACGGAGACAAGGCGCTCGAGGCCGGGGTCGTCGTCGACGTGGGACCGCACGTGGTGAAGCTCGTCGCGCCGGGTCGGAAGACGCTCGAGCTCACCCGCATGGTCGCGCAAGAGGGAACCACCGAGACCGTCGACGTGCCCGTGACCGACGCCGAGCCCGCACCGAGCGCGGCCCCCCCATCGAAGGACGACCGTGAGTCCGCCCGCACGACCACGCGCACGGCCGGGTTGGTGCTCGGCGGGGCAGGCCTCGTGACCCTCTTCACCGGTGGAATTTTCGCGATCCTGACCGCGACCACGAACGGCGCCGCGCGGCGCGCGTGCCGCGATCAAAGCGAGGGCATGGTGCTCAGCAACAAGGGCCCGACCGACGATCCGACCAAAATGTTCGACGCCTCGGGCGGCTGCTACGCGAGCACGGCGGAGCGCCCGAACCCGTACCTCGAAGAATCGAACCGCATTCGCGACGAGGCGCGCGGGTATGGAACCATCGCCACGATCATGGTGCCGGTCGGCATCGCGGGCGTGGTCGCCGGAACGTACATGGTGCTCGTGTCTCGCCCCGAGAGCGGTCCGCCTCGCAAGACCGCGCGCGCGCCCGCCGCCCCGAGCCTCGTGCCCAGCCTCGGCGGCGTGATGCTCGTGGGAGAGCTGCCGTGAGCCGCGGGATCGTCGCCGGCGTCGCGCTCGTCGCCGGCGCCGCGCTGACCCTCGTCGCGTGCCAGGTGCTCCTCGGCGTGAGCGACGAAGAAGGCACCGCGCGCCTCCCGTCCGGACCCGAGGCAGGCCCCCTCGATTCGTGCGAGCACACCGCGCCCCCACTCGCGCCGCAGGGCGCGTCCGATGGCGTCGACCTGCCACCCGCCTGGTTCGCGATGACCACCCTCGAAGGGCTCGCGCGCGCCGATGGAAAGCCGGTCGGCTTCGATCTCGACGGTCGCTGCACCGGGCTCGCGCAGCCTACCGCGTTCGACGGCGGCTCCGCGTGCAGCAAGCTCGTCGTCGACGATCACGGCGGAGTCGACAACTCCGCGCAGGCCATGTTCGCGGCGCTGCCGGGCGGCTACGGCAAGACCACCTTCGACACCTTCGATGCCCTCGCGAAGGGCGGCGCGCGCACCCTCCTGGTGTATCTCGCAAGGTATAACGGTCAGCCGAACGATCCTTCGGTCGTGGTGAAGATCGTGCCCTCCGAGGCGATGCAGACGAGCTCGTGCGACGGCGGTGCGCCACCCGCCCCCCCCGGCACCGACGCGGGCGGACCGCAGCTCGCCGGATGCGACACGTGGAGCTACGCCCCCGCCGGGCTCACCCCCGTCGACGGCGGCGCGATTCCGACCAACGTCTACGAAGGCTTCGTCTCCGAGGGCCGCCTCGTGGTGGGCACGAAGGGCGGCGTCGATCTCGAGATCGGCACCGCGGCGCTCCCGATCCCGGTCGTCGGCGCGGTGCTGGTCGCGCGGTTCGGCGATCGCCCGGGCCCGGGTGGCGGCTCGGTCCGCACCTTGAACGGCACCATCGCGGGCCGCGTCGCCCCCGCGGGCCTGCTCGCCGCGCTCGCGCGAAACCCTGGTTTTTGCAATGCCCCGAGCCTCGACACGCTGAGGCGGGTCGTGTGCGACTACCGCGACATGCCGCAGAGCCTCGCCGACGATCCGCTGCGCCCGTGCACCCACGTGTCGATCGGCCTCGCGTTCCAGTCGGTGCAAGGCAAGCTCGGAACGGCGGCCGCGGCAGCCCCGCCGGCCGCGCCCTGCGCCGTCCCGATCCCGACCTGCGAGTGACGCCACGGGGCGCTCCGCGTGCTCTTGGGCCCGGTTTTCGGACGTACAGTGCCTTCGTTTCGCGCGACGCTCGACGAACAGTAGCCACTTCGGGCGAAGTGGCGTAGACGGGTAGGCCTTCGGCCAGCCTTTTCCCCGAGCAATCTCGGCTCTCGCGCTGCCCACCCCACGTTTCCAAATGACCGAAGCCGCCGCCGAACCGACCAAAGAGGACTCCACGCCCGAGGCTACGCCGGAGGAGGCCGCTTCCGAGCCTTCTTCCCCCGAGCCCGCGCCGGCCGAAGCTGCGGGGTCGCCCGAGCCGGCGCCCGAGCCCGCTCCCGCCGTGATCGAGGTCCCGGTGGCGATCGCGCCGGGCGAGCCGCGCATGGTCCCGCCCGCGTACGCGGCGAAGACGATCGCCGACCCGGAGACCACGCGGCCGTCGCGCGCGTTCCTCTTCGTGCTCGCGACCGTGTCCCTCGTGTCCGACGTCGCGTCCAAGCTTTGGGCAGAGAAGGCACTCGAGGGGTATCCGGGCTTCGTCTCGGTGATCGACGATCACCTCATGTTCATCCTCGCGAAGAACAAGGGCGGCGCTTGGGGCTTGCTCCAGGGCCAGAACGAGAACGTGCGCCGCCCGTTCTTCCTCTTGGTCTCGGTCGCGGCGATCGCGTTCATCATGACGCTCTACCGGCGCCTCACGCCGCGCCAGCACGCCCTCCGTTGGGGCCTCCCGCTCGTGCTCGGAGGCGCCCTCGGCAACGTGTTCGACCGCGTCCGCTACGGTCACGTGATCGACTTCATCGACTACCGCTCCGAGTGGGTGCGCTCGATGAACCAGTTCCTGTCCAAGTACATCAAGGGCCACTACGTCACCGACCACTGGCCCACGTTCAACATCGCCGACGTCGCGATCTGCGTCGGCGTCGCGCTGATGGCGGTCGACATGTTCACCTCGCGCCGCGGCAAGCCTGCAGGTCTCGAGGTCGCCACCGTCGACGGCGCTCCCGCGACTCCGGACGCCACCGCGAGCCTGTCGCAAGCGCCCTCGGTCGAGGCCGTGCCTGCCGCAGCGACGGACGAAGCGAGCGGCGCCGACAAGGGCGAGATCGCGTCCGTTTCCGAGGGCAGCGAGAGCGCCGACAGCGCCGAGACGAAGGTCACCAAGGAGACCAAGGAGACCGCGTGAGGCCGGAGCTCTTCAGGCTCTTCGACGTCGGTTTTCCTTCGTACTTCGTTCTCCTTCTTTCGGGCTTCGTGTTCGCCACCGGGCTCGGCGTCATGTGGGCGCGGCGCATCGGGCAAAACCCCGACGTCATCGTCGACCTCTCGCTCGCGATGCTGCTCTCGGGCGTGGTCGCTTCGCGCCTGCTCCACGTGTTCGCCGACGGATACTTCATGGATTACGTGCACTTGTGCACGGATCCATCGAAGGTCGTGTGGCCGCTCGAGCGCGCCGAGTGCCTCTCCCCGCGCTACCAGGGGGTGTGGGACGAGGCGGCCCGGGCCTGCCACCCGTCGCACAGCGACTGCTTCGCGTGGGCGAAGTTCTGGGCCGGTGGGCTCACGTACTACGGGGGGTTCATCGGGGCCACGCTCGCGGCGATCGTGCTCTTGAAGCGCGACAAGTTCCCGTTCTGGAAGGCGGCCGACATGGCAGGGTTCGCGATCCCGATCGGCCTCGCGTTCGGGCGCATGGGCTGCCTCCTCGCGGGCTGCTGCTTCGGCTCGCGCTGCGACCTCCCGTTCGCGCTGTCGTTCCCCCCGAAGAGCCCCGCGAGCGAGGCGCAAGCAAAGCTCGGCGACCTGCCCACCGCCCACGCGTGGAGCCTCCCGGTGCACCCGACGCAGATCTACGAGAGCGCGTTCTCGCTCGCGATCGCCGCGTTCTGCCTCTACGTCGTGCTCCCTCGCAAGCGCTACGACGGGCAGGTGTTCGTCGCGTTCATGGTGCTCTACCCGGTCGCGCGCTTCCTCGTGGAGATCCTTCGTCGCGACGCGCGCGGCGGTGCGCTCGGGCTCTCCACGTCGCAGCTCATCGGGCTCCTCCTCGTCGTCGCGGCGGCGGTCATTCACGTGCTCCGCCGCCCGAAAGACGTCGCCGCGCCGAAGCCGGCGTAGCGCACCGAAGAGGTCGAAACCCGCGCTCGCGCCGGGTCGGGGATTCGCGTCGCATCGCGGTCGAAGAGGGATGGAACATCGGACGCGGTGCATTACGCTGCGCGCCATGGCCGAGATCCTCGATGGGAAACGCGTCGCCGAAACCCTCCGCGGCGAGCTGAAGGACCGCGTCGCCTCGTTCGTCTCGAAGCGGGGGAGGGCGCCCGGTCTCGACGTGGTGATCGTGGGCGACGATCCCGCGAGCCACGTGTACGTGCGCGCGAAGGAGAAGGCCTCGACCGAGGTCGGCATGCGCGGGCGCGTGCATCGGCTCGCCGTCGACACCACCGAGCTCGCGCTCCTCACGCTCCTCGAGACCCTCAACGCGGACGACGCGGTCGACGGCATCTTGGTGCAGCTCCCGCTCCCGAAGCACATCGACGAGACGAAGGTGCTCGACACGATCTCGCCTTGGAAAGACGTAGACGGCTTCCACCCCGAGAACGCAGGTCTGCTCGCGGTCGGCCGCCCGCGCCTCGTGCCGTGCACGCCGATGGGCTGCATGCGCCTCCTCGAAGTGGCGAAGGTGAGTCTCGCTGGTCTCCGCGCGGTCGTGGTGGGGCGCTCGAACATCGTCGGCAAGCCCGTCGCGCAGCTCCTCCTCGCGCAGCACGCGACGGTGACGATCGCCCACTCGCGCACGAAGGACCTCGCCGCGGTGTGCCGCGAAGCGGATGTGCTCGTCGCCGCGGTCGGCAGGGCGGAGATGATCGGCGCCGACTTCGTGAAGGAGGGCGCGGTCGTGCTCGACGTCGGGATCAACCGCATCGACGCGCCCGAGCTCGGCGCCGGAAAAACGCGCCTCGTCGGCGACGTGCGCTTCGACGAGGTCGCCAAGGTGGCGCGCGCGATCACGCCGGTGCCGGGTGGCCTCGGCCCGATGACGATCGCGTGCCTGCTCGCCAACACCCTCCACGCCGCGGAGCTCCGCGTCGGGCGCTGATTCGTATCTCTCCGTTTTCACGGACGTTTTGCCTGTGCCCGAGCTCGGCTCGAAACGCTTGCGTTTTGTGCGCGTTCTGTCAAATAAGCACTTCATCCGTTGTAACGGACAGCCCTTTCGGAGGCCTTCATGGCGCGCATTTTCGAGGACAACTCTCGCAGCATCGGTCGCACTCCTCTCGTCGCGCTCTCGCGTTTCGCGAAGGGGGCGGGGGCGCGTGTGCTCGCGAAGATCGAGGGCCGGAACCCGGCGTACTCGGTGAAGTGCCGTATCGGCGCGTCGATGGTGTGGGACGCGGAAGAGAAGGGCCTGTTGAAGCCCGGTGGCGGCATCGTGGAAGCGACGAGCGGCAACACGGGCATCGCGCTCGCGTTCGCCGCCGCGGCGCGCGGTTACCGCTGCGTGCTCGCGATGCCCGAGACGATGAGCCTCGAGCGTCGCAAGGTGCTCGTCGCGTTCGGCGCGGAGCTGGTGCTCACCCCCGGTCCCCTCGGCATGAAGGGCGCGATCGCGAAGGCGGAGGAGCTCGCGAAGAACGATCCCACGCTCCACCTCATGAAGCAGTTCGAGAACCCCGCGAACCCGGCGATCCACGAAAAGACCACTGGCCCCGAGATCTGGGAGGACACCGAGGGTACGATCGACGTGCTCGTCTCTGGCGTCGGCACCGGCGGCACCATCACCGGCATCTCCCGCTACATCAAGCACACGCAGAAGAAGGCGATCGTCTCCGTCGCGGTGGAGCCCTCGCACTCGCCGGTGATTTCCCAGGTCCGCGAAGGCAAGGAGCTCGCTCCCGGCCCGCATAAAATCCAGGGCATCGGCGCGGGGTTCATCCCGAAGAACCTCGATCTGTCCCTCGTCGACCGGGTCGAGCTCGTCACGAACGACGAGGCGATCGCGGCGTCGCGCAGGCTCGCGCGCGAAGAGGGGCTCCTCAGCGGCATCTCGTGCGGCGCGGCGGCTCACGCGGCGTTGAAGCTCGCGCACGAGCCGGCCTTCGCGGGCAAGACGATCGTGGTGGTGCTCCCCGACGCGGGGGAGCGTTACCTCTCTGGCGCGCTCTTCGAGGGCATGTTCGACGCGGTCGAGAAGGCCACCGCGCAGATCTGAGCGACGCTCGATTGGCGAACGTGCGCCCTCGTCGCTACGGCGTCGGGGGCGCTTCGTTTTTGTCCCTCGTCAGGGACTTCCAGGGGGCGTCGCGACGGCTCCGCGCGAGCCTCGCGTAGAGCAGGGCGAAGAGGACGGCGAGCACGACCTCGACCGCGGCGAGGAGCTTGATGGGGAGCCCCGCGGTGTAGGTGCTCGCGAGCTCGGCGTGGGCGCGAAACAGGACGAACGGGACGCCGAGCTCGTTGTGGGCGACCTTCTCGACGTCGGGGTACACCGCGCCGACACACGCCGCGATCACGACGGGCCAGTTCTTTCCTGCGTTGGCGAGCACGAACCCGAACGCCAAGAGCCCACCTCCGAGCGCGCGGACGAGCCACCCTTGAGGCATCCACGTCCAGACCGCGATCGACGGCAAGAAGCCGAAATGGGGAAGCGCGTCGAGCCCCAAGTGAGAAGCAGCGCCGAGCACGAGCGCGACCCCGGCACGCGGACCGAGGCGAGGCGTGCTCCCGCCGCGACGCCGCACCCGCGCCACGCCCTCGGCGACGAGACCTGCGGCAAGCACGTGAACGAACAAGTCCAAAACGAGATCCTGGTGCGCGCGACGGCTCCGAGCCGCGCGGCTCGCATTCTCTCACGACCGCGCGCGCGACGCGCCCTCCGCCCTCGACGCTCGACGATCGCGACGGCGAAGCTGCTCGTCGGCTTTGACTCGACGGGGGTTCGGCGCGAAGGTGGCGAGCGAAAAGCCGATGCAGGGAGAGAAAAGACCCCAGGTTCTCGTCGTCGTGTCCCGAGCCGGAGCAGCGTCATGTGCGGCTTCGTAGGCGCGGCCTTCGTGCCAGAGGGGGCCCACGTCGACGTGGACGCCGGGCTCGCCGCGATCGTGCACCGCGGACCCGACGACGCGTCGGTCGTGCGTAGCGGCTCGGCGGTGCTCGGGTTCGTGCGCCTCCAGATCCTCGACCTCACGGTGGCCGGGCGGCAGCCGATGCGCTCCCCCGACGACGCGGTCACGCTCGTCTTCAACGGTGAGATCTACAACCACCACGAGCTCCGCGACACGCTCCGCGCCAAGGGCTACGTGTTCCGCTCCCGGAGCGACACCGAGGTCATCGTCCACGGGTACCGCGAGTGGGGCGAGGCCGTGATCGAGCGGCTCGACGGCATGTTCGCGATCGCTATCTGGGACGCCCGCGAGCAGAAGCTCGTGCTCGCGCGGGATCGGCCCGGGAAAAAGCCCCTCTTTTACGCGAACGGCGCGCTCGGTCTCGTGTTCGGCTCCGAGCCGAAGGCGCTCGTCGCGTGCGGCGTCCCGCTGGAGCTCGATCTCGACGCGCTCGTGCCGCTCTTTGCGTTCGGCAAACCTCACGCGCCGAGGTCGATGAACCGGCACGTGGCGGAGCTGCCCGCCGCGAGCATCCTCGTCGCGCGGGCGGGGCGCGCTCCCGCGATTCGTCGCTACTGGACGCCGCCCTTCCACGAGCCGCGCGAGGTGAGCGACGGCGAGGCGATCGCGCAGGTTCGTCGCCTCGTCGAGCGCGCCGTCACGCGCCGCCTCGAGGCCGACGTTCCGCTCGGGGCGTTCCTCTCCGGCGGGGTCGACTCGAGCATCGTCGTCGGCGTGATGGCGAAGCGCCACCAGTCGAAAGTACGAACGTTTTCCATAGGTTTCGAGGGGGACCACGGCTTCGACGAGACGGTGTACGCGCGCCGCGTCGCGGAGACGTTCGGCACCGAGCACACCGAGTACCAAGTGAAGCCGGCGTCGTTCGAGCTCGTCGAGCGCCTCGTGCACGCGCACGACGCGCCGTTCGTCGACTCGTCCGCGATCCCCACGAGCATCGTCTCGCAGCTCACGCGAGAGCACGTGACGGTCGCGCTCTCCGGCGACGGCGGGGACGAGCTCTTCTGTGGTTACTCGCGCTTCCTCGCGGTGGAGGCGAGCGAGCGGCTGCCGTGGGCGGCGCGTGGTGCGGCGACGCTCGCCTCGCGAGGCCTCGGGACGCACGGGAGCTCGCTGCGGGGACGGGTAGGGCGCGCCCTCTCGCGTGTGCCTCTGCCGCTGCCGGATAGGCTGCTCTCGTGGACGAGCGCGTTCGGCTTGGACCTTCGCGGCGTGCTCACCGACGACGTGCTCGCGGCGGTCGATCCCGACGCACACGTCCTCGAAAATCGCCGGTTGGCGGAGACGTTTCGGCGCGGGACGCCCCTCGGGCAGGTGCTCGGGCTCAACTGGGAGACCTACCTCGCCGACGATTTGCTCGTGAAGGCCGATCGTTCGTCGATGATGTGGTCGCTCGAGCTGCGATCGCCGTTCTTGGACACCGAGCTGGTCGAGTACGTGGCGCGCCTGCCGGACCGCATGAAGCGGCGAGGGAACGAGCGCAAATGGATCTTGCGGCGGGCGTTCGCCGATATGGTGCCCGACTGGGTCTTTACCCGAAAAAAGATGGGGTTTGGTCTCCCGCTCGGGGCGTGGTTTCGTGGCGAGCTCAAGCCGTACCTGGGTGATCGCCTCGCGCGCGGCGGACCCCTCGATGCCTATGTCCGTCGCGAGTTCGTCGACAAGCTCCTCCGTGAGCACTGGGCGAACGAAGCCGACCACGGACTCGCCCTGTGGCTCTTGCTCACGTTCGATGTGTGGCTCGGCACGTTGGCGAAGAGCGCGCCTCGTGCGGGCGATCGGCCAGGTTTTCCCTCTCGACCGGCCGCTGCTGGAACCGGTTTGGGGGGAAGCCCGTTTCGGTTAGATTGAGGGAGGGATGAGCGAGGCCGCGCGCCAATACACCCCCGGGGAGCTCGTCCCGGGGACGATCTACCGCGTGCTCCGTCACCTCGCGACGGGCGGCATGGGCAGCGTCTACGACGTCGAGGACACGACCGTCGGCAAGCGCTACGTGCTGAAGACGCTGCACCCGAACCTCGTCTCGCGCGGCGATCTCGCGCGTCGCATGGCCGCGGAGGCGCGCGCCCTCGGACGGCTGTCGCACCCGAACATCGTCGAGGTGGTCACCGCCGGGCAGACCACCGATCCGCAGCCGCTGCCGTTCTACGAACGGGAACAACCTCCGCTCGGTCATCGAGAAGCGCGGCGCGCTCCCGGAGGACCAGGTGCTCCCGATCGCGACCGAGCTCCTCGACGCCCTCGATCACGCGCACGAGCACCAGGTCGTTCACCGCGACGTCAAGCCGGAGAACATCTTCCTCCACCGCTCGATGACGGGCGGCGTGGTCACGAAGCTGCTCGATTTCGGCATCATGCGCATGGTCGACGAGAGTCGCGCGAACGACACCGCGGGGCGCTTCGTAGGCACCCTTCGTTACGCCGCGCCGGAGCAAATCTTGGGTGGCCAGGTAGGCCCCGGGACCGACCTCTACGCCGCCGCGATCGTCATCTACGAGATGCTCGCCGGGCGCGGTCCGTTCGACGACGCGTTCGACATCTCGCGCCTCGGATATGCGCACCTCAACGAGAAACCGCCGCCGCTGTCGAAGCTCGCGCGGGTGTCGCCGGAGCTCGAGCGGGTCGTGATGGCCGGCCTCGAGAAATCGCCTGCCGATCGCCCGCGTGACGCGTTCACGTTCGCGGGTCATCTCAAGTCGATCGCCAAGCGCGACACACGAAAAGCCGATCGCGCCCAAGAGACCGCGACCGACGTGCACGTGCTCTCGCAGCTCCCCGCGAACGCGGTGCCGGCGCGGCCGGTGCGCGGGGTCGATCTGGCCGAGGCCGTCACGGTGGCGGCGGGCCAGCACGCCGACGCGAGCCCTCCGGTCGCCGCTGCCCAGCCCGCGCCCGCGCACGATCCGGCGTTGCCTTACGCGCAGACCGCGATGAGCGACGCGGGCACGCCGGGCTACGCGGCGACCCTCCCGGACTCGCGCTCCCCTTCGACGCTCCAGTCGAACGCGGGGCCCCCCTCGGGCCCGCGACCTGCGAACGCGATCGCCATCGATCGTCACGCCGATACGAGGAGCCTCTCGCCCAAGTCGGTCGAGGCGATGGGCATCGGCAGCACCGAGCGCCTCGCGAATGGCCCGTCGTCGAACCGCGGCTCGTCGCCGGGGTACGCGCCTGCCGCAGGAGCGCCCGCGCCCGCGCCCGCGCTCGGCGGTCACGATCGCGTGTCGGTGCCGGGCATGGATCGCGCCGCGTTGGGCGGGGTCCCGGGCTTCGTCGAAGCGAGCTCGCACGCGCCGGTCGTGAACACGACCGCGGGAGGCGCCGAGCTCGTGTCGCGACCGCGCGAGCGCGCGTCGTGGCCGTTCTTCGTCGTGGGGTTCTCGATCATGCTGCTCGGTGGAGGCGCCGCCCTGAAGATCGTGGTGCTCCCGCGGATCCTCGGGGACTCGCCCGCCACCGTCCCGACCCCTTCGGTCTCGGCGCCCACGCCGCTGCCGCCCCTCAGCGCGCCTCCGCCGTCCGCGAGCGCGCCGCCAGCGCCACCAGGCCCCCCGCCGGTCGCGGTCGTCACCGCGCTGCCCTTGCCGTCCAGCGCTGGCCCCGGGCCGGTGCGCAAGCCCGGTCCTGCGCCGACGCCGCCAAAACCCACCCCCGCCAAGCCAGCGACGCCCGCACCCACGAAGCCTTTGGGCGAGTCCCCGTCGATCCCGCTCTGACCTGACAGGTCGCTTCGACCTCCGCGGGTCGTAAATCGCCGGGCTCCTGACGTTTCTGCTCGTTTTTCATCTATCGACGCTTCTGTCGGATTGGTGGCTTCCGGAAGCGCTCCGAAATCGGCTACGATCTGGCCATTACGATGAGCCGCGAAGGAGACAACGGCGATCGGGCAGGCCGCGACGCGGATCTGGGCGCGACCGAAGAGATGCCGGCCCATGGGCCGCTCTCGTCGCGTCGACGTCTCGCGCCTGCGGCGCCCCCTCTCCACGCTCCTGCTCCCGTTCCTGTCGCGCGACCGTCGGAGCCGGTGCAGCTCGCACGCGGGCAGTCGTCGGGCGAGTCGCAAGCAGCGTACGCCACCGGGCCAAAGACGATCCCGCCAAGCCGTCACTCGGCGGGCAGCGATCGGGCGCCCGCAGTCATCGTCGACGGCGCGCAGGCGCACACGTACGAGCCCCTGGAGACGCCGCCCCCTTCGTCGTCGCGTGGCGGCCTCTATCTCGCGCCGGTGCCTGCGTTTCCGCCTTCGGCGCCTTCGCGTGGCGGCACCGTGCCGATGGCACCTGCGTTCTCCGCGCCTCAGTTCGCAGCGCCGCCGCCGCCGCCGCGCGGACGCTCGCGATCGGAGACCGTGGTCATCACGATGCCGGGGCGCAAACGCGGCCCGTCGTCGCGCGAGAAGGTGCTCGCGTTCGTCGTGGTGCTCGTCATCGTCGCGCTCCTCGGCATCATCTTCCTCTTGTGGAAGGGGCTCGATCAGCAAAGGTCGGGCAACGTGCAGCCCGAGCCCGCCGCGACGGCGCCGGCGGCGGTCGTCGATGTGAAGCCCACGGTCGAAGCGACCCCTACGCCGCCTCCGCCTCCGGTCGCCGTCGTCGTCGCGCCCGCGATGATGTTCGACGCGGGCGTGAAGAAGCTTCCGAAAAAAGCCCACTGAGCGCGGCCGACGCGCGCGTGCGAGTCGAACGCGCACTCCGCCCGCGGATCGCGCGTGCACCGTGCACCCCACTCGACGGCGTTACCGGCGACCCCGCGTCGTCGTGGTTCGACGAGGCGGCCCCACCAGCGTACACTTCGAGGGTGAAATCCTTCGCGTACCTCGGGCTCGTGGGCATCGGACTCGTAGCGGCGTGCAGCGGCGCTGCTCCGACGGAGCTCTTCGATACGAGCACCTCGCCGTCCGCGACCACGTCACCGTCGACCACGGCGACCCTCTCGCCGACCACCACCGCGCCGACCACCTCCCCGACGGACGAACCTCCGGTCGACGTCGACGCGGCGGTGCCTCCGAGCGACGAGTGCACCGCCGAGAAGCCGGGCTGCGGAGCGGGCGAGGTGTGTCAGCTCCCGGGCTGCACCGGCAAGGGCAAGTGCGTCGCCGCGAGCGCGTTCGGCACCGATCCTGTGTGTGGCTGCGACAAGCTTACCTACGCGAGCATCGCCCTCGCGCGAAACAACGTGGCGTACCGCGGCTCGGGGGAGTGCACGAAGGATGCGGCCACCCCGTGCACGGGGAGCTGCTCGGGCGGCGCGAAGTGCAACCTGCGCATGTTGTCGCTCGCGTGCCTCGACAACAGCGGGACCTGCTGGCGTATGCCGTCGGCGTGCCCGCCCGCCGCGAAGGGGTTCCGCTTGTGTGGCACCGCCACGTGCGCGAGCGCGTGCGAAGCGGTGAGCCAAAACAAGAAGTACTTCCAAGACGGTCTCTGCCCGTAGGCTGCGGCCGCGATCGCCACGCGCGCGCGGCTCGTGTTTCGTAAAGCTTTCCAAAGCGGGCCGAAGGAGCTTGTCAGCGAGCGGTCTCGTGTCGAACATCGCGCCCATGTCGCTCGTATCGCTCGTGCTCGGTCGTCGTGGGGAGAGTGGATTCGGTTACGCGTCCACCGCGGAGGAGGTCACCGCCGGGCTCGACCTCCGCGGGCGCACCATCCTGATCACGGGGGCGAGCTCGGGGCTCGGGCTCGAGAGCGCGCGCGTGCTCTCGCTCCGCGGGGCCACGATCGTCGCCGCTGCGCGCACGAAGGAGAAAGCGGCGGAGGCCTGCCGTGGCATCGAGCGCATCGTCCCGGTGTCGTGCGAGCTGTCCGATCCTGCGTCGGTCCGCGCGTGCGTGGCGGACGTGAAACGGCAAGGGCTCTCCCTCGACGTCATCCTCTGCAACGCGGGCATCATGGCCCTCCCGAAACGGGAGACGCTGCACGGTCAGGAGCTCCAATTTCTCACCAACCACATTGGCCACTTTCTGCTCGTCACCGGTCTGCTCGACTCGCTCGCCGACGACGGACGGGTAGTGATGCTCTCGAGCGCGGCGCACAAGATGGCGCCCGAAGGCGGCATTCGCCTCGACGACATCACGTTCGAAAAGGGCTATTCGTCGTGGAAGGCTTATGGGCAGTCCAAGCTCGCCAATTTGCTCTTCGCGCGCGCCCTCTCCAAACGATTCGCCGGCACGAAGCGCACCGCCAACGCCGTTCATCCCGGCGTCATCCAGACGAACCTCGGGCGCCACATGGGGTTCCTCGCCCAAGTGGGCTTTCCGATCGCGGCAGCGATCGCGCTCAAGAACGTGGGCGAAGGCGCGGCGACTCAGTGTTACGTAGCGGTTCACCCTTCGGTCGCGGGCGTGAGTGGCGAGTACTTCGCGGACTGCAACGTGGCGCGCTCGTCGCGTTATGGCAAAGACGACGCGCTCGCCGAGAAGCTCTGGGAGAAGACCGAAGAGATCGTCGCGAAGCTCTGACCGACCGGACTCGCGATCGTCCTCGGCGATCGCTCGTAGCCAATCCCGGCGTTAGTTCGTCGTCACGCGGAACGTGCGCCAGGCGACGCCGCCGCGGGTATCCCGAAGCACGACGATCACGGTCGTCGTGCCGGCCTCGCGTGGCGCAGTGAAGACGGTCGCGGTGCTTGGCTCGGGGTCGCCCTCGTCGCGGCCGGTGCGATCGTCGGCGAGGGTGCCGGCGGTGGAGAGCCACGTCACGCGCATCGCCTCGCGCCGGTCGACGAGGGTGCGGGTCGCCGGATCGAAGGCGACGTAGCGCTCGGCGCCTTCACACGGCGCGGGGGAATCGCACGAGGGCCACGTCGCGGTGAGGGCGAACGCCTGTCCGGCGATGGCGTCGATCGTCGTGCCCTCCGCGAGCTCCCGATCGTCGGCGCGCACGGCGAGGGCGGGGTTCTGGTTCGGCCGGTAGCGCGCGCCGAAGCCGGCGACGATCTCGAGGGTGGCGCCCGGGAGGCCGCACGTGGCGCGCACCTCGAAGAGCGCGGGATCGGTGCCCGGCAGGGCGGCGAGGCGGACGCGGCCCGGCTGGTAGTACCCGCCCGTGCCATCGGGATCCGACGGGCGCCCCGAAGGCTCGCCGTCTTTGCCGGGGAGGCGCTCGGGCCCGAAGCGACCGCACACGTCGGCCGGGAGGGCGCCCACCGCGCCTACGAGCGGCACGATCGCAGAATCGTCGAGGCACGACGCGCTCACGGGAGAGCTCTCCGCGAGGGCTCTTTTCTCCGCGCAGAAGGCCAGATCGGGCGCGAGATCGGCGCGCACACCCGATCGATCGGCGACGAGGACGGAGAGCTTCGTCGCTTGCCCGGGCGCGGCCTCGGGGGGATCGGCGCGCACCGCGAGCACACGCACACGATCGATCGCGAACGTGCGGTCGTCGAGCTCCGGACGGCACGCCGCGCCGCCCGCCCCGAGCGTGGTCGCGATCGCCAAGCCGATCGCGGTCGTGGCGCGGCGGAGGTGCCTCACAGGTTCCACCGCACGCCGAAGAGGGGGAGGATCGGGAGCCCGGTGAGGGTGCCCTTGGTGCGGTAGTCCTTCGTGTACACGAGCTCCTCTGCGTTCTGCTGGTTCGTCACGTTCAGCACCTCGAGGTACGTCTCGAGCTCACCGGCGGGCAGCACGAACCGCTTGGAAATACGCAAATCTACTTGGAAAAACGCGGGGAGGCGCTCGCGGTTCTTTTGGCCGAACACGGGCTCGAAGCGGTCGCTGCGGGTGTCGGCGAGGGCGTAGCTCACCGCCGTGCGGGGGAAGCCGGTCGCGAAACGTACGCGCGCGCCGACCTCGAAGCCGTGTCCGAGATCGTAGCTCCCGAGGGCGGTGAGCACGTGCGACTGGTCGTAGTCCGAGGGTCGATAGCCGAGGCTCGGTGCGTCTCGCCGCTCGCTGCGAACGAGGGAGTAGCTGACCCAGCCCATGAAGCCCTTCGTGAGCTCGCGCCGCAACATGGCTTGCATGCCGTACGCGCGTCCGGAGCCGACCGGCTCGAGGGCCGCGGCGAGCTGCGGGGTGGACGAGGGGCTCCGCGCGGCGAGATCGTCTTGGGCGAGACGGAACACGGTGGTCTCGAGGGTAGTGCTCGGGAAGAGCCTCGCGGAGAGGCCGGCGAGCAGGTGATGTCCGGAGGCCGCGGGGAGGAGCGGGTTGCCGAACACGGCGGAGAGATCCTCGGCGAGCGCGGGCTGGCGCACCCTCGCGTACGCGGCCTTGAACGTGATTCGCGAGGAGGGCGTGACGGTCGCGGCGAGGCGCGGTTCGATCGCGGCGTCCTCGCGGAACGCGCCGAGCGCGGGGGTGTCGCCTTCGACCGGCGTTCTCCGGCTCACCGAGACGAACGTCGGGTCGAAGCGAAGCCCCGGCACGACGTGGACCATGTCGTCGAGGAGCGCGACGTCGAGCTCTCCGAATGGCGCGAGCCCGAGCTGGGTCACCTCCCACGTGTCGCCGTTCTGGCGATCTTGTGGCGGCTGTCCGAAGACACGCGCGTCGCCCTCCCGCGGTGGGCTCGTGACCGAGCCGTTGCGCTCGAGGCTCGTGTGCACGATCTCCGCGTCGAGGCCGGTCGTGAGCGTGACCCGTGGGTGGAGCTTTCCGCGGTACGATGCGCGCGTGGCGTAGATCGTCGCGCCCTGGCGGAGGCCGGTCGCGGCGTCGCCGAGCTGGATCGTTCGTTTTTGCAAATCACGACCGAACGATGGGACCACCTCGATGCGCCCGCCGTCGACTTCGCGCTCGTATTTCCCATAGATGCGGAAGAACGACGTGCCCTTCTCCTCGCTCCGGGTCAGCAGC
>JAAFHV010000182.1 GCA_013297655.1 Myxococcales bacterium | reverse complement strand
GCCGTAAGCGAGCGGGACGGCGGCTGCGCGATCGGCGAGCACGGCGGCCTCGCCCGAGAGGCTCACGTACGTGGTGCGTGCGACCGCGCGGCCGAACGCGCCCGGCGCGCCGACTCCGCTCGCGAGCGACACCCCGCCGAGCGACGCCTCGAGCCCCACCGCCTTCCCGCCTTCCGGCTCGCCGAGCGACGTGCGCGCGCCGAGAGCTGCGGCGAGCGAGCCAGCTTCCGGGACGTCGCCCGCGAGCGGCGTGATCGCGAGCGGGACCGCGCCGAGCGTGCGCGTGCCCGTCGTCACCGAGGCAAAGGGCTCCGCCACGTGGACCAGCTCCCCGTCGGCGTAGGCGCGCGCGAGGGGCAACCCGATTCGGGTCCGCACGAGCCCAGCGGCGACCCCGGACGGAGGCGCTTCGCTGCTGGTGAACGCCGCCTCCGCGCGCGACGTGGCGACCGCGACAAAGGGACCGAGGCTCCCCGTGACGGTGGCGCTCGCGATCGAGCGGCCGTAGGTGCGCGCGCTGCCCGCGGGCTCGGAGAGCGCGGCGAGGAACCCGTCGACCTCGAAGCGCGCGCGCCCGTCGCGCGATACGTGCCCGAGCGCGGCGCCGAGCATCGGTCCGGACGATCCGAGGTCCCCGAACGGGCCCCCGCGCAACGTGGTCGCAATGGCGCCGACCGAAACGCGGCCTCCAGAGAAGCGCAGCGTGCCTTCACCGGCCGCGCGATCCCATCGCCGCGCGGCGTCGTCGAGGCGGGTCGTCGCGCCGAGCGCGCGGCGACCGCGGATGGCGTCCACGTCCCACGCGAGCGCGAGATCACCCTTCGTGGTGAAGCCGCGCGCGTCGACGAAGACGCCCGTCTCGCGCAGGTGGTCGAAGCGCACGTGCGTGCGCGCGGTAGGCGCGAAGAAGCGCGCGTCCCCCAGCGCGCCGCCACGGGTGTAGACGCCGCCGCGCAGGTCGAGCGCGCTCTTTCCGTCGTTCCACGGCAGGTGCGCGCCGAGGCCCGCGTAGACTCCGTCGGTCGCGCGGTAGGCGACATCGGGCGGCAGCAGGCCCACCTTCGAGGGCGCACGCAGCCAGAACGCAGGGAGCCAGAGGACCGGGACGTCGAAGAGCCGGAGCACGGGTCGATCGAGGAGCAGATCTCCCGGCGGCGCGACCTTCGCCCCCTGGAACGAGATCGCGAGCGGCGTCCCCAGGCACGGACAGAACCCGAGGGTGCCCTCCCCTTCGAGCTCGAGCGGACCACCGCCCGAGCGCCGCAGCCGAACGTGCTGGCTGCGAAGATGAAACGGCGGAGAGTCCACCCGCACGTCGCCCTCGAGCACGACCTCTTGCCGACCCGCGTCGAAGCTGACGGAGGTCGCGTGCACCTCCGCATCCCCCGCGCGCGCAGCGCTCTCGAAGGACATGGACAGCGCGAGCGCGAGCGCGAGGCTCGTTCGAGGGCGGAGCGAGGCGAACAAAGGAGGCGCGACTCTACCTCGGATCACGCCCCGACGGAGCGCGCGAGCTTCGCCGATTCAGGAACGAAACCCGCGCGTTACGAGGTAGAGGTCGAGGCCGAGAGCCGAGGCGACGCCCCGGGAGGCGCTCACGCCGACGCCGTCAGTACGTTCGGGCGCAGCGACCGCCGCCCTTGCCGTACTGCCAGGTCACGGGCTTCCAGTTGCCCGGGTTTGCGGAGCGACCCGCGAGGTAGTTTTCGTTGTACCGGGCGTGGCCCTCCCAGGAGTACCCCACGAGCGGAAGGTGCGGGAGGGCGCCTGCGTAGCGGAGAGTGCCGTTGTTGTCGCCGCGCGTGCAGGCCGTCTCGCCCGGGCCGGGCGAAGCGGTCGTATCGCAGAAGTTCGAGATGGCACCGCTCGGGTTGGTGGGCGGGTTGTCGACCCAGCCGGATTCGAGCTCCAGCCCACCCACGTCGTACCAGCCTTCTCCGTTCCCGGAGACCGCACCCGTGACGTCGAGGGCGAAGCGCCCAGGAGCCGAGAGCAGCGGTGAGGAGTCGTTCGCGAGGTTGATGAGCGAGTTGTCTGCGTTGCGCGTGGGGAACGAATAAAAGACGGGCTGGTTCGCCACGCATCCGGGCCACCCATTCACGCACGCAAAGCCACCGTGCTGGCCGTTTCGGTAGTTGAATTGCCCAATCGGGAGCAAGGTCTCCCACGGGACGTAGATGTTGCCCGCCGCGATGTTCTGCGGGTTATTCCCCCACACTTCGCGGTAGTCGGTCATCCGCGCGAGCTCGCCGCCGTCCCAAGCGCAGAACGCCATGTACATGAGCGACATGGTGCAGTTGATCGGCTTCTCGTCGAGCGTCGCCTGGCTGTGCACGCGCGCCGGGAGGCGGAACACGGAGCGCGTCGCGGCGTTCCAATGGTACGTCGAGTGGCCTTCGGCGCCGTTCGCGACGTAACAGCCGTCGAGCGTGTTGATGGGGTCGACCGCGAAGAGCCCGAGCGCCGTCACCAAGCTGAGACGCGCGGCGGGCGCGGCCGTGTTCGGCAAGATGTCGAAGAGGCCCGGGAAGCTCGTATCGATTTGCTCGAGCTGCGATCCCGGGTTCGCGGCGGCGTAGGTCTTCGCCCAATCGCGGATGTTCGCCTCTCCGTACGTCGCCGTGACCGCCTGCACGAAGCGACGGATCCGGCCGGCGGTGATCTCGTACTTGTCGAGTCGTCGCGTCGTCGTGACCGGGAGCGGGAGCGACGCGCAGCAGCTATCGCCGGTCGCGCCGGGCGCTCCGGTCTCGCCCGCGCCGCAGGTCTCGATCCCGGACACGGACGCGCCGGTCGGGATCGCACACGAGAGCGCCGCGACGCACGTGCTCGTCTTCGGGCTGCACGCCGAGCTCTTGCAATCGGCGTCGACCATGCAGGCGATCGCGTTCTCGCAGCGCACCGCGGGGTCGGCGACGGCGTCGGGACCACCGCAGTCGATCGCGGTCTCCCCGAGGGACGGAGAGAGCTTTCCGTCGGTGTGGGAAGGCAGATCGCACACGTTGCCGGTGCAGAGCCCTTCGCAGTCGTCACCGGAGCGGCAGGCCTCCCCGGGCATGCACAACGCGGGCAGCCCCACACCGCACGTGGGCGGTGGCGGCGCCGCGTCTGCTGCGTCGGCCGCGTCGACCGGGACGGACGCGTCTGCGGCGTCGCTTGCGTCTGCGCCAGAGTCGGAGGTCGAGGCGTCGGGGACCTCGGCGCTGTCGGCGCCCCGAGCGTCGCGCGGCGCTCCGTCGGGGAGCGGCGGGAGGGTCGTCGAGGTGGTGCTCGGCTGCGGCGTCGTGGCGTCCGGGCTCGAGGCGTCGACTTCTGGCTCACCGGTCGGATCGCTCGAGCACGCGACGACCACCGCCGGGAGGACCACCGCACACCCAAGGAGCCAAAATCGCCGTTTCATGCCGACCTCCAATCCATCAGCTTTTCACGAGGCGAGCTCCGCGGGCACAGAAATGAAGCGCAACGGATAAATGTTGTGCGCGCACAGAGCCATACATGCGCCCCTCGCCGGCCTATGAGCACGCGCGGGGGAGTCGGCTGATCTATCCTCGTGGTTATGGCGCTCGGGGAGAGGAACAAGGCAGACCTCGAGAGCGCGGCCACGCTCGCCGACATGGTGGCGACGGCCACCGCGCCGCCCGCGGTGAACCGCACTCGGATCGCCGATCGGTACGAAATCCTCGGCCTCCTCGGGGTCGGCGGCATGGGCACCGTGTACAAGGTGCGCGACCACGAGCTCGACGAGACGGTCGCTCTCAAGCTCTTGAGCGGCAACCTCGCCGACGACGCCGACGCGCTCGCGCGGTTTCGTCGCGAGGTTCGCATCGCGCGCAAGGTCACGCACCCGGCCGTCGCGCGCACGTTCGACATCGGCGAGCACGAGGGCTCGCGGTTCCTCACGATGGAGCTCGTGGACGGCGAGGCGCTCGACGCCCGCCTCGCGCGGACACGCCTCGGCCTCCACGAGATCGTGGCGATCGCTTCCGGGCTCTGCGACGGCCTCGGGGCCGCGCACGCCGCCGGGGTCGTCCATCGTGATCTCAAGCCTGCGAACGTGATCGTCGCAAAGGACCGCGTCGTGGTGACGGACTTCGGCATCGCGCGCGCCCTCGAGTCGGAGGGAACCAAGACCACCACGATCGCGGGCACGCCTGCCTACATGGCGCCGGAGCAGGTAGAGGGCCGGGAGCTCGATGGCCGCGCCGACCTCTACGCGCTCGGCGTGATGCTGTTCGAGATGCTGACCGGGGAGCTTCCTTTTCACGGAGATTCGCCCGTCGTGCTCGCGGCGGCGAGGCTCGTTCGACCCGCGCCGGACGTGCTTGGGCGCGCGCCGTCGACGCCTGCTCCCATCGCGGACCTCGTGCGCGCGCTCCTCGCGAAGGACCGCGACGCGCGCCCAGCGACCGCGCTGGCGGTGAAGGAGTCGCTCGCCGCGATGAGCCTCCCGTCGGTGGTCCCGCCTCCGCCGCCACGTTCGCGACCTTCCCCGACTAAGCCTCCGCTCGGCGACGGCGGCCACGCGCAGAAGGCGATCGCGGTCCTCCCCTTCACGACCGACTCCGACGACGACGCATACCTCGCAGAGGCGCTCGCGGAAGAGATCGCGGACAGCTTGTCGTCGTCTCCCGGCCTCCGCGTACGCCCGTTCGGAGCTGCAAAAATCGCAGCGGCGGCTGGCGGCGACGCGCGCGCGGCCGGTGAGCGACTCGGGGTGCACGTCGTCCTCGAAGGATCCCTCCGCCGACGCGCGGGCGTGCTCCGTACGAGCCTGAGGCTCATCACCGTCGCGGACGGGTTCCAGATCTTCGCCGATCGCTTCGAAGTCGATGGCGATCCGTTCGCGCGGGCGGCGATCGCGGCACGCGCGATCGCAAGCTCGCTCACGGAATCGATGAAGACGCTCGTCCGCGCGAAGGTGACCGATCCCGTCGCGCAGGACTACTACCTCCGCGGTCGGTATCTCTATCGCCGCACGCGTCACGAAGCGAACGCGCAGGCGGTCGAGCTCCTCGCCGAAGCGTACACGCGGGCGCCGGACGACGCGCAGATCTGCGCGCTCTACGCGATGGCGCTCGGGCGAGCCCTCTCCTGGTCGCAGCCGCGCGCGGGCTCGCCCACGCCGTCCGAGCTCGCAGCGCGCGCGGTCGAGCTCGATCCCGATCTCCCCGAGGCGCACCTCGCCCTCGCCACGCTCGCGCTCGCGGAGGGTCGCGCCGTCGACGCCGCGAAGCACCTCGCCCGCGCGATCGCGTCGCGTCATCACGTGCCGCCCGACGCGATAGGTTGGCGCGGCGAGCTGCTCTCCGAGACGGGGCCGATCCCGGCGGCGATGCGGGATCTCGAGGACGCGATGGCCCTCGAGCCAGACCTCGAACGAAACCGAATCTCGATCGCGCGGCTCTTCGCTCTCCGCGGCGACAGCGCCGCGAGCGAGCGCACGCTCCGTGAATTGCCTCGGAACGCGTTCGACTTCGGCACGACCTTCATCACGCGCGCCCGCCTCGCGCTCTGGGCGGGGGACGCTGCGCTCGCTGACCGAGTCGAAGCCGACTACGCGCAAGTGAAGGACCGTGTGCCCCACGTCGGCGAGGCGGTCGAGCGGCTCCTCGAGGGTGCGCGGCGGAGCGTGCCGACCGGCGGCAAGGACGAGCTCAAGGAGCGCGCGCGACGCGCGATGCCGGACGTCCCGAACGTGAGGATGCGAGCGCTGTTCGAGCAAATGAGGGCGGAGATTTTCGCTTCGTTCGACGCGCTCGACGACGCCGAAGGGCACGCGGTCGAGGCCGACCGGCTCGGCACGATCGACATCCTTTGGTTCGAGCGCTGTCCGGTGCTCGGCAAGCTCCACGGACGGCGCGCGTTCGAGGAGGCAAAACAACGTGTCGCCGCGCGCGCGAGAGACGTGCGCGTGGCCCTCGTCGGGGCGGACGACTAGGCTAGTTAATTCGGATAGTTACGGCGCAACGAACGCCGCATGGAGAGCGCGTTCCGCCGCCTCGCGCGACGCACGGGGCACGAGCGCGCTCAGGCGAAGGGCGTGCCCGGAGCGCATCGCGGGCGCGATCCCGGCGCCGCGAAGCGCCTCGGCCATTCGTGCGAGCCCGCCCGACCCGAGGAGGCCGTCGCCCACGACGGAGACGAGCGCGTGGTCGTGGGTGAGCGACGCTTGCCCGAGCGCCGGCGCGATCTCGGCGCGACGCGCGGTCCAATCCGGGAGATTCAACAGCGGGATCGTGGCGAGCGACGCGTGCGGTCCGACATGAACGTCGAGGAGCGGTAGCTCGAGCCGCGCCGCCTCGCCGAGGAACGCCTCGATCGACGGACCGGACACGAGCGCGACCCGATCGAGGCCCACGATCGCGCGGACGGACGTTCGTGTCTCCGCCGACGCGACCGTCTCGCGAACGGCCTCCCCAGCGCGCGCGAGAGGATCGCTCGTCTTTCGCGCGTGGAGCGCGACCTTGCTCTTCCGCGCCCACTCGACCGCCTGCGCGTTCAGCACCTTCGCGCCTGCTTCGCTCATCTCGGACAGCGTCGCGAGATCGATTTCGGGGAGGTGCCGGGCGTCGGCGCAGACGCGCGGATCGGCGCTGTAGACCCCGTCGACGTCGCTGTAGATCTCGCAGCGTGTCGCTCCGAGGGCGGCCGCGAGGGCGACGGCGGTCGTGTCCGATCCGCCGCGGCCGAGGGTCGTGATCTCGCGCCGGTAGCTCATGCCTTGGTACCCGGCCACGATCACGATTTTGCCGCGCGCGAGCTCGTCCTCGATGCGGTGCGGACGCACCTCGATGATGCGAGCGTCGAAGTGACGATCGTTCGTGAGGATGCCGGACTGGCTGCCGGTGAAGCTGATGGCCTCTTCGCCGCGGCCCGCGATCGCGATGGAGAGCAGCGACATCGTGACTCGCTCGCCGGTGGAGACGAGCATGTCGAGCTCGCGGCGGGGGGCTTCTTTTGCCCTGTCGGAGACCGCGCGCGCCTTTTCGGCGACCCCCGCGGCGAGCGCCAAGAGCTCGTCCGTCGCTTTGCCCATCGCGCTCACGACGACGACCACGTCCCAGCCTTCGCGCTTCGCGGCGACCACGCGATCGGCCACTTTGCCGATTCGCTCCACGTCGGCGACGGAAGAGCCGCCATACTTTTGCACCAACACCGCCATCGCGTGCTCCCTCAGCCTCGCCGCTCGCGTTCGCGTCGCGGGGGACGAACTACGAAAATACCGAACGCGGTGCCGACGAGCACCTTGTCGCCGTGCGACACGAGCGCGATCGGGGCGGACGCGATGTCGTCCTCCGGCTCGGCGCGTGGCTCGAGGACCGCGATCACACGCGGGGACTCGCCCTCGACGTGGAGCAGGAGCGTCACCCGAGACTCGTCCGCGTGCGCGCTGAGGACCGCCGCGACCGCCGCCGCGCTCGTCGCGCCGGGGCTCTTGCAGAGCGTGATGCCGAGCGCGCGGCGTGAGCCGGTGAGCGGCACGAAGCCATCCGAAGACCACGAGACCAAGGCCCCAGCGTCCTCCGTCGTCACCACGAGCGTGTGTCCACGCGCAAATATCGCGGTCGGTGCGGGGTCGTCCGAGAGCCCACGCATCGTGAGCCGCGGGGCATCTCCTCGTTCGAGGACGAGATCCCCCGCCGCTTCGTCGAGCACGAGCGCGAGCAGCTCGAACGTGTCGCTCGCTCCGAGCGCGTGCACCCACAGGCGTGCCTCTTCCGCGGACAGGTCGCGCCGACTCGGACGCGCGGCGTCGGCCGGCACCCAACCCTCGCCGACGAACCGAAGCAGCGCGCCTTTGCGCCCGAGAGCAAAAATGCCCGTCGCGGTGCCGACGACGCGGCCCGGACCTCCGCGAACGGGTAGCCACGTGTCGCCGTCGACGCGGTGCATTTCGGCTCCCCCCGCGACCACGAGCGCTTCGTCTCCCTCGCGTTCTCGCGCGGCGGCGGCGAGCGACGTCGGCGCGCCTGGGCACGGTGGGCGAGTCTTGGCCAAGGTAGGCTCGCCGGCGTCGTTCCAGTGGATCTCGGCGAGGCCGGATGGTCCGTGCACGAACGTCGTCGTGGGGGTCGCGGCCGCGGACGCATAGCTGCCGTCGGCGAGACGGGTGACGTCCCACGCACGATCGGCCCACGCGTAAACTTCACCCCGCGGCACCCCGACGAACAGGGTGGTCTCGTAGAGCGTGCTCTCGACCATCTCGCCGTCTTCGTCGGCGTCGAGGGCGGGCAAGTCCTCCGCGCGTAGGTCGTCGTCGGCTTCGCTCGGGCCCTCTTCGCCGCGGTCGAACGCGGCGTCGAGGCGCACCCCCTCGTCGAGCTCGATCGCGTCGAAGCCGATGCCGGGCTCCTCGAAATCGTCCTCCAGCGAGATCGGAGAAAAGCCGAGATCGGGAGCGAAGACGGAGGCGTCGGCGGTGCCGTCTTCGTCGTCGAGCGCGACGTGAGCAACGTCCTCGACGTCCATTCCGTCGTCCCCGAGGCCGGCGGCGGCGTCGTCGTAGGGGTCCGCGTCCGACATGTCGGGCAGGTCGTTCTCGCCGTAAGCGCCCGTATCTCCTTCGGATTCATCCTCGATGGAGGGGACCGCAGGCAGGCTCGTGTCTTTGTCGTCGTCGCCGGAAGCCGAGGCGCGGGGAGCCATTCTCGGCGAACCTTACGCCTCTTCGGGTGCGGTCCGAAGGGCTTTCGAGCAGGGCCGGAGGGGCGTCGAAAGAACATCGTTGCGGGCGGTCCGCGGACAGTTACGGTGCCACCCATGCGCCTCCTCGTCTTGTCGCGAAACGCCGCGCTCTATTCCACGAGTCGCCTCGTCCTCGGAGCACGCGCGCGCGGTCACGAGGTCAGCGTCGTGGACCCGCTCGACTTCCAAATCGCGATCTCGCGCGGCCGCCCCGAGATGTACCTCGGCACGAAGCCGATCCCGCACGCCGACCTCGTCATTCCCCGCATCGGCGCGTCGATCACGAACTACGGCCTCGCGGTCGTGCGCCAGTTCGACATGATGGGCATCCCCGTCTTGAACACCGCGGTCGCGATCGCTCGCTCGCGCGACAAGCTCCGCAGCATGCAGCTTCTGACCCGCAAGGACATCGACGTCCCGAAGACCGTCTGCGCGCGGTCGCCGGAGTCGGTCGAGCGCGCGCTCCAGTTCGTCGGCGGCACCCCTGCGATCGTGAAGCTTCAGCAGGGAGCGCAGGGCATCGGAACCATGATCGCCGAGACGCCGGCGGCGGTCACCTCGCTCCTCGAGACGCTCTGGGCGATGGGCCAAGACATCATTTTGCAGGAGTACATCGCCGAATCGAAAGGCCGCGATTACCGCGCGATCGTCGTCGGCGGGCGGCTCATCGCGGCGATGCGACGGCAGGCGAAGAAGGGCGAATTTCGCTCGAACCTCCACCGCGGCGGCGAGGGTGTCGGCGTCGATCTTCCGGAGGCCTATCGCAAAGCGGCGGTCGACGCGGTGCGGGTCATGGGCCTCGAGGTCGCCGGGGTCGACATGCTCGAGGGCCGCGATGGTCCGAAAATCCTCGAGATCAACAGCTCCCCCGGGCTCGAGGGGATCGAACGCACGAGCGGGGTCGACGTCGCCGGCGCGATCGTGGCGCACGCCGAAAAAGTGGCCCAGAAGCGGCACAAGAAACACGACGCGGGGCTCGACGGCGAGCGACGAATGCGACGCATTCGACGCCCCGAGGAGCAGAGCCGTCCCCAAGTCGCGCCGCGCCGCGCGAGTCGGCGGAAGACCGGGTGATTCACGCGCATCGCGAGGGCGAAGGCGGGCGCGTGCTCGTCCTCGAGCTCGATCGCCCGGAGGCCAAGAATGCCCTCGATCGCGCGACGATCACGGCGCTCTCCGCGATCCTCCACGCCGTCCCGAGCGACGTGCGCGGCCTCGTCGTCACCGGCGGGGGCGGGACGTTCGTCTCCGGCGGGGACCTCCGCGAGCTCCGCGACGTGCGCGACCGCGAGACCACCGAGCGCTTCTGCGATTTCGGGCGCGATATGTGCGACAGGCTCGAGGATTTGCCTATCCCGGTCGTCGCCGCGATCGAGGGTCACGCGCTCGGCGGGGGGGCCGAGCTCGCCTGCGCGTGCGACACGAGGGTCGCCGGCGAGAGCGCCAAGATCGGCTTCGTCCAGGTTCGAATGGGGGTCACGACGGCGTGGGGAACCTACGCACGCCTCGTCGCACAGGTCGGCGTCGCGGTCGCGACCGAGCTGCTCCTCGGCGCGCGCGCGCACTCGGCCGAGGAAGCGCGCGCGCGCGGCCTCGTGGAGCACGTGGTCCCGTCCGGCACTGCACGCGCACGCGCGGTCGCGCTCGCCGAGGCGATGAGCCGCGGCGCTCCCCTCGCCGTCGCGTACGTGAAGGAGCTGGCTCGCGTCGCGAAACGAAACGAGGCCCTCCGCGCGAAAGAGCGCGAGCGGTTCGTCGAGACGTGGCTGTCGCCGGATCACGCCGAGGCCGTCGCGGCCTTCTTCGAGAAGCGCGAGCCCACCTTTCGCGGCTGACGGATGCCTCGTAAGGGGCCTCGATTTCGCGTATACGGAGCGCACCGTGTCAGGCCTACCGCACCCGCGTACCGCGCTCGTCCCTGCCCTCGCTTTGGCCGCCGCCGCGCTTTTTGCGGGCTGCTCCAACCCACCCAGCCACTCGAACCCACCCAGCGCGACCACCGCCACGTCCTCGGTCGACGCGGCGAAGCCGGTCGAGACGGCGACCGCAAAGCCCCCCGAGGACGCCGGAACGGACGCCGCGAAGCCGGAAGCGCTCGCTCCGGAGACGCCGCCCCCGGGCGCCGACTTCACGCCGCAAGCGATCGCGATCTGGAAGCTCGCCGCGTGCGGAGGCGACCACGCCGCCCCGCCCGGTGTTCCGCAAGCGCTCGTCGATTCGCACTGCAAAGAGCTCGCCGCGTCGTATGCAGAATACAAGCGTTCGTGGATGGACGTCGCGATGCCGTTCATCGCCAAGCTCCGTCCTGCCGGCCTCCCCGAGACGGTGGTCTACCCTTTCGGCGGCGGCGATTTGGTGTCGGCGCTCGCGACCTACCCCGACGTGAAAGAGCTCACCACCATCTCGCTCGAGCCGGCGGCCGACCCGCGCGGGATAGACGGCATCAAGACGAACGACTTGATCCGCGCGCTCTACGCGATTCGCGCGCACCTCGGTAAGCTCTTTTTGAAGGCGCACAGCCGCACCGACAACCTCGATCTCGAGTCGAAAGGCGCGCTCCCGGGCGAGATCGTCTTCTCGATGGCTGCCCTCGTCGCGCACGGCTACGAGCCCGTTTCGCTTCGTTATTTCCGCTTCGAGGACGACGGCAAGATTCGCTACGTCACCGACGAGGACCTCAAGGCCGCCGGCGACAAGCGGGGCCAAAAGGCGCTCTTCCAAAACGCGGAGCTGCGCTTCAAGAAGCCGGGCGATGCGCGGAGCCGCGTGCTCCGTCACGTGGGCTACGATCTTTCGGACGGCAACCTCAAGCTCCGCCCGCAGATCATGAAGCACCTCGAGGCGAAGGGAAAAGTGTCGGCGATGACGAAGGCCGCCACGCACCTCCTGTGGGACGACGCGTTCTCCACCGTGCGCGAGTACCTCCTCACCCACATGGAGTGGATGATCTCCGACACGACCGGGATCCCGCCGCGCCACATCAAGGGCCGCGGGTTCGTGCACGAGGTCTACGGCCAGTACGACGGACCGGAGCCCTTCGGGAGCGTGAACGGGCGCGATTCGGGCGATTTCAAGGCCCTCTTCAAGGGACACGATCCCATCTCGTTCCGCTACGGCTACCCCGACACGCACTCCCACGGGCACATCGTCGTCACGAAGAAGGGCCCATGACCGCCGCGTCTCCGCGACAGGGACTGCGCAGGACCTACGGCAGCTACGGTGGCCGGTTCGTCGCCGAGACGCTGCACGCCGCGCTCGACGAGCTCGAGAACGCGTTCCTCGACGTGGTGCCCACCCCCGCGTTCCAAGCGACGCTCGGGAAGCTGCTCGCCACCTACGTGGGTCGGCCGACGCCGCTCTTTCGCGCCGAGCGGCTGGAAAAAGCGCTCGATCCGAACGCGACGGTGCTCGCGCGCCTGTACCTGAAGCGCGAAGACTTGGCGCACACCGGGGCGCACAAGATCAACAACGCGCTCGCGCAGGTGTTGCTCGCGAAGCACATGGGCAAGACGCGCATCATCGCCGAGACCGGCGCGGGCCAGCACGGGGTGGCAACCGCCACCGCGTGTGCGCTGCTCGGCCTGCCGTGCGAGATCTTCATGGGCGAAGAAGACGTCGCGCGGCAAGCCCCGAACGTGGGCCGCATGCGGCTCCTCGGCGCGAAGGTGCACCCCGTCTCGAGCGGCTCGCGCACGTTGAAAGACGCGATGAACGAGGCGCTCCGCGACTGGGTGACGAACGTCGCGACGACGCACTATTGCGTCGGCAGCGCGGCAGGGCCGCACCCCTACCCCGAGCTCGTCGCGCGCTTCCAAGCGGTCGTCGGCGAAGAGTCTCGCGCTCAGCTCCACGCCGAAACGGGCGCCCTCCCCGACGCGGCTCTCGCGTGCGTCGGCGGCGGCTCGAACGCGATCGGCCTTTTCCGCGGATTCATGCAAGATGCAAGTGTCGCTCTCTACGGGGTCGAAGCTGCGGGCGAAGGCATCGACACCGCGCGCCACGCCGCGACGTTGAACCGCGGCCGGGCGGGTGTGCTCCACGGCGCAAAGAGCTACGTGCTCTGCGACGCGGGCGGGCAGATCCAAGAGGCGCACAGCGTGAGCGCGGGACTCGATTACCCCGGGGTCGGCCCCGAGCACGCGCACCTCCGCGACAGCAAGCGCGCCACGTACCTCACCGCGACCGACGCCGAAGCCCTCGCCGAGACCCGACGGGTGGCACGCACCGAGGGCCTCATCGTCGCGCTCGAGACGGCGCACGCGTTCGCGAAGATAGGCGAGGTCGCCGAGCGCGAAGCGAAGCTCCGCGGGCGCGCCGTCACGATCGTGATGTGCTGCTCGGGCCGCGGCGACAAGGACCTCGAGACCACGCTGGCCGCGCTCCGCGCCGTGGAGGGCGAGTGATGCCCTCGGCCACGTCGACGCCGGGTGAGCGCATTTCCCGAGTGTTTTCGGAACGATCCGAGAGCGGCGGCGCTGCGCTCGTCACCTACCTTTGTGCCGGTTTTCCAGACGTGGCGAGCTCGGTCGCGCACGCGCTCGCCTGCGTCGCAGCCGGCGCGGACGTGCTCGAGATCGGCGTCCCGTTCAGCGATCCTACGGCCGATGGGGCCGCGATCGCTCGCGCGTCTCAGTTCGCGATCGCGGGCGGATCCGGGCTCGAATCGGCGCTCGAGGTCGCGCGACGGGTACGCGCCGCGAGCGAGGTGCCGATCGTCCTCTTCGGCTACTACAACCCTATCTTCGTGCGCGGCGACGCGGCCACCGCGCGCGCTGCAGCCGACGCCGGGGTCGACGCGCTACTGGTCGTCGATCTCCCTCCCGAAGAAGACAGCCCCCTCCGCGACGCCGCTCATGCGCTCGGGCTCGGCCTCGTGCCGCTCGTCGCGCCGACGAGCACGGAGGCGCGCCTCGCCGGCCTCGCTGCGCGCGCGCCGAAGCCTCCGTTCGTCTACTCGGTCTCCGTGGCGGGGGTCACCGGGTCGGCGCACGCCGATCTCGGGGAGGCGTCCGCGCGCGCCGCTCACGTGCGCGCGCGAATCGGCGCGCCGTGCGTGGTCGGGTTCGGGATCGCCGACGCCGCGGACGCCACGAAAGCAGCCGCCCACGCCGACGGTGTGGTCGTGGGGACCGCGCTCGTCCGCATCGTCGACGACGCGGTTCGTGAAGGATTGTCGATTGAAGCCCAGGCCGAACGTGTACGTACGTTCGTCCACGATCTCGCCGTCGCCGTCCACGCGCCGCGAAGCCCTCAGAACTCCGCGCCCGCCCGCACGGTGTAAGATCACGAGAGACGATGCTCCTCCTCTGCATCTCGGACATTCACGGAAACCTCGACGCGCTGCGCGCGGTGATGGCGACGGCCGAGCGCCGTAGCTTTCACAAGCTGCTCGTCGCGGGCGACGTCGTCTTCCCCGGGCCCACGTCCGAGTACGTGCCCGGCACCGCGCTCGAGACCTGGCGTCGCCTCGTCGCTGCGAACGCGATCATGGTCCAGGGTGTCTCCGACCGCGCCCTCGTCATGCTCGACGCCGAGAACGTCGCGACCAGCAACGAGCACGAGAAGGCGATGCTCGCGCGCGTGCGCGACGTACGCAAAGAGCTCGGACAGCTCGTGATCGAGCGGATCCGCCGCCTCCCGACCCATGCACGCATTCCGCTCGAGGACGGCGGCGAGCTCGTGCTCGTACACGGCTCGCCGCACGATCCGGGAGAGTCGATCACCCACGATCAAGACGACGAAGAGGTGAACGCGCTGATGGGCACCGATCCCGCCGACGTCGTGGTCTGCGGCATGAGCCACGTGCCCTTCACCCGCGAGCTCGGTGAGCTGAAGATCGTCAACGTGGGCAGCGTCGGCGAGGCGCCCGATGGCGCGATCGTGAGCGCCTCCGGCATGAGGAAGCCGCGCGTCGCGCACGCCGCGTGGATCGAGTCGACGCCGTCCGGCCTGTCGATCGAGCACATCACCGTCCCTCTCGACGGCTGAGCTCGTTCGCACGCCGCGACCTTCGACCGCGGCGTCTGCGTCTCCGTCGGCGAACGCGCTTCGCCATCGCCGCGGCGCTCCACGGCAACGCGCGAAAACCGCCGACGACATGCGGCCACCCGTCGTGAGCGCATCGCGCCCACCCCACGTCGCCGGGGCGCGCGGCTACGGCGCGACGAAGACGACCCGACCGTCGGGCGCCACGTGCGCAAAAAAACCAAGTGGAATCGGCATGTTGCGCACGCCGTGACCGAACGGGAGCCCGCTCAGCACGAGCTTGCCGAGACCGCTCGTGCGCTCCGCGAGGACCTCGTCGGCGGTGACGCCGTCGGGGCCGGGTCCGCATTCGGTCATGTCGCCGAGCACGATCGCGGCGAGCTTCGTGAGGTGACCACCACGAAGGAGCGCGGTGAGCATGCGGTCGAGGCGGTACGGGCGCTCGGTCACGTCCTCGAGCACGAGGACCGCGCCTTCCGGGAACCGGAGCGCCGAAGCAGACGCCTCGCACTCGAGGAGCGCCAGGTTGCCGCCGACCGCGGGCCCTCGCACCTCCGCCCCCGGATGCACGACACGGAGCCCCTCGAAGGTCGCGCCCGCCCCGCGCTCTAGGATGCCCATGAGCCGTGATTTCTCGAGCGGCGACGTGCGCGCGAGCCCGGTCACGTTCGGCGCGTGCACGCTCGCGATCCCGAGCTGCGCGCAGCGCACGTGAAGCGCGGTCACGTCCGAGAAGCCCACGATCCATTTGGGAGCGCGTGCGAACGCGGCCCAGGGGAGCGCGTCGATGATGCGGGTGATGCCGTAACCACCGCGCGCGCAGAAGATCGCCTCGACCTCCGGATCGAGCATCGCCTGGGAGAGCTCGTCGAGCCTCCGCGCGTCGTCTCCCGCGAGGTACCCTTTGCGGGCGAGCGCGCTCTCGCGCATCGCGACGCGATAGCGACCGGTGAGGAAGGCGAGCCCGCGGAAGAGCTCGTCGCGCGGGAAGCCGCTCGCGGGCGCCACCACCCGAACCGAGCTTCCTGGGCGAAGGAGTGGCGGCACACGAAACACGGCGGACACCTTCGCACGAAACGCGGGATAGATCGCGAGTCTGGCGCGGTGCGGGCAGTCTCTCGGGCGCGCGCGAAATGATGTACGTTCGGCGCGTGGAACGCAGGCTCGCTCGTCTCGGGGGGAAGCTCTTCGGCGTCGCCCCACTCGCCCGTAAGCTGGTCTCGGACGCGGTCTCCGCGGTCGACGACTTCATGACCGCGCGTCTCGGGGAGGAGTTCAACGAGCGCCTCGCCCGCGTGCCGAAGAACTTGATGTCGTCGGGGGTAGACCCGTTCGGCATGGATCCGGAGTGGACGAAGTACGCGCTCGCCTCCGCCGCGTTCCTCCATCGACACTACTTTCGCACCGAGGTCCGGGGGCAGGAGCACGTACCCGCCGGGCGCGCGCTGCTCATCGCGAACCACTCCGGCCAAGTGCCGATCGACGGCGCCCTCATCGGCGCGTCGCTCTTCATGGACGTCGAGCCGCCGCGCTTCATGCGCGCGATGGTCGAGAAGTGGTCGCAGACGCTGCCCTTCGTTTCGATCTTCTTTTCTCGGGTCGGCCAGGTGGTCGGGGTGCCCGAGAACGCCAAGCGCCTCCTCGAGCGCGACGAGGTGCTGCTCGTGTTCCCGGAAGGCGCGCGCGGGATCTCGAAGACGTTCGACCAGCGTTACCGCCTCGCCGACTTCGGGCTCGGCTTCATGCGCCTCGCGATCGAGACGGGCACGCCGATCGTCCCGGTGAGCGTGATTGGCGGCGAAGAGCAGTACGTGAACGTGAAGAACGTGGAGACGCTCGCGCGCCTCTTCCGCATGCCCGCGTTTCCCTTGATCCCGCAGCTCCTCGTACCGGGCGGGGTGCTCCCGCTGCCCACGAAGTACCGCATTACGTTCGGCGAGCCGATGTTCTTCGGCGGCGATTCCGACGACGACGACTCGGTGATGGAAGAAAAAGTGGAGCTCGTGCGCGCGACGATCCAGGCGATGGTGAATCGTGGTTTGCGCGAGAGAAAGAGCGTCTTTTTCGGATGAGCGACGTGGGGGAAACCGAAGTATTTTCCGTGCGTGGGGCCGCTTCGGTGCCGGGCACGGGGACGTTGCTCGTCACCGGCGCGTGCGGTCGCCTCGGCAAAGGCGTGATTCGTACGTTCCACCGCGAGCGCCCGGTCATCGGCGTCGACCGGCGCCCGTTCCCGGATCGCCCGAAGGACGTGGAGCACGCGCGCGTCGACATCCGCCGCAAGAAGCTCAAGGACGTCTTTCGCTCGGGCAATATCGAGGCTGTGGTGCACCTCGGGGTGATGCACGATCCGCGCGCTTCGGCGGCGGAGCACCATTCGTGGAACGTGGCCGGCTTCCAGAAGCTGCTCGAGTACGTCGCGCAGTTCAAGGTGCCGAAGCTCGTCGTGCTCTCGAGCGCGAACGTCTACGGGCCGCAGCCGGACAACGCGCAGTTTCTCCCCGAGGACGCGCCTCTGCTCGGCGGCGCGCGCTTCAGCGAGATCCGCGACCTCATCGAGGTCGACATGCTGACGCAAGGCTTCTTCTGGAAGCACCCCACGACCGAGACCGTGATCTTGCGCCCGGTGCACATCCTCGGGCAGGTACGGAACGCCGCGTCGAACTTCCTGCGGTTGCCGACGATCCCGACGTTGATGGGGTTCGATCCGATGGTGCAGGTGATCCACGAGTCGGACGTGATCGGGGCGATCCGCTGCGCCCTCGCCCCGAAGATGCGGGGCATCTTCAACGTGGCCGGCAAAGAGCCGCTCCCGCTCTCGCGGATCGTGCGGATGCTCGGAAAAACGAGCATTCCAATCCCGTACACGCTCGGAAAGGCGCTCCTGAAGCGGCTCTTCGCGCTCCACCTCTCGAGCTTCCCTACCCCGGAGCTCGATCACATTCGTTACGTGTGCATGGTCGACGACGGGCTGGCGCGGAAGACGCTCGGGTACGAGCCCAAGCTCTCCGTCGAAGAGACCGTGCTCTCCGTCGAAGCGGAGCGGTTTTCCTGATTCCGAGACTCCAATCCGCCCATCCTGGGGCTCCGAAACGGTGATAGAGTCTCTGCAGCATGAGAGCTTCGTTCTTTCTTGGTGCGCTTGGGATCGTCGCGCTCGCCGCCTGCGCCGAGGGCGACGGAGATCCGCCGGCGACCAAGGTCCTCGGACCGCCCGTCGGTAGCGGCAACCGTATTCGCGAGATCGCCGATCCGGGCATCGCCGGCCGCCCGGGCCCAGGCGCCGTCGTGAACGTCACCGGCGTCACCGTGGTCGCGGTCGACAACTTCGACGAGACCAAGAACGGCCGCAGCCGCGGCACGATCTACGTCCAAGATCTCGGCGGTGAGCAGCCGTACTCGGGGATCGGCCTCTTCGCGCCCGCGTTCGTCCCCGGCGACTTGCGCGTCGCCGCCGGCGACGTGCTCGATCTCCGCGGCGAGTACCAGGAGAACAAGAACATCGGCACCGCCGTATTCCCGGAAGGCCACGTTCTTCCTCAGCTTTCTCGGCCCGTCGCGCAGTTCCGCTACGACTTCACGCCGCCCAATCCGGTCGTCATCGACGTCAACGATCTCAACGACTTCGTAGGCAAAGGGCGCCGCTGGATCGGAATGCTCGTCACGGTGAAGAACGTGAAGCTCGACGGCCGCCTCGGTGAGAACAGCGGCCGCGTGACCGGGTTCCTCACCGCCAAAGGCACCAACCCGGACGACCGCAATCGCCCCACCGTGACGAACGAGCTCTTCGATCTGAAGCCGACCGACGTGGGCGAAAACCAAGAGTTTGCGTCGATCACGGGCATCGTCACGTACTTCTTCAACTTGCACATCGCGCCCCGCAACGCGGCCGACGTGGTCAAGAAGTAGGCTCCCGAGCTCGCGTGCGGCGCGCCCTACCGACTCGCGGCTCGATCCCCTGGGCCTGTATCGCGCGGGCTGCCTGCGCCACCGTCGGGATGTCGCTCGTCGCGTGCGGGCCAGCGAATTTACCCGCGGCGAGCACACCAGGAGCGCCGTCCGGAATGCGCGTGCTGCGCGAGACTGGCGCTCCGCCGCTCGGCGAAATGGTGCGCGACGGCGAAGGTGCCGTCGCGGTCGTGCTCGTCATTCCGGGCGCGCATGCTCACCTCGTCCGCGCATGGCTGGCGTCGCGCATGGCAGCCGAGGGGGTCGTCGACGCAAAAGTGGAGGCTCACTCCGAGGGGCTCCGCGTCGTCGCCTCGAGCCACGGAAGCAGGTTGGAACAAGACGTTCGCGCGATCGCCCGCGCGATGCTCGGGAAGGTCGACCCCGCCCGCGACGGCGAGATGCTCGTCGCCGCGCGGACCGCGCTCGTCGCGCAGGCGGAGCACGCGGGAGCTACGGGCCCGACGGCGCCGTTCGATCGCGTGCGATGTGGCGAAGCGCGCTCGATCGCGGCGAGGGACTTGCCGGCCGAGGGCGTCGCGATGGCGAAGCTCGTCGAGGAGGCGCGCGTGGTCGGCGTGTCGGCGGGACACGTGGCGTTCGGCACTACTGGGCCGCGTGGATCGCGGGCGGCGGCCACGGTCGCTGCGGCGCTCCGCGCCGCAGGACCGTGGCCGCCCGCGATCGCGTCGCCCGCGTCGCCCGCGTCCCCCGCGTCCCCC
>JAAFHV010000181.1:10420-19791 GCA_013297655.1 Myxococcales bacterium | reverse complement strand
GTCTCCGTCTCGGCGACCCACGACGCCACCTTGAGCTCGGCGGTGGTGCTGCCGACCCGCCTAAAGTGGTACGCCACGTACTTCGTTTGCCCCACCATCACGAAGCCAATCGAGTAACCGGCGAGCCCGTCGAGGCCCAGGTTGTCCAGTGTCTTCGGCTGTCGCCACTGGCCCCCCGCGAGCTCGGAGTACTTGGGGTTCGCGGAGGAGAAGCTCTGCGAGATATGATAGGCAATCCTGGCCGCGCCGCTCGCGTCGAAGCGAAGCACGTGCTGGCCATTTCCGTAGGCACCGTCGCGCTGAAAGCTGCCCTGCACCACGGCGGGTGCGCCGAACGTCTGCGTCGCGTCGGGCCGTAAGACCGACTCGATCTTGCCACTCACCGTGACCGTCGGCGGGGTGTAATACGACACGAGCACGTCGGACGTGGTCGGCGAGACGGCGACGTCCAGGTGTGTCCCGTGCCCGATCGACACCACCTGCTCCTCGATGGTGAGCGCATTGCTGGTCGGCAGCTTGCGGTAGACCACCGGGCCGCCGCTTTGGCTCAAGTTCTTTTGATACACGAGGTGAAACGTGTCGTCGTTGCCGGCCGCGATCCGCACGGCCTCGCCGATGTTCTCGAAGGTGCCGGCAGGGAGGTTGACGGGGTTGCTCGTGAACACGGCAGTCGTAGGGTTGAACGTACGAATACGAAGACTGCCCTCTTCGACCCCCGTCTCGCCGTTTACGGCCAGGCCCACGCGCCCGCTCTTGGTTCGTGCGATCGAGAGCGAACGCGCGAAGATGGGCGTGCCGGCGGCCGTCCAGGGCTCGAGCTGCATCACCTTTCGGTTCGCGCAGGCGGGGTTCGGCTTGGTGGCGCGGCTCCAACCGTCGGTCGCGAGGGCGCACGCCGAGTCTGCCGGTGAGTCCCCATTTCCTGCGTCGCCCCCGTCGACGGCGATCGCGTCGGGCTTCGCGGCGTCCTTTGGCGTAGCGGCGTCCTCGATCGGCTGCACCGCGCCGTCGGGGAGCAAAACCGAGGCGTCCTCGCCGGGCAGCGGAGCGTCGCTCTGCTTCAAGCCCGAGCACGCGAAGACCATCGCGCCCATGGCGCCGAAGAGAAAAGGAAGAGACGTGCGCGTCATTCCCTCGGGCGTACCAGAGAAGCCGTGGCGCGCCAGAAATTTTGGCGCTCGTGGGCCCGTCTCTCGGCGGTCTCGGCTCGCCGCGCTCACCGACGACGCTCGGCGACCCAAATATGAAACACTGGGGCCCCGCCATCTGGCGGAGCGGCCCCCGGGAGCGGACGCGCGGACGCGAAGTAGATGCGACAGTGATCGTTCGAGACCCAGCTCGGGTATTCGTCGTACCCGCTGGAGAGCTCGGCCACCCGCGCAGAGCGGCCAAAGCCGTCTTGGGGGGTAGAGCGCTTCGCGACGTAGATGTCGTTCTCGACCCCGTTGTCGGATAGCCGATTATGGTAAAGAAAGCGGTCGTCGAGGGTGACCACGGGCGCGTTCTCGTCGCGCTCGCTGTTCACGCCCTCCACGTTGCGAACGTCGGTCACGCCACCGATGGCGCTTATCTCGGCGACGAAGACGTCGAGCTGGCCTTTTCCTGGCCTCACGACAGATGCAAAATACAGCGATCGACCGCTCGGGTGCAGGTAGGGCGCCGCCTCCGGGCCGTCCACGTCGAAGAGGGTTTGCAGCTTCGGTTTGTCGAAGTCGGTCGTGGTGTTCACGCGCGTCGCCGACCAAATCCGCGCCGCCTCTTCGACGTACACGCCTGCATCGTTCGGTATCCGCGAGCGCGAAGACTCGAAGAACAGCACCTTGCCGTCGGCGCTTATGGTGGGCCAAAACTCCGCCGCGAGCGCCTCGTTCACGACCGGGAGCGGCCCCACCACACGAAAGGGCGATTTCAGGTCGGTTCGCGCCACCGTGTAAATGTCGGTGAAGCTCGGCGGGACACCGCGCGAGATGAACATCGTGGTCTCGTCCGGGCTCAGGCGCGCCGAGATGATGGGCTCGGACTCGAGGCCGAGCACCGGCACCGGCGCGTCCCAACCGAGCGCCTCGCACGCGACCGCGGCGTCGACGAGCGCGTCGGTGGGCGCGGCGTCAGCGTCGTTGGCGGCCGAGTCCTCGCGTGGGAGCGCGGCATCTTTCGCGGGCACGCAGCGCTTCAGCGTCGTGTCGCAGGCGAGCCCCGTGTCGCAGTCGCTATCGACCGTGCAGTTCTCGACCGAACGAAACGCGTTGCAGCGCACGACGGCGAGCGCCGCGGCGAGCACCAACAAGGGCATCGCGAGGCCTCGCGCCTCCGGAGCGAACGAGAGGCGTGACCCACGCCGGATCACGTACCCTCGAAGGTAAACGATGGATCGCGCTTCGTCATTTTCGACTCACGGCGCTATTTCCCGAACAGCAAGTCGGGCCCTTGCGGCGTGGGAGGTCCCGCGTGCGAGCCGACCGGGGGCGCTTTCGCGGAGTGGCTCGGATGCGCGTGCACGCCTGGCTTCGCCTCGAGCGACGCCGACGTGGTGGCGACCGGGACGCCGGCATGCGACGGCGATGGCGACGGCGACGCGACCACGACGGCGTATCCCGGCTCGGTCGGCGCGACCGCGGGGGCCGACTGGGTGGACGCGAGCGGCGGCTCCTTCGTCAGGTTCGGGGTCGCGCGGAGGGAAAAATAAGCCCCGAGCGCGATCACGACGCCAGCGAGCAGCACCGCGACGACGCCACGCCACGGAGGCGACGCGCTCCGCGAAAGCAACGCGCGGACCTCGGCGGCGTTCGCGGCGCGATCGCGGGGGGAGAGCGCGAGCGCACGCTCGAGCATCGCGCGCCACGGCTTCGCGATACCCTCGAAGGGCGCCGCGTCGCTCACACGAAACGCGCGCCCGGTGAGCAATCGATAGGCGACGACCCCGAACGAGTACACGTCCGACGCGGTGGTGGCCGGCTCGCCGCGCGCTTGCTCGGGCGACCACGTCGCGGGAGTGCCGATGATGCGGGCTCGACTCTCTTCTTCGTCGGCCAAACGTGCGAGCCCAAAATCGGTGATGACGACGCGGCCGCTCGGCTCGACGAGGATGTTCTGTGGCTTCAAATCGCGGTGAATCACGCCCGCGTCGTGCGCGGCGCCGAGGCCCGCGAGGATGGCGCGCACGATCGCGTCGGCTTCGGGATCGGGCTCCCCTGCCCGCGCGGCCATGCGCACCGAGAGCGTGTCGCCGCGCACGAGCTCCATCGAGAGGTACGTCACGCCCTCCGAGGTACCTGCATCATACACGCGACAGACGTTCGGGTGGCTCACGCGGCGCGCGATGAGGACCTCTTGGGCGACCTTCTCGCCGAGGCCGGCGCGGAAGATCTTGAGCGCCACTTCTTCGCCGAGGCGCGTGTCCTCGGCGCGGTACACGGTGGCGCTCGCGCCGCGGCCGAGCACCTCTCGCACGCGGTACCTCCCGTCGACGATCGTGCGCTCCTCGCCGTCGCCGAGGGTGTCCTCCTGGTCGCGCGCGTGCTTCGAGCCGTCGAGCGAGGTGAGCGCGGCGCGGCACATGGAGCAGGCCGCGAGGTGGGCCGCGATCTCACCCGAGCGCGGCTCGCTTAGCTTCCCCCCGCCAGACGCGGACGCGGACGCGTAGCGGTAGAGCGACTCTTCGTCCGGGCAGCCGAGCGACGAGGTGGCGAGCGAAGGAGGCACAGCCCTCTACGATAGCGCGAAATCCAGGCCCACGAAGGGCGCGACGCGTGGCGCGCGACCATGTAGCCTCGTGTCGGGATGGAATCGCTCGCGGCGCTCTTTTTGGCCGCGCTTCCCGAGGGGGTGCGCGCGGCGGAGGTCACCCCGGAGCTCGAGGGCGGGCTCCGCGACGCGTGGGAGCGCGGCTGCCGTGCCCACCCCGACGTGCGCCTCGAAGCGACCACCTTCGCGCGCGCCCTCGGCGAGCGACGGAGGGACCGCGAGTTTTCCTGGCGCGACACATCGGCCGACGATTTTTTCCTCGCCGTCGCTTGCCTCGAAGGCGACAAGGCCGCCCTCCGCACGTTCGAGAGCAGCGTCATGAAGGTGCTCGCGCGCAAGCTCGGCGCCGGGCAGCACGACCGCGCGCTCGTCGACGCCACGATCCGAAACGTACGCGAGGCGATGTTCGTCGGCACGGAGCGGCGAAAGCCGAAGCTTGCAGTTTACACAGGACAGGTGCCGCTCTCGGCGTGGATCTTGGTCGTCGGCAGGCGCGAGCTCGCGAGCGAGGCGCGGAAGAAGACCCCCGAGGTCTCGATCGGCACCGCGGAGGCCTTCGAGGCGCACGTCGCGCCTGCCGATCCCGAGCTCGTCACGCTGCTACGCGCCCACCGCGGCACCTTCGAACAAGCGATCACGAACGTGATGGCCGGTCTCGACGGCGACGACCGCGATCTGCTGCGTTGGAACATGAAGGAGGGCGCCTCGATCGACACGATCGCGCCGCGCCTCGGGGTGAACCGCGCCACCGTCGCGAGGAGGCTCGCGCGGCTTCGCGAGAAGCTGGCCGACGAGGTGCGCACCGAGCTTCGCCGCAAGCTCCGCCTCGGCAGCGAGACGTTCGACAGCCTCTGCGCGAACATGATGCCCGAGCTCGACGTCTCCCTCTCGAGGATCTTGTGAGCACGCGCGCGCGCCGCGATCGTACGATGGGGCAAGAGCGATGAGCACGCGCGTGAAGGCGAAACGAAGGGGGCAAGCCACGAGGCGCATGCCGATCTTCGTGCTCGTGCTCTCCCTCGCGGCGGCGACCGTCACGACCGCCGCGTCGGCTCCGGCGTGGGCACAGCCCGCCGCGACCTCGAACGAGGGCCGCGCGCGCGAGGCGATGCAAGCCGGGATCACCGCGTTCGGGCGTGGCGACGCGGAGGGGGCGCTCCGCGAGTACGAGCGCGCGAAGCTCTTGGTGCCGGCCGCGAACCTTCCGTATCGCTACGCGGCCGAGGCGCTCTTGTCGCTCGGGCGCCCGCGCGAGGCGATGGAGAACCTTCGCACGTACCTCGAGAAGAACCCTTCCGTGTCCGACGCCGAGGCGGTGCGAGGTCGCATCGCGGCGCTGGAGGCGAAGCTCTCGCGCGGCGATCTCGGGGTGCGCGCGACGGCGCCGGGAGCCACGCTGCGCATCGACGGCAACGAGCCGCACCTTCTGCCCCACGAAGCGTCGCTGCCTGCGGGCGAGCACACGCTCGTCGTGGAGTGCGAGGGGTACGCGCGGCTGGAGCAGCGAGTCACGGTGACGGCGGGCAAACGCGACGATCTGGTGCTCTCGCTCGTCCCGCTCGCGCAGCCCCCGAAGGTCGCGCCCGCTCCCGTTCCATCTCGTTTGTCCGAGACCACGACGACCCCCACGGTGTGGCCCACCGTCGGCGCGTTCGGGCTCGGCCTCGGCGCGGTGGGCCTCGTCACCGTCATCGTGCTCGACGCGACCGCGCTCGGCTCGAAGATGGACTCCCTCGAGAGCGCGTCGCGCGCGGGCGATCCACGCGTCGGCGAAATCCAGAACGAGACCGTAAGCTTACGAACGGGTCTGCAGGTGGGTTACGTCGCGAGCATCGTCACGCTCGCGGCGGGAGCGGCGGTGCTTTTGTTCGCGCCCCACTTCGTCGTGCGGTCCGACAAAGCGAACCGCGAGGCGCAGAGCTCGCCGCTCGTGTTTCGGTTTTGATGCCTACCCGACGCGATGCGAGTGGCAAAAACGGCGCCTTCTGGAGTATTCGCGGCGCATGATCGGCAAGTCTCTCCGCGAGCGCATGAGCTTCGGCCCGCTCTCCACTGCCGAGACGGAGCGGCTCTGCAAAGAGGTGGTGGCGAGCCACGCGCGCGCCATCGTGGAGATCCGCGCGAAGAGCCCGCGCATGATCGTGTGCGCCGTCGTGCGCGCGGAGGGCCTCACCCTTCGTGTGTGCAAGAGCCTCGGCTTCGACATGAAGCGCGGCGCGTCCGCCGTGTTCGGGGTGCTCGGCGCCGACGTGCCCGCGGCGTTCCCGGAGCTCGGCCTCGAGCGCCACGCCTGGCTCGCGGTGCCGAACGAGGATCGAGAGACGAAGATGCTCGTGCTCTCTGGGGGATTTGCGTTGGTGGCGTTGCGGATCGAGGGGCCCGTCGTGAGCTTCGTGCACCCTTCGTTCGGGGCCCCCGCAGACGCGCCGTGAGCCGAGTTTTTCTCGAGTAGATTCGTGCACCTGCGCAATCCGCGATTTTTGCTCGACGGATCCGCCTGGCCCGCCCCAAGCGACCTTCGCGACGGTTCGCCTCGCTGCTTTGCTTACCTCCCTCCAACACCCGACCTCGCGTGCGGCGGACGTGGCCTTCGGGTATCTTCCGCATCGCGCGAGGCGCCTTTCCTCAGGACTACCCATGACGGTGCGCTCGCTCGTACTTGCCTGTCTCTTCGTGACGACCACCGCGTGCGGCGGCGCCGTCGAGGGCCCCGATGGTGTCTCGTCGGAGACCCCGGCCGCGACCTTGAGCGTCGAGCGCAACGGCGTCGTGCAAGAGGGGTTCACCTGCGCCACGGAAGACACGCAGGCGATCACCGGGCACGGCGCGGTCTTCCTCGAGACCAAGTGCCGCAACGCCTCCCGTGACCTCACCCTCATCCTTCACGTGAACGAGCCGAGGGTCGGCACGTGGGCGGGCGCGGAAGCGGGGCAAGTGCTCGGCGTGGAGCTCGGCGAGGGCCGCGGCCGCCCCACCTTCGAGCCCAGCAGCACCCTCGCGTTCGACAAGGTCGACAAGGAGAGCCGCGTCGTCACCGGGAACGTCGACGTGCGCTTCACGCACATAGGCACCAAGGTTCGAGTCCGAGGCCCGCTGAGCCTCAGCTACCCGGTCCCCAAGTAGCGGCGCGCGCCCCTCGTGGCCTAGCCCAGCACGTCCGCGAGCGACACACGGCCCGCCGGCTTTCCCACCATCCACGCCGCGGCCCGCAACGCGCCCTGAGCAAAGAGCTCGCGGCTCGTGGCCCGGTGGGTGAGCTCGAGGCGCTCGCCGTTGCCGTTCTTTGAGTGCGCGAGCGCGCTAGCGATTCCGCAGCCAAACGAACTGAGCAACATCCGGCGCGAGCGCGCCGAATGCGGGAGCGATCCGATACTTGGCGGATATGTCGATTCCGGCCTTGGTGAGGCCCTCGCAGTAACGGTCCATGTCGGCCACGCGTTCAAGATCGACCTGAGGATTCTTCTGAAGAATCGCCGCCTCATCAAGTGTCCCACCAGCGCTCTTCTTCATAGGAATCCTCTGGAGTGCGCGAAGTGGGAAATATCGTTTCGCACGATAAAATCGACAGCCAACGAGTAATAGTCATGGATGGCCCGCGACAGCTCCGGCGACCGGCCGAAGTCGTCGATACGGAGGTTGAGTTCCTCGACCAACACCTTCAAGTGAATACCACGACCGTGAGACCCCCATCGCCGGTTATCCATAAGAGCATCGGCGATCTCACGAGCTCTCGCTTCCCTGTCAGTCTGGGATACGGGCATGCGCGAAGTCTCCCGTTCCGACCAGTCCTTGAACTTGTAGCTCGCCAACCACCGAACCAACAACGACACCGAAAGGTCTTTCGCCATCTCGAACTGGTGAAGCTCCGCGAGGTCCATCCCCTTCAAGATCGCGAACTCGGCGTTCGTCAAGTTGCCATTCTGGGCTTTTTCAAGCAGGCGCTCGTGTTGAACCAGATAGGACAGCGCCGGCACGAGCTTACCATCACGCACAACTTGCGGGTCGATCGGCCCAAGAACGGAGAAGTAGTCCATCACCCGCAGGCGTGCTTTTGCAAGCCACACGCTCGCACAAGACGTTGCAGGGTGCCTTCTTGTCGGGACACGACCGTGCGCGTCCGGCGGGGCTGAGGCAACCAACGATGTTCTCGTATCGCTTTCGATAGGGTGGTTTTGCCGCGGACTCGACGGCGCCGAAACGACGGTCGGGACGCTCAGCCCAGCACGTCCGCGAGCGACACACGCCCCGCCGGCTTCCCCACCATCCACGCCGCGGCCCGCAAGGCGCCCTGCGCAAAGAGCTCGCGGCTCGTCGCCCTATGGGTGAGCTCGAGGCGCTCGCCGTTGCCGAGGAGGTGCACCTCGTGATCGCCGATCACGTCGCCGCCGCGGACGGCGTGCATGCCCACCTCGTCGATTGCGCGGGTGGCCTTCTTGCCCTCGCGACCGTGCTTGATCTGCGACTCGGCGCCGAGGCTCTTGCGGGCCGCGACGGCGACCTCGGCGAGGCGGAGCGCGGTGCCGCTGGGGGAGTCGGCCTTGTGCTTGTGGTGCGTCTCCACGACCTCCACGTCGAAGCCTAGGCCGAGCAGCTCGACCGCCTTTTTCACGACCGCCGAGAGCACGAAGACCCCGACGCTCATGTTCGGCTCCCAGAGCACGGGCACCTTCGTGGCGGCAGAATCGAGGGCTTTTTTCCCGGTTTCGTCGAGACCGGTGGTGCCGCTCACGAGGGCGACCCCCGCCGATGCACACGCCGCCGCCACGTCCACCAGCGCGCCGGGGTGAGAGAAATCGATCGCGACCTTCGCGCCCGAAGCGCCGATCGCGGAGAGATCACGCGCGACCGCGACGCCGAGCTTGCCGATGCCGGCGAGCTCGCCCGCGTCGGTGCCTTCGGCCTCGTTCGCGATCGCGGCGACGACGCGGAACCCGGCCGTGTCCGCGAGACGAATGACGGCGCGGCCCATGCGACCGGAGGCGCCGACGACGGCGAGGGCGACCTTCTCGCTCACGAGACGCGCGGGTCGGCGCCCGCCTTCTCGAGGTACGCCTTCACCACCTCGAGCACCTTCGCGCGCGACGCCTGCGCGATCTTCGCGAGCGGCCCGCGCACGTTCTCGCTGCCGAGCCCCTGCGCCGCCAGCGCCGCCTTCACCGGGCCCGGGTTCGCCTCCACGAACATGATCTCGTGCACCGGGAGGAGCGCAAAATGCGCCGCCCGAGCCTCTTCCCACTTTCCTTCGAGGGCGAGCTTCGTCGCGCGCGACACGTGGCCGGGGAGCAGGTTCGACGTGACGCTGATGACGCCCTTCGCGCCGACCGCGACCATCGGCAGCGTGAGCGCGTCGTCACCGGAGAGCACCGTGAGCTTGCCATCCGAACGACGGACCAGCTCTTGCGCGCGGAGCACGTTGTTGGTCGCCTCTTTTGTCGCCGTGACGTTCGGCGCGGCCTCCATGATGCGAAGGAGCGTGTCGGCGCTGAGGTCGATCGCGGTGCGACCGGGCACGTTGTAGAGCACCACGTCGCACGAGACCGCCTTCGCGACCGCGACAAAGTGCTGGAAAAGGCCCTCTTGGGTGGGCTTGTTGTAATAGGGCACCACCACCATCACCGCGTCCGCGC
>JAAFHV010000181.1:0-10410 GCA_013297655.1 Myxococcales bacterium | reverse complement strand
AGGCCTCGATGGTCTTCTTGGTGGAGAACGTGCCGGTGCCGGCGATGACCTTCGCTTTGCCGCGCGCGGCGGCCACGCAGCGCTTCACGAGGTCGAGCTGCTCGTTCGCTTCGAGGGTGGGGCTCTCCCCCGTCGTGCCGCACGGAACGAGACCCGAGATGCCACCCGCGAGCTGCGCCTCGACCAGCTTCTCGAACGACGCGACGTCGACCGAGCCGTCGTCCAGGAAGGGAGTGACGAGCGCCGTGTGCGTACCCGAGAGGAGCGTCTTGGCCATGGTCCCTTTCTTTTCTACGACGCGACGCGCGACGCAAGTTCTTCGGCGCATTCCTGCAAAATCGAGAGGACACCAAGGACCCGGGCACGCCTTGACGCAACGAGCCCCATCCCCGACGATTCCCTCATGTTCGTTCCGCGCACCACCGCGGAGGGCTTTCCCCTCGCCCCCTCCCAAGACGAGTGGGACGCGATGACCGAGCGCGAGCGTGACGCCGTCGTCGCCGCGTTGCGGGGGAGGTCACCGACGCCGAGATGTCGCCTCCGGAGGGTGACCGGCACCTCTACGCGAAGGTCCGCGCGCTAACGACCTTGCGCGGATATTTCGCCCGCCAAACGCGGCGCATCTACCTCGCCGCCGAGCTCCCTATGTACTACCCCGCCGAGCCACGGTTCGCCCCCGATCTCTTTGCCGTGCTCGACGTCGAGGACCGCGAGCGCGACAGCTTCATCGTGAGCCGCGAAGGCAAGGGCCTCGACTGGGTGCTCGAGGTGCACGTGGGTGGCGACCGCAAGAAAGACGCGGAGCGCAACGTGGGCCGCTACGCGCGGCTCGGCATCACGGAGTACTTCCTCTACGACCGCGCGCGCGGTCACGTCGCGGCGTACCGCCTGGCGACTCCCACGGCGAGGACCTACACACCGATCCTGCCCCAGCGCGGCCTCTTCTTCTCCGAAGTGCTTGGGCTCGACGTGCAGGTCGAGAGCGACCGGCTGCGGTTCTTTGACGGGACCGCGATGCTCCTCGAGAGCGACGAGCTCGTCCATCGCCTCGAGGGGATGGTCGAGACACTCCAGCAGAAAGCCGACGAAGCGATACGCCTCCGCGAGGAAGAGTCACGCCTCCGAGAAGAAGAGTCTCGCCTCCGCGAGGAAGCCGAGAGCGAGGTCGCGCGGCTGCGTCGGGAGCTCGAGGCCCTCTCGAAAAAAGAGTGACCACAAAGCGCGGCGGTCAGACGAACGCGTCGCGGAGGGTCTTCGAGGAGAGCTTCGTGAGGAACGCGTCGCGCGCGCTCACGTCGGCGACGAAGGCCTCGTCCTTTGCGTCCCACGCGGGCTTCTCCACGAGCCAGCCGAGGTGCCGCAGGCGGTGCGTGTGGGCCCGGATCCGCGCCTCGGCGTAGCCCATCGTGGTGCCCGTCTTGAGGATGAAATTCCAGTCGCTCGACTGCAGCAGCAAGAGCTCGCGCACCACCTGATCGAGCGCGCGACCGCGTGCGCCCCACGACGACGCGCTCGGTGTACTCTGCACACAGTACGGCTGCCGCGCGAGATAACCCCCGAGCGTGACCGGAGTGACCACCCCGCGCGCCTCGCTCGCGGCCCTCCGGAACACCGACTCGAGGAACCACGGGCCCTCGAACCACCAGTGACCGAACAGCTCCGCATCGTAAGGCGCGACCACGACCGGCGCGTGCGGCATACGCTCTGCCAGCTCTTCGATCTTGGCCATCCGACCACGCACGAAGTCGCCCGCGTGCTCCCACGTGCGCGCGAGCCACGCCGCCCGGAATGTAGGCTTCGTATGCGAAGCGCTGGCGCGGGGTGGGCGGGGCGGTCGCAGGGCCGAGCCACCCGTATGATTTTGGCACGCCCCCGTGCCGTCGACGCTACTGGCGAAACAGAACGAGAGAGGGACGTAGCCCGAGAGACGAAGCAAGGAGCCGTGGGGGTTGGACCTTCGATGCCGAAACGAAGGCGACACCTGCACCTCCGATACAGAATCCCACCGGACACGAGATCGGGAGCGCGAAGAGGGTCCGAGACGCATTCGCCGGCATCGCCTCTACTTCCTCGAAGGCATCGAGCAGCGCCTCTTGCTCGGTCGTGGTGGGGCGCCCGGCTTCGTCGAGGCGGTAGCTGAAGACGTGGGTCGAGGCCACGGGGGTGCGAGTGTGGTACGAAATGAAGATTCGGTTGTCGGGAGTTCGAAAGCTTGAAGGGCCCTGAAACCCGCGCCGCGCGAGCTCCGCTCCCCGCACCGTCCAGGTCTCCGTCGAGATACGGAAAAGGCCCCCGGTGTCACGCGCGTTTTCGCCGAGCGCGCCGACAAGGAGCTGCTTCGCGACGGGATCGACGATCATGGGTCCGCCGGGTCTTTTCCCATTCACGGATTTCCCGGGCTCGGTGTCGTCTTTTGCGGTGAGCTCCACCACGGTCGATACGGCGAGCGTTCTCGAATCGAGCACCGCGACGGCACCTTGGGCGGGGCTCTCCTCCGTTCCGCGACGAAGCTGGACGATGACGCGGTCTCCCACCACCGCGAGCGATCCGAGCGAGGTCGCGCGTCCGGCGAGGTCCACTTCGCGGATCGACTTTCCCGTCTTCGGATCGACCTCTCGAACTTTCGTGCCCGTCCCCGATGCGAGGATCACGCGCCCGTCCGGGAGCTCCTCGAGATCGCGAACGCCCTTCCATCCGACCGAGACGGAGGACGTCGCGAGAGCCGTATCGGCGTCGATGACGACCATCGCCCCTCCGTCCGTGACCACGAGAAACCGTCCCTTGGTTGCTCGTCCGGCAACCAGACGCCCGGGTTTCGGGAGGGTCACCACCCGCTTGTCGGAGCTCGCCCCGATTCGAACAACGATCACGGCTCCCGCCTCGTCAGAAACGAGGAGCGTCTCGTTGAGCGCCGCCTCCGCGTAGTCGATTTTTTCGGGGCTCGGCGCCGGCACCGGCGGCCTTGCCTTGACGTCGTCGTCGCTAACCCCGATCCCGTCGGTTTCGGCTGCGCACCCCACCGAGGCAGCCATGAAGAGTCCCAGGAGAGACCAAGAAACCATTCGTCGTGTGCTCATCGTGCGGTCCGTTCGTTACGTGAGGTTGACCCGTTCGCAGCGGCCAACAGCACGGAGCGGGCCAATCGACCGGCCGACCTTCGAGGGGCCATTTCAGCGCAAAGTGGGCGCACCATCCAGAGCTCGGGAGGCACTGTTGGGACCTTTGGCGGCCTCCGTTGCACCACCTCGCCCCACATGGTCCGCGCCAACGCGTGAGCGTTCGGCAACCCCGAAAGGCGTCGCCTGAGCGCGAGACGCTCCCCGGGCGAGCTCGGTAGAAAGGCGCCTCGACTCGCCTTTTTTACTTACTCAAGGCATCGGATGAGACCGCATGAACTCCCAGGCGAGGTCGGTCGCGTCGACGTTGGGAGTGGTGTACGCGCCGACAATCGGCAATCCGCCAGGCCACGTATGACCTCCCCCACGAACCGTGCAGAGTGCAACCTCTCCTCCGGGGCGGCAAGCCGACCACGTCTCGCACTTTGCGTCGACCGTGCTCAGCGTCTCCCGCGGCGGCCCCGAGCAGCCATCGACTCCCTTCCAGAGATCGATCGTCTCCAATACGCCGCGAAAGCCGAGGGTGCTGCTGCCTCCGAAAGGAACCACCGTATCGGCCGTTCCGTGAAACTGGAGCACTGGAACTGGACGCGGCGGGCTGCAGGTGGGGACCCCCAGCACCCCCGCGACGGGCGCGATCGCCGCGATGCGATCCGAAAGCTCGCAACCCAAACGATGGGAAAGGAAGCCGCCGTTCGACATGCCGGTGGCAAAGACACGACGCTCGTCGACGCAGGTGTCACGCGCGAGCGCGCTCAACACGTCGCGGATGAACGCGACGTCGCTAACGTCGTTCCTCGCCGCTTCCCCGCAGCAGGCGCCTGCGTTCCAGCTCCGCAGCACGCCCTCCGGGTGAACCGCGATGAACCCCGCCGTGTCCGACTTTTCGTTGAAGCGGGCATAAATGGCCATTTCCGTAGCGCTCGAGCCGAATGCGTGGAGAACGAGCACGACCGGCGTCGGCCTCGTCGGATCGTACGTAGTCGGGACGTGTACGCGAAACTTCCGGTCACGCTCTCCCGAGCGAATCTCCCGCTCCGCGTCCCTCGGCAGCGTCACGAGGCCGGCGCACCGAGGTGGTGAGGCGTCCGGAGAGGGGGCCGCATCTCGTGGCTCCCCCGCCGCGTCCGCTGCTCGTGCATCGGCGTTCAGGAATGGTTCGGGCACCCTCGCGTCAGCTTCGGGGGCACCGGCCTCCGCCTCACTGCTCGAGCTCGGGGCCGATCCGCAGGCGAGCACCAAAACCCCTCCCCCAAGCCAGATTCCGGCCCACTTGCCTCCACGCGCCTGGGTCGTCCGCGAACGGTAGTCGGTCATCGCCCCTCCTGTCCCGAGATTCGCGGAGCCTATTCGATGACCATCGGTCAGTCAACTGGGTGACCGATGGTCATCCAGCACTCTTTTGGCCTCAGGCACCACTCCCCCCCACGCCGCGCGACGTTCTAGCCTTTGGAGCCGAGCAAAGAATCGAGCGCGCGTTCGACGAGCTTCTCGAGGGGTGGCGCGCGAAGGGTCGTACACCAGTAGAGCACCTGGCCATAATAGGCAGTCATCGCCCCCACGATCGCGGCCTTCGGGTTTGGCTCTTCGCCGTGACGCGCCTGCTTCTTCGCATCTCGCATCACCTTGAGGAGCTCGGCGAAGAGCCCCTCGAGACGCCCGTTGGTAGCATCGCCGACGTTGGCATCCGCGAGACTGGAGGCAACCACGACGCGGCTCAACGAGCGGCTCTTGGCCGCGTGTTTTGCGAGGGCGAGCACCGTGCGCCTGAGGACCTCTAAAGGGGCGCGGTTGTCGGCGCGCGCCCGTTCCATTTCCGCGTAGGCGAAAGCGACCTGTTGCGCGACGAGCTCGTCGATGACAGCGTTTTTGGAGCGAAAATGGACAAAAAATGTGCCCTTCGCGACCCCTGCCCGCCGGACGATCGCTTCCACGGAGGTGTCGTGGTAACCGTGCTCGGCGAACAGCGCCGTCGCGGCGCGAAACAGCAGGAGGCGCGTCGCGGCGGCCTTCTCCCGCCTGGTCACGTTGGTTTCGCCGGCCATCGGGCGAGTTGTAGGGCGCGGCTTCATTCGGGCAGGGCGCTCATTCCCGCTCTCGCGCTTCCTCGTGCTCGCCGTGGGCTTCGCGCGGGTCGCCTCTGCGCGGGCAGAACGTCAGGATCTCCATGCGAGAACATAGCCTGCGCGCTCACACGAACGCGTCGCGGAGGGTCTTCGAGGAGAGCTTCGTGAGGAACGCGTCGCGCGCGCTCACGTCGGCGACGAAGGCCTCGTCTTTTGCGTCCCACGCGGGCTTCTCCACGAGCCAGCCGAGGTGCCGCAGGCGGTGCGTGTGGGCCCGGATCCGCGCCTCGGCGTAGCCCATCGTGGTGCCCGTCTTGAGGATGAAATTCCAGTCGCTCGACTGCAGCAGCAAGAGCTCGCGCACCACCTGATCGAGCGCGCGCCCGCGTGCCCCCTCCGCGTCGCGATGACGACGGACCAAGCTCGCCGCCCAACGCGTGGCGTGGTGAACGTGACGCCACGTCCACGCCGCCTCGGGGCCGACCCACACCTCGCCGTGCCCACCGGCGCCCCACGACGACGCGCTCGGTGTACTCTGCACACAGTACGGCTGCCGCGCGAGATAACCCCCGAGCGTGACCGGAGTGACCACCCCGCGCGCCTCGCTCGCGAGCCTCCGGAACACCGACTCGAGGAACCACGGGCCCTCGAACCACCAGTGACCGAACAGCTCCGCGTCGTAAGGCGCGACCACGACCGGCGCGTGCGGCATACGCTCTGCCAGCTCTTCGATCTTGGCCATGCGACCACGCACGAAGTCGCCCGCGTGCTCCCACGTGCGGGCGAGCGCGACGCCCGGCATGTAGGCTTCCTTGTGCGGCGTCTCCCCCGTGATGCGGTGGTACTTGAGGCCCGTCATCACGCGCGCGCCGAACGGGCCCACCTCGCCGTGGAGCGCGCTCTCGGGCAGGTCGAAGCCAATATCGCGGTAAAAATCGCGGTAGTACGCGTCACCGGGGTAGCCCTCGCTGCGCGACCACACCACGCGGCTCGCCTCCGGATCGCGCGCGAAGAACGCGGTGCCCCCCGGCGAGACGATAGGCGCGTGGACCCCGAACGGCGGGCGCGGATCCGCGTTCTCCAGGCCGTGCGCGTCGAGGACGGTGTACTTTACACCTGCCGCGGCGAGCTCACGATCGAGGTCCGGGTGGTACGCGCACTCGGCGAGCCACGCGCCCGTCGCCTTGCGACCCACGATCGACTCGAACGCGCGCATGCCGAGCGTGAGCTGCGGGAGGAGCCCCTCTTTCGCGGGGATCATGCCGGGGCCGTACACGTGGGTGGCCGAGCACGCGACGAGCTCCAGGCGCCCCGCGTCCCAGTGACGAACGAGCCCGTCGATCACGCGCCCGCGATGCCGCGTCCACACCGCGTGCGAGGTGGCCAGGTGCTCCCTGTAGAATGCAACCAACGGCGCGAAGCGAGGATCGTCGCCCACGCGCTCGGCTTCGTGCTCCACGAGCGCTCGAAGGCGGGCGAGGTGCGCCTCGAAGCGGCGGCACAAAAGATCGTCCGAGAGCATCGCCGCGAGCGGAGGCGTGAGGCTCATGGTGAGCGCGAACGGGATGCCCTCCTGCGCGAGGCGATCGAACGCGTCGAGGAGCGGGAGGTAACACTCGAGCAGCGCCTCGTAGAGCCAGCGCTCCTCGAGGTGACGCTCGTGCTCCGGATGCCGCACGTACGGGAGGTGCGCGTGCAGAACGAGCGCGAGGCAGCCCTTGGACATACGCGCAGTATCGTCGATTTTTCGCGCGGTTGGCGATGGATCTGGTCCGCCCGCGCGAGGCGCCGCCGGCCCATCGGTTCGCAAGCTCCGAGCTGGTCCGCGAGCGAGCGAGACCGCTCTCGGCGAGCTGGAGAGGCCTCTACTTGAAGACCAAGCCCTGGCCGCCGCCGTGGCAGGCGCCCTGGTTGCAGCTCCCGTCGTTCACGGCGCCGGTCATGGTGGTCTCGCGCGCGCCGTCGCGGGCGGCGGCCTTCGCGTTGGCGATGGTGTCGGTGCCTTGGAGCGTGAAGTAAAAGATGGTGTTCGGCGCAGCGCCGGAGCGCGTGGTGCGCACGGTGCCGTTGCCGAGCTTGAGGCCGATCTCGATGTTGGGCGCGTTGGCGACGCCGGCGGCGAGGAACTTTGGGGCGGTGCCGGTGGGGCCGTGGCAACCGTTGCAGCCGGACGTGCGCGCCATCGTGATGTCGGTCGGGCCGCCGTTGCCCATGTGCACCGCGTTGAGCGCGACGACCGGGCCGGTGGCCGCGGCATAGGGCGTAGCGAATACGGCGCTCCCTGGCAGTCCGCCTTCCGTGCCCGCGTCGCCGACGGGAACGGTGCCCGTGGTGGTGGGGCCGACCGTTGGGATCGTGCCGGGCGGGGCCGCGGCATCGAAGCGCGGCAGGACCTCGAACGCTCCCGGATCTTGGCTCGCGCACGAGACGACGCCGACGGCGCTGGCGACGAAGAGAAGGGCGAAGGGGGCGTAAAAGGAGCGCAGGTTTTTCATGGGTCTTCGGCCCGGGCTGCGGGTCTCCGCAGTATGACCGACTCTCCTCTCCTTTTCACGTCGCCATCGCTCGCCGGACGCATGTTTTCACGGGCAGAGATGGATCGATCCGCGCCCGGTACACGCCTTCCCCACCGGTCGCGCGCCCACCCGTGGGCACGCACGAACGGCGGCTCTAGGCGCAGAACCTCGCGTGATGTAAGGTCTTTTTCGATTCTTGTGCGGGCCCACGTTTGGGCTTTACAAGGAACCACCCGCCCGTATACTCCCGCGTCCCGATTCGGGAGATTCTTCTCGGTCGGAAACCCCGCCGCCGCGGTCGGAAATACACCCGTGTTTCCGCATCGGTCGGCCACGCTCCTTAAGCAAGAGCGCACAAAGAGGGATATCTCAATGTACGCGGTCATCAAAACAGGCGGAAAGCAGTACCGAGTCTCCCAGGGAGACATTCTCCGCGTGGAGAAGCTCATCGGTAACGTGGGCGACACCGTGAAGCTGGACGAGGTCCTTCTTCTCGGCGGCGACTCGATCAAGATCGGCGCGCCCCTCGTTCAGGGAGCCCAGGTCGAGGCGAAGATCACCGCCCAGGGCCGCGGAGAGAAGATCATCGTCTTCAAGTTCCGTCGTCGGAAGAACTACCGCCGCAAGACGGGCCACCGTCAGCCGGTGACCACCCTCCACATCACCAGCATCAAGGGCTGAGGAGAACACCATGGCTCACAAAAAAGGCGCAGGAAGCACCCGCAACGGCCGCGATTCGAACGCGCAGCGCCGTGGCGTCAAGGTTTACGGCGGCGAGACGGTCACGGCGGGGAGCATCCTCGTTCGTCAGGTCGGCTCCACGTTCGCCGCTGGCAAGAACGTCGGTCTCGGGAAGGACTTCACCATCTTCTCGCTCATCGACGGCGTCGTGAAGTACGAGTGGCGCACGAAAGACCAGAAGAAGGTCTCCGTGTATCCCGCCGCTGTCACGGCCTGAGAAGCACGAAGCTCGCGCGGGCTCGGCACGCGGGAGTGAATTTACGTTTCGTGGGGCGTGTTGCTCGGAGCCGTTGGCCGAGCATCGCGCCCCATTCGTATTCGTCCGGGCGGTGCTTACGTGCACGGCTCGAACTTAGGAAATCGTTGAGGATTCGCCCGAAGCGACGCGCTCGCGGGGCCCCTCTTCGGACGGATGGACAGGCTGGGAACCGGGCAGTAGACGGGGAGCAAGAATGGCGCTGGGGGAGAAGACTGGGGAAGCACGAAGCGGCGCGGGCACGAGCCACAAGGCGGCGGCTACGCCACCGAAGGCGCGCCGGAACAAGGTCAAGGGCGCGTACAAGCTGCTCGCGGTCGACCTGGACGGCACGCTGCTCGATCACAACGGCGAGCCGCACGAGCGCGACGTCCGCGCGATGAAGGCGCTGATGGATCGCGGGTATGCGGTGAGCATCATCACCGGCCGGCTCTACTCGGGCACGCGTCCAACCGCCGAGATCGTGGGCATCAAGGGCCCCGTCGCCTGCGCCGATGGCAGCCACGTGGTGCGCGTTTCGAACGACGAGACGCTGGTCCACCACGGCCTGCGCGGCGCGAACGCGAGGAAGCTCCGTGACGCGGTCGTGAAGCACGAGCTCGCGACGTTCCTCTTCGCCGAGGACGCGATCGTCTACGACGGCGAGGGCGAGGCTTACCTGCCCTACTTGCGCACGTGGTCGGCCGACATGCGACGCGCGGAGACGGTCGCGGACGACAAGCTTTGGCGCGCACCGAGCGGCCTCACCGCGGTGGTCGCGCTAGGCCCGGAGGCCGCGATTTCCGCCGCGGTGGACGAGATTCATCGTGGTTGCAAGGACCGAGCGCAGGTCACCGCGTTCCCGGTGAAGCGGATACCTGGCAACTGGGGTCTCATCGCGCGCGCCTCGTCGGGCACCAAGGGCACTGCCCTCGAGTGGCTCGCCGAGCATCACGGCTGCACTCTCGCCGAGACGGTGGTCGTCGGCGACTGGCTGAACGACGTCCCGATGTTCTCGGTGAGCGGCCGCGCCTTCGCGATGGGCCAGGCCCCCGATCCGGTGAAGCAGCTCGCCACCGACGTCCTCGAAGAAACAAGCGAAAAGGGCGGCGGAATAGCCACAGCAATCCGCTCCTGCTTCGGCGTACGAGGCTAATTCTTTCCGCCAATACCTTCGCCCTGGGCGTCGTCGGACGTGCTCACGAACAGGAGTCCGTGGCGTGACTTCCTCGCTTCGCTCGGTCGTCCTACGTATGCCGGTCGCCTTCGGCTCCCTTGCATAACCGCGCGCCTGCCTTGCCAGGGCTCGGTCTTGACGGAAAGAATCAGCCTCGTAGGGACCCTCACCCGAGACGCGAGACGCGAGACGCCACACGCGAGCGGCGCGAGGTACGAGACACGTGGAACGCGAGGCACGCGGAACGAGTGACGCGTGGAACGCGTGACGCGGGGAACGCTGAACGCGGGGAACGCTGAACGCGGAACGCGGGCCCCCTAGAGGCTGGATGATTTTCGTCAAGACCGAGCCTGGGCTAGGAGGATCGCGCGGAACGAACTCCTGTTCGTGAGCACGTCCGACGACGCCCAGGCGAAGGTATTGGCGAAAAGCACCAGCCTCTATCGGACGGTTAGGACGGAGCAGGGTGCGTGGCGCATGACGGACTCGGCGACGCTGCCGAGGAAGAGCCGGGAGAGGCCCTTGCGGCCGTGCGTGCCGAGGACCAAGAGCGACGCCT
>JAAFHV010000180.1 GCA_013297655.1 Myxococcales bacterium | reverse complement strand
GACGTCGAGTCCGACGAATCGTACCTTGCTCATGGGCCAGTCTCCTGCTGCGGCTCTGCGCCGTTTCTTTCCCAAGACGCAGCGTAACCCGCGCTCTCAGGTGCACTGGCCCACCATCCTGTCTAGGGCGTGTCCGGAATTTTGACGCCCCGTGTTCGCGCTCCTACTAGCCTCGTGCTCGATGCTCAATCCCGAGGTCGATCCCGGTCCTCGGCCCGAGGTCGTGTTCCTTCATCGCGACGCGTCGCTCGTCGTGGTCGACAAGCCGGCAGGGCTCTTGTGCCACCGCACGGAGCTCGCGCCCGATCGTGACGTCGTGATGATGCGCGTCCGTGACGCGCTCGGGGCCTACGTGTACCCGGTGCATCGCCTCGATCGCGGAACCAGCGGCGCGCTCGTGTTCGCGCTCTCGTCCGAGGTCGCCGCCGAGCTTCGGGTCCTCTTCGACGAGGCGCGCGTGAAGAAGCGCTACCTCGCGATCGTGCGCGGCGTCGCGCCGGAGTCGCTCGTGGTCGACTACGCGATCCCCAAAGCAGAGGGCACGAAGGAGCGCGTGCCCGCGGTGACCGACGTGCATAGGCTCGCGGCGGGCGAGCACGTGTCGCTCGTCGAGTGCCGCCCGCGAACGGGCCGCTACCACCAAATCCGGCGTCACATGGCGCACCTCCGCCACCCGCTCGCCCTCGACTCCAACTACGGCACGGGCTGGTTCAACCGCGAGATCCGCGCAAAAACGGGCCTCGCGCGGCTCGCCCTCCACGCCGCCGAGATCGCGTTCGAGCACCCCACGACCCACGAGCCGCTCGTCGTGCGCGCGAGCCTTCCGGCCGATCTTTCAGCCGCCCTCGAGGTGCTCGGGCTCGCGAACGAAGACACATGAGCGTCGCTCGCTGTCACGTGTAGCATGCATGCATATCGGGCGCGTGCGCGTCGCTTGGTCGAGCTCGCTCAGGAAGAAGCGGGGGCCTGGGCCGGGTGGAGCACGAGCCGCACCGCGGTCGCGATGAGCGAAGCGGAGAGCTTCTGTTTCTCCGTGAACCACGCTCGAAAATAGAGGACGCCAGCGAGCAGATCGTAGGCCGTGTCGTCGTCGAGGCTCTCGCGCATGCGATGCTCGGCGCGCGCGCGATCGAAGACGACACGAAAGAGGGCGCGGCGCTCGGCCTGCACCTCGAACATGCACGCCGCGAGCTCCGGATCGTGTGCGAGCTGCGACACGTAGCCTTGCATCGCGCGCCCGAGGCGAGTCTTCGCGATGTGGCGCGCGAGCTGGGAGAGCAACGTGACCAGATCGGCCTCCACGTCGCCCGTGTTCGGCACCGTGGGGGTCGCTGTCGCGAGGGCGGCGCGAATCGCGGCGCTGACCAGCTTCGCGCGGGTGCCGTAGCGGCGATAGATGGTGGGCCTCACGAGGCCGGCGCGCGAGGCGACCGCTTCGATCGTGACCTTCGCGTAGCCGCCCTCGGCGAGGAGATCCAGGGTGGCGTCGTGCACGGCGGTGTCGACGTTAGGGTCGCGCGGGCGCCCCCGTTTTCGAGGCAGCTCGGCAGGCTTCGGGAGCGGCTTCTTCATTTAAGATACACGACTGTATCTTAAATTTGGCCATTGTCACGTCGCGCCGACTTTCCTGAACGCTACTTTAGAGCGCGCGTTTCGCGTACGAAAAAGCGGGCGTCGACGCGGACGGGCTTCGGCGTCGGCGGTACTTTCGGGGGCGCTTCGGGGGGGAGGTGGGTCGCGGCGACGACCAAATGTCGCTCGTCCGCGCCGCGTTCGACGAGGTAACGGCGCGTCGCTTCTGCCCGCGCGAGGGCGAGTGTCTGCCACTCCGCGGGCGGCTCGGCGGGGTTCGGGGTGACCGCGATCGTGACCTCGAGGCCTTCGAGGTGGGCGAGGTAGGGCACGAGCGGATCGAGGATCGCCTTCGACGCCACGTCGAGGGTCGCGCCGTTCCAGGCCCACTCGAGCGGCCCGGCGAAGAGCGACGCGAGGGTCGCCTCGAGCACGTGCGGCTCGGCGGAGGGGCCCCTCCGCGCCACGATCGCGACGGTGACGGGGCCGGCGGCGACACGACGGAACGCCGCCTCGAGCGCCGCGGGATCTTTCGGCGCCGCGATCTCGCCCTCGACGACGAGGGCACGCGCGGTTCGTGAGAGCGTGCCCCACCGGAGCGGTCCGGCCTCCGCGAGCAGCGCGCGAACCGTCGCCGAGGTTGGCTCGTTCGCGACGACATGGAGCGTCTCCGTCACGTCGGAAGCAGGGAAAACACCCTTCGCCGTCGCGACGAGGGAAGCTCGCTCGCTCTCGGAGGGCACCGCCCCGAGCAACGTCACTTGCCCCGGCGTGATCACGACCGACGTGCGCGCGTCGGCCTGCGGCGCGGGTGCCGTCATCACGATGGCCGTCTCGTGCCCCTCGTGCACCCTTCGCGCCGCGCGCGAGCCGTGCAGCTTCGCCGCGAAGAGCACGCCCACCACGAGGAGCGCGATGAGCACCCGTCGCTCGTTCTTGTCGTCTTCGGACAGCACCCGCGCTTCTATAGCCGCCCGCGCGAGAAAGCGTTGACGTCGCGCGCGTCCGAGGGGCACTTCTCGTCCGTGCACCTTCGACGCTTCGGTCCGCTCGGTCTCGTCACGCTCCTCGCCGCCTGTGGTGGTGGCGCGACAGCAGCGCCGCCTGCGATCACGGCGACCGAGAAAAAAGCCGAAGAGCCGCTCGCGTACGTCGTGGCGGCGCGGCTCGCGCGGGAGGTCGGTCCGCGCCCCGCTGGCTCTCCCGGCGACGCGCGGGCGGTGGGGCTCATGGTGACTGCGCTCCGCGACCTGGGTTTCGCGAACGTGCACACCGAGCCGGTGTTGGTGCCGGTGTGGCGCCGCAAAGCAGAGAGCGCCGAGCTCGTCGGCGACAAGGCCGATCGCCTCGACGTGACCGCCCTCGGCTGGAGCGTGTCGACCCCGAAGGATGGCGTGCGCGCGGAGGTCGTCGAGGTCGCGTCTGCCGAAGAGATCGCGACCCGCGACGTGAAGCAGAAGATTGTATTTTGCAACGTTCGAACGGAGCGCCAACGCGACGGGAGCGGCTACGGGAAGACGGTTGGGGTGCGCGCGAAGTGCCCCCTCGAAGCCGAGAAGGGCGGGGCCCTCGCCGCGCTCGTGCGCTCGGTCGGCACCGACGACTCGGATCGCCCCCACACCGGATCGATGCGAAAAGACGGCGCAAAAATCCCCGCCGGGGCCCTCTCTTCGCGCTCCGCGGATCGCTTGCATGATGCAGGTAAATCGAAGCCCGCGATCGTGTCGCTCCTGATCACGACCGAGACCGCGGACGACGCGCCCTCCGCGAACGTGGTGGCGGAGGCGCCCGGGGCGCATGCTTCGGCGAAGGCCGACGTGGTCGTGCTCGGGGCTCACCTCGACGCGTGGGACCTAGGCCAGGGCGCGGTCGACGACGGCGCGGGGGTCGGGGTGGTGGTCGCCGCGGCGCGTTCGTTCCTCGCGCGTCCAGCCGATCGTACGGTCCGTGTGGTGCTGTTCGCGGCAGAAGAGAGCTCGCTCGCGGGAGCAAAAGCATACGCGGCGACCCACGCCGCGGAGGTCGCGCGTCACGTCGCCGCGCTCGAGATCGACGGCGGGACGGGGCGCATTGTGGAGCTTCGTGTGCTCGCCGGGGTGCCGGTCGCGCTGCCCACCGTGCTCGATGCGAAGCCCTCCGATGTCTCGGCGGAGGGGGGCGCCGATGTGTCTCCGCTGCGCGCGCTCGGGGTGCCCATCCTCGACGCGCGGCAAGACATGACCACCTACTTCGACGTGCACCACAGCCGCGCCGACACCGTCGATGCCCTCGACGCGCCGGCCCTCGCGCAGGCGACCGCGGTGGTGGAGGGGCTCGCCCGTTTCGCGACCCGGGCCGACGTCTCGTTCGGGCGCGTCCCGGAGGAGAAGCGCGTCCGAAAGTGAGTGCGCGGTGGTCTGTGCGTGGCCCAAATGAGCCGTCCGCGATCCACCGGAAGCCGGCCTTCGCGCAGGAACGCCCTGAGCTCGCTATCCATAGAACGCTATCGTTTCAATGATTTGGGTCGCTGCGCACCATGTAGGTGCGGCTAGCACGCTTCTCGCAAAAGGACTCACCATGACGGACCTCTCGCTCACGCGTCTCCCCCTCCTCGCTCTCTTGGCCCTTGGCGCTGCGTCGTTCTCGGCGGGCTGTTCCGCGGTGGTCGATCCGAGCGAAGAAGGCGTCGAGACGGAGGTCGCGACCGACGACATCACGAGCGTCGTCCAGTCGTCCGTCAAGAACCAGAGCATCGGCAACTGTTGGATCTACGCCCACGTGGGCTGGGTCGAGTCGATGAACAAGCGCGCCACGAACGCCGAGCTCAACCTCTCGGAGAGCTACGCGACGTACTGGGATTGGTTCACCAAGGTCACGAGCTGGCCGGACACCGCCATCGACTCGAAGGGCGAGTTCTCCGCCGGCGGCACCTGGTCGCTCTACCGCTGGGAAGTCGCTCGTTTCGGAAGCATGCTCGAGAAGGACTTCATCCCCGAAGAGGCCGAGGCCGCGCGCTCGTCGCGTCAGGGCAGCGCGATCCGCGCGTTCACCGAGTCGCTCAAGAACGGCGCCCTCAAGACGGTCGAGGCCCGCAAGGACCGCGCGCTCGTCCGCGCCGAGCTCGACAAGGCCTTCGGTCTCACCCCGGACGTCGTGAAGAAGCTCGACGACGTGTTCGGCAAGGGCGCCTCGTTCACGGCGACCACGGCGGGCAAAGCCAAGCGCGACGCGGCCGGCATCCTCGGCCCGCAAGACGTGAAGATCGCGTGGCCGAACGCGCGCTCGTCGGGCCAAGTGCTCACCGGAATTCTCTCCGACGCGGTCCAGCAGGGCGGCTCGAAATCTTGGGTCGAGGTTCGCTACCCCGAAGACGAAGCGGGCCGTCGCACCTACCAGATCCGCATCCAGAAGGCGCTCCACGACCAGGCCCCCGTGCTCACCTGGTGGAACGTCGACTTCAACGCGCAGACTGGCTCGAAATTCTCGAAGGCCACCTTGGACGCGCGCGGCGCGGGTCGCACCGGCGGTCACATGACGCTCGGCTTCGACTACGCGGCCACCCTCGCCGACGGCACCAAGCTCGAAGCAGGCAAAGACGTCACCGATCGCACCCTCCTCGACCGCGCCCTCGCGCGCGACACGAAGATCGATCTCATCCGCGTGAAGAACTCGTGGGGCGGCACCGGCCTCCCGGGCATGGATACCGCGCCCCCCTCCGGTTACTACGATCTCGAGATGGCGTACCTCGACGCGAAGGTCGCGTCGGGCTTTGGCCTCGTCGCGGTGGTCTTCCCCCCAGGCTACTGATCTCCGAAACGGTTACGAGCGAACGGGCGTGCGAGAAGGGAAATTCCCTGCTCGCGCGCCCTTCGGCGTTTCGGAGTGACGTCACGACGGTCGCCCTCGCGAGGCCGTTCCTCGATGCATGTGTCATGCACGTGTCGAACGGACTGGGCTTTCACGAGGCCCAGCGAAGACGCGCCGGCGAGATCGATGCATGCGGGATGCACGGGCCTCGTAGCGGCTACCGCCGCGGCGTGGGGATCACTCGAACGAGTCGAGCCACTGCCAGATCGGGGTGCGGTACACGTCGCGGAGGTCGTGTTTGTACGCCGTCCTCGCGGTGTCCTCGCACCACGACACGGTGGTGTCCGTGGGGCACCCGTCGTAGGCGACGCATCCCTTGCCCGCGAAGCCGAACGCGTCGAGCGGCTTGCTCGTTTTCTGGCACCCGTCGATCCCGATCCAGCGATCGCGCGCGGCTTTGCCCTTGTCGATCGTGACCACGTCGTCCTCGGTGCGGTGATACACGAGGGCCGCTGTTTTTCCGCATCCGGCGCCGCTTCCGGGGAAGCCCGCGTCCGCGGGGACGATCGCGCGAATCGTGGCGGAGCGCTTGCAGCCGAGGTGGTTCGTCATGTAGCCGCCCATGCTGAAACCGACCGCGAACACGCGCTGGCGGTTCACGCAGAGGTTCGCCTCGAGGTCCTCACGGACCGCGTCGAAGAACAGGAGATCCGAGTCGCCGTTGAGATCCCACTGTCCGCCCGCGGCGTCGGGGAAGACCACGATCGCGTTGCCAGCGGCGTACTCCTGCATCTTCACGAACTCGGCCATCTGCGCGCCAGTGGCGCCCACGCCGTGGAGCACCGCGACGACCGGATACGCGCGTGACGGATCGTAGCCCGCGGGCACGAAACGCACGAACGTGCGGTCCTTGCCTTGTGCCTTGACGGTGCGCCGTTCGCCTCTCGCGCCGCTCGCGGTCGCCGCCTTGCCGCAGCCCGCGCTCGTCTTCGGGAGCGAAAGGGGGGAGGGGCTCGGCGCGGTCGCATCCGGCCCCGTGGGCTCGCCCGTCGGCGTGGTCGTCGGGGGCGTCGTCGGCGACGGGGTGACCGCGGAGCCGCCATCTTCCGTGGTGCTCGAGGAGGGCGCCGTGCCCTCGTCCCCGCCACAATGCACCACCGCGAACAGGATAAGGGGAAGGCAGAAAAGCGCGTGATTTCGCATGAGTGTGGCAGATTTGCACCAAGCGGGGCCGTTCGTCAAAGCGCTCCGCGAAGAAACCCGCGACGTAGCTCGAAGGAGACGCCCCGAAGCCCGTCGACCGAGTCGCGAGGCTGTGTCGTCGCCCTCGGGCTGCTCCTGGTTCGGTGTATGATGCACGTACATCGAACGAGCGATCGCGTCGGCCCGTCTGCGATGGGCCGCGTTTGCCGACGGAGGTTCTCGCGCTAGCCTCGACGAGAGATGGCTCTCCGCGTCCCCGATCACGATGTCTACCCGTCAGGCGAGCCGCCCGCGATCGGCGACGCGGTGCTTGCATGCGCTTCCAGCGTCGCGATCGTGCTTCGCGGTGCGACCTGGGCCGATCTTCAACGCATGCTCGAGATGCGCGGCGACAAGGGCTCTCCGCGTTTTGCCTTCGACGACGGGAGCCTCGAGATCATGAGCCCATCGCGCACGCACGAGCACATCAAGTCGATGATCGGACGCCTCGTCGAAGCGTTCTGCATGGAGCGCGGGCTCGACATCACGCCCTACGGGTCGTGGACGCTCGAGGACAAAGCCGCGCTCGCGGCGCTCGAGCCGGACGAATGTTACGTGCTCGGTGACGTGAAAGAGCCCGCTCGCCCGGACCTGGCGATCGAGGTCGCGCTCACGTCCGGGGGGCTCGAGAAGCTCGCGGTCTACCGACGGCTCGGCATCCGCGAGGTCTGGATTTGGAAGGGCGGTGCCCTCACCGTGCACGAGCTCCGCGGCGATCGTTACGAGGTCGTGCCCGCGAGCGTGTTGCTCCCCGGGATCGATCTCGCGCAGCTCCTCGCGTTCGTAGACACCACGCCGATGACGAAGGCGGTGCGTGCCTACCGCGAAGCGCTGCGCTGACGAGCGACGCGCGTGCTCAGCCTTCGAGCAGCTTCTTGAACGAGCCGTCCGCGATCGCCTTCTCGAGATCGACCGCACCGCCGAAGAGCTTGCCCTTCACGAACACCATCGGGAAGGTGGGCCAGCCCGCCCAGAGCTTGATCGCGAGGCGCTGCTTCCACGCCCCGAAGTAGCTGCCGTAGCCCACGTACTCGCTCGCGATGCCGGCGTTCTTGAGCGCCTTGCGGGCGCGACCCACGAACGGGTTCTGCGCCATTCCGAGCACGACCACGTCGTTCGACGAGACCGCCTTCGAGACCGCTTCGACCACGTCCGGGTGGAACGAATCGAGGTGTTTTTGCGCGGTGGGGAGGATGTCGTCGGAGGTAAGTCGCTTGGTCATGGCGGGAGTCTTTCACGTCCCCGTCGCGGGCAATTCTTCCTTTTCGTAAGTTCACATACGCCGACGTGGAAGCGCGGGCTTACGAGGACCCCGCGCAATCGACGGGCGTCGCTTGACCGGGCGAACGACGCGCTGTATCCCCCGCCGTAGGTCGAAGCGGTGCGTGAGCGGGTGCGGTGTTCCGCGGTCTCTCTTGCAGGAAGGGCTAACGCTCTTCTGACCCAAACGGTTCCGTGGTCGTGTCCCTTTCGAGGTGGTTGCTGGATGGGTTACCGCATGTCGTGGCCTGAGATTCGTCAGAACGACGACTACCGAGGCCGCTGGGTGGCGCTCGACGACTGCACCTACGACTCCCGCACGGGCCAGCCGTCCTCCGGCAGCGTGGTCGACGCGGACGAGGACTTGGTCGTGCTGTGCAATCGGATGCGCGAGAAGAACAGCCGCCACTGCGCGATCCTGTTCTGCGACGAAGAGCACGAGGAGGAAGAGATCCTCCGCCGTCGCAACTAGAGAGCGCGAGAGCCTCGCTTCAGGCCGCCCTGGGGTCGTGAACGGACGTGACGTCGACGTCCCGGCGGACTCGCGCGCGATCGCGAAACGCACTTCCGCTCCCGCGCTGGCCGGCGTCGTCCGATCACGAAACGCACTTCCGCTCCCGCGCTGGGCGGTGTTGTCCGATCACGAGCGCCGATCGCGCGGAGACCTGGTTATTTCACGACCGGACGAAGGATCGTGCGGCCGTCTTTTTCGGCGACCTCGAAGTCGATGTCTTTGCCGTCGTGTTGGCCGCGCAGCTTCGCGCTCGAGGTGCGAAGGCTCTTCGCGACGCTCTCGAAGGTGGTCGTCGCCGTCGACTCGCCACGCACGCGCTTCTCGCGGACGTACTGGGCGTAGATTTGGCGGATACGATCCTCGGTGAGCTCGCCGGGCGCCGCTTTTGGTGCGCTCGCGGGACGACCGACCGGGCGTGCGGGCGGCGGCGGAGGCACGCTGTCGTCGCGACGGCCGGGGATCGCGCGGATCTGCGGCGTACGGGGAACGTCGCGCCGCGGAGGCGCTGGGTCGGTGGGAGGCGCCTCGTTTCGCGAGCGGGCCTCTTGGACCGACATCGGGCGGAACGCTTGCGGCTGCGTGTCGGGGGAGAGGCTCCCCGGCGGCGAGCTCTGCGGGTGGTGCTCGTCGTGGTTCGGCTGCGTGTTCGGGGCCTCTTCCCAGCGCGGCGCGTAGTCGCGAAACGAACCGGGAGCGCGCGGCGACGACACACGATCGTAGGCGCTGTCCGGCGCGAAGCTCTGCGCGATCGCGGCGGGGCGAACGGTGTCTTGGGCTTCGTCGTCGTCTGCCCCCGGGCTCGCGTCGTCGCGGTGGAGCTTGGCGAGAAACTCGTCGTCGCTCATGCTGTCGAGCTCCGCGAGATCGACGTCCACGTCGATGTCGAAGTCCTGGTCTTTCTTGCGGTTTTGGCCGGCCTCACCGAAGCGCGCTTTGGCCTTTTTGACGTGCCGCTTGTAGGTGCCTTCTTCGATCTGGCGGCAGATCCGGACCCAGTAGGTTTGGTAGGTGCTGTACTTCTGCACCGCGACGTTGAGACGAAAGCGCAGCGCCGTGTTGCGGAGGTTCACCTTCCGCAAAATCTGGAAGCGCCGGTCCACGTCTTTGCGTTGGATCTGCGGCTCGAGCTTTTCGAAGCCCATGAAGTACTGCTCGTAGAGCGCACGGAGACGGTCGAGCCGGAGCTCGAGCTCGGAGATGTTGATCTCGATCTCTTTGAGTTCCAAGAGACGTCCTACCGCGCGATGCGGTCCCTGATTCTAGATCCGGGAACGATAGACACGCCACATCCATCGCGGACGCCTCGTGTGTCTCTCGTTCGTCATGCTCGAGGCACGCGCCTCCGGAGCGTCGGGCGGCACGCGCCTCGGGAGCGTCGGGCGGCACGCGCCTCGGGAGCGTCGGGAGGCACGCGCCTCCGGAGCGTCGGGAGGCACGCGCCTCCGGAGCGTCGGGAGGCACGCGCCTCGGGAGCGGGGAGAGGCACGCGCCTCGGGAGCGTGGAGAGGCACGCGCCTCGGGAGCGTGGAGAGGCACGCGGCTCGGGAGCGTCGGGAGGCACGCGCCTCCGGAGCGACGCGAACCCTACCGAACGCCGCGAGCTACGCCAAAATCGCGAGGAACGCGCACGGCGCGCTCGTTCAGAGAGGCGTGACGCGCACGTTGTCGAAGCAGACCTTGGCGTCCCAGTCGTTGAACCCGAAGTGATCGTGGCCGTTGCCCTGGAGCGGCTGCGGATCGCTGAAGGAGTGCATCTCCGCGCCGTTTACGGACCAGCGCACGGTCTTGCCGTCGGTCCGCTCGACCTTGAAGTGGTAGCTCTGGCCGGGGGCGACAGGGCGCTTTCGGGCGTCGTCGGACTCCTTGTCGACGTGCAGCTCGTGGCGATCGGTGCCGTGCTCGTTGATGCGCGCGAGCACGTGGATCGTGTTTTTCCAGCCCCCGAGGATCGCGAGATAGCTCGTGGCGTTCGTGTAGGACACGGTGGTCGCGGCGGACTGACCGTCGCCCCAGACCTCGGTCTTCAGGTCGCCGTCGCCGCTCTCGCTTCGGGCGTCGAACTCGATGCGCGCGTTGATGGGGAGCACCCGGTTCAGCCAGACGCCGTGGTTCTTCGCGCCTTGGCCGCAGAGCCAGCCGTTCTCGATGCGCCACGCGGTCGTTTTGGCCTGGGTCCAGTCGGGGCCGAGGGTCGAGACGGGCTCGCCGTGAGGATCTTTGTGACCGCGCCCTGCGTCGGCCTGGGCCTGGGCAGGGACAGGGCCCGCGGCGTCTCCCTTGGCTTGGGCGTCTTTGCTCTCTTTGGGGCCTGCGTCGCTCGAGGCGTCTGCCGAGCGGGCTGCGTCTTTGGCCTGCGCGTCTTGGATTTCGCGCGGTGCGCCGGCGGGGGAGGGGCTCTCCGCGTCGGGAGCGGTCGGCTTTCGCTCGAAATCGTCGAAAAAGACCTCCGTCATGACGCCGACGGAGGGCACGAACACGGGGGCCGCGCTGGCCTGCGTCGTGGGCGCGCCGGAGTCTTCCGGGACGGCATTTCCCGGGGGAACACACGCTTCGGACGCCGCGACGACGGCGATCACGAGCGACGAGAGCGCGAGCGAAACTGGAGCGAATCGGGGGGCACGCATGGCGGACGCTTGTCTACCACGAAAGGCTCGGCGGGCAGCTTGCGGCGCCCGTTTTGCGGCTTCTTCCGCGGCGCCCGTGTTTTTTGGTAAACGAAGCGCACGCCATGCATCCGATCCTCTTTCGCATCCCGCTCCCCCATACCCCGCTCAAGCTGTGGTGGGGCCTCGCGCTCGTGGCCGCGATCTCGGTGATTTACGCGCTTTATGCGCGGAAAAAGGCGGACAACGGCTCGTTCATCGGCGGCATCGTCGTCGCGCTCATCTGCGGCGTGGCGGGGTTCGCGCTGAAGGACTCGAAGCTCGAGTCGACCAACCTCCCCATCTATTCGTACGGCGTGATGCTCGGGCTCTCGCTCGTCATCGGCTGGTACCTCACCCTCACGCTCGCCGAGCGCGACGGTCTCCCGAAGGAGACGATGGCGAACTGCTACGTCATCGTCGCCCTCGCGGCGGTGGCTGGCTCGCGTCTGCTCTACGTGGTGACGAACCCCGATAAGTTTCACGATTTCAAAGCGATATTCGATCTTCGCACCGGCGGATTGGTCGCGTACGGCGGGTTCTTGGGCGGCTTCTTGGCGAGCTGGCTCTACCTGCGGAGCCAGAAGATCAGCCTCATGCCGTGGGCCGACGTGGCGGTGCCGAGCTTGGCCTCGGGCCTCTTGGTCACGCGCATCGGGTGTTACCTCTTCGGCTGCGACTTCGGGAAGCGTCTCCCCGAGGGCGCGCCGGGTTGGCTCCGCAAGGTGGGCACGTTCCCGCACTGGCCCGAGAGCACGATGGCCGGACAAGACGGCCCCGAGGCCTATCTCCGTCACTTGAAGCTGTTCGGGGGCACGCCCATCGGCGCCGACGTGATCCGCACGAACGCGTCGCTCCCGGTTCATCCGACGCAGCTCTACGAGTCGCTCACGGGTCTGCTCTTGCTGGTGCTCGTGCTTTGGCAGCGCAAAAACCAGAAGTTCCGCGGTCAGATCTTCTTCCTCTTCGTGTTCGCGTACGGCGCGATTCGGTTCGCGCTCGAGATCCTCCGTGACGACGAAGAGCGAGGCTCGTTCGGACCTGCGATCGGGGAGCACTGGATGCTCAGCGCGTCGCTCTTGTTCTTCGCGCTCGCGTTCACGTTCGGCATCGCGCTCGGAATCAAAGACGCGACGGTGCGCATGGTGGCCCGTGTGCTCTCGTTCATCCCCGCGATCGTGGCGTTCGTGACCCTTCGACCCGCGTCGTTCGGGAAGACCGAAGTGGTGCAGCTCTCGACGAGCCAGGGCATTGGTCTCGTGACGGCCCTCGCGTGCGCCTATTTCTACGCAAAGTTCTGGGAGGACGCGCGAAAGAACCCGCAAGGGGCGATGTCGAAGGCCTCGCTCGGTGAGGGCGCGCTCGCTGCCGCTGGGGCCCCCGGGGGCGAGGTCGGCGACACGGACGACGAAGAAGAAGACGAGCTCCCGCGTCTGTCCGAGCCGAACGCGACCGACGAGGACACGCAGCCCGAGGTGCCGGGCGCCAAGGCCGCGAAGAGCGCCGGACAGAAGAAGGGCCTCAAGAAGAAGCCCGCGAAGAAGCCCGCGCCGAAGGCCGACGACGACGAGGCCGACGACGACGAGAAGAGCTCCGAGCCCAAGGTCGAAGCGAAGAAGTCCGCGGACGAGGACGAGGACGACGATGACGCGTCCGACGAGCCCGAGCCGAAGCCGGAAGTGAAGGCCGAGGAGAAGAAGGCAGACGTGACCGACGGCGAGGAGAAGTCGAAGGACGACGAGAAGTCGAAGGACGACGAGAAGTCGAAAGACGACGAGAAGTCGAAGGACGACTGACTTCGGCTCGAGTGTCGACGGCGCGGGTAGGAGCTGGGCTCCTGCCGGCGCCGTTTGCGTTTTGAAGGGGTCGCTCGGAGGCAAAACGCTATAGTTTCAATGGGTTGTCGCGAACGACGGTCGGCTCTCGGGGTTCTCTCGCGAACGACGGTCGGCTCTCGGGGTTCTCTCGACGACGGTCGGCTCTCAACGACGGTCGGCTCTCGGGCGACGCGCGACCGACCGACCCGTGCCCCGTCTCCTCAGCGCGCACGGGCGAGCAGCGCCACTTCGAGGGGGGCATCCTCGGTGCCGACGAGCTCGCGGGCTCGTGGTGCCGACCGGAAGCCCGCGGCTTCGCCCGCCGGAGAGGTCGAGGCCCGCCACGCGCCACCTCGTAGCGTCACCACGACCGACGCGAGGTCGAGGCGCGCGCCCTCCGCGAAGAGGCGATCCCCGCGCGGCATCGCGGTGCTCCCGAGGATCGCGTCCTCCTCGACACGCAGAAGGCCCGCGCCCGCCACGACCGAGATCCGCTCGCCGCTCGCGAGGGTGATCTCGAACGTCTCGAGCTCCGCGTCGGCCACGTGGAGCGCGCCGCGCACACCCTCCGCGACCCGCGGCCGGAGCGGGCCCGTGAGGTGCCCCGCGACCTCCGTCGCCCCAGCGCCTACCTTTGGCCAACGTACCTGGCAGGTCTTGTCGGGGCTCATGAACGAGAGCACGCGTGTCGCGAGCGTGAAGCAGCGAGCCCCGAGCGTGTCTCTGCGCTTCGCGAGCCCGGAGACGAGCGTGCTGGCGAGCCCTAACAACGCAAACACGATCGCGAGCGCGACCCGCACGAGGAGCGCCAGCACGAAGACGAAGAGCCGCGTGCCGACGAGCACCGACGCGAAGAACGCGAGCGCCGCCACCACCGTGCCCGCGGTCGCCGGAACCGAAAAGTCCATCACCAGCAGGGATGCGAGCGCGAGGAGCCCACTCACGGCCCACTCGACCTTCGACCGCAGCAAGTGGGCGGCGATGTCGCGTCGTTGGACCGGCCGCGGTTCACGGGTCGCGAAGAGCTCGCGCGTCGTGTCGTCGAGGAGCTCGGCCGCGAGGTCGAGGATCTGCGGCGTGGCCTTCTTGTTCTTCGAGCATCGGCACGCGCGATCGACCCCACGCGTGAGGCACGTCGTGCAGGCGTACCGTGCGCCGAGGACGAAGCGAGCCATGCCCCAACGAGAATAGCGCGCACGCGCCGCGCTCGATGGCGTCGCGTCGACAAAGCGAGATCGCTAACGATATCCGATGGCTGCGCGCACCGCGTGAGGCGCGGCGCGTGGGTCCTGGGGGTTGGCTCAGGCGGCGAGCTCGCGCATGAAGAGGTGCACGCGCAGTCCACGGACGAGCTTGCGCGCGTCGTCCGAGGCGGGGAGGCCGAGCCGATCTTGCTGCTCCCAAGGGACCGGCACTGCCGCGGAGGCCGCGAGCTCCGCGATCGCTTCGTGCATCGCGAGCTCGACTTGGGCGCGCTCGTCACGCGAGAGCTTGCCCATGAGCCACTCGTGCACGCTCCACGCGAGCTCCGCGTGGGCGGTCTCGTCGCGGTAGATCGAGGTCATCAGCTTGCGCACGTCGACCCGCGACGCGTGCTCGGCCTGGTACCCCGCGACGACCGCGCCGTACGTCTCGCGAATGCACCCTTCGACCGCGTTCTCGAGCGCGATTTCCAAGAGGGCACGAGGCGCGCGATGCACCACCGCGACCGGCGCGAGCGAAGCCCCCTCGCGGACGGCGAGGTTTCCCATCATGCGCGCGTGGCGGATCTCGTCGGCTTCGGCGCGTGCGGCTTCGGCGACGACCGCTTTCGGCGCGCCGTGGAACGTGAGCTCGCGCTGCAAAATCTGGAACGCGTCGATCGACACGCGCTCGAGATCGGCGGCGTGCGCGAGCCAACCCGCGACGGTGGCGTCCACGATCGGCTCGACGTACCCCTCGGGCCTGCGACCTTCGATGCACGTGTAACAATTGAACGAAGGCCCGGGCTGATCGTCTAGGAGGTACGCGCTGCAGCCCCAGTACTGGTTCGGCTTCGCGGTGCCGGTGTTGCAGACGAGGCTGCACTCTTTCGAGTCGAGGCCGTCGGACGCGTCGACTCCGGCGGGGGTCCCGCACGCGTGATAGACGAGGTCGGTGCAGCCGTCGCCGCGGAGCACTCTCGGGGCGGTGGTGCACGTGGGCGGCGTGGTCGGCACCGGCGGGGTCGGCGGAAACGTGGGCGTGGGCGGCACCGACGTCGTGGTGGGGCTCGTGGTCGTGGTCGTCGTCGGGTTCGGAGTCGGCGTGCCTGCACCCTCGTCCGGGATGTCGACCGTCTTTCCTCCGCAGGCGACGACGGCGGTGGTGGCAAGGACGTGGGCGATGATTCGGGCGACAGGACGCATGACAGCCGCCGTAGCAGGACCCGTGCCCAGTGTCGTCGCAGAAATGCTCAATGAAAACAAGGGATTGAGACGCAGCCTGTTGTGCCAGGTTGCGCCTCGGCGGCAACACGGATGGCGGTGCGCTTTTTTTCGGCGCGCGTGCATCACGTCGAGGAGGACCGGCTCAGCGTGGGGAGAGACGACGCGAGATGGCGCTCGTGCTCCCCGGAGGTGTGTCCATGTCGAAGCGTAGGTGCCTTTCCACGGTCGCGATGTTGGCTCTCGGCCTCGGGCTCGCGACGAGCGCGGGCTCGGCGTCGGCGCAGGGGCGTCCCCTCTTTCCGATCGTGAGCCAGCTCGCGGGCGCTTCAGTGGTGGGCGCGGAGGACGACGGCGCTGTGCCCGCCGGCTCGATCGTAGCGCTTCGATTGGCGGGCATCGGGCGCTGCACGGTCGACGTCGCGGTGAGGCCGCTCGGCGCGCGCGCGTTCGTGCACACTCAGGCGGTCGATGCGGTCCTCGGGACACGCTCGGCGTACCCGCTCGCGTACCGTACCGGGCCCTATGCCGCGGACGGCGGTCCGGTCGCAATTCGTGTCGTCCCGCGAGCTCCTTGTCGCGGAAACGCTTCGGAGATCGTGCTGCGTACCGCCCGCCCGCGGATCGTGATTCCGCAGCGCGTCCCCCCGGTCGCCCCTACTCCGACGACGCCTACTCCGACGACGCCTACCCCGACGACGCCCGCGCCGACCGCGCCGGGCTCGTCACAGCCTCCGGTCGCTCCGCCGGCGGTTCCGGGCATTCCTGGCGCGAAGCCCGCGACAGGGAACGTGGGCTCGCTCTCGGTGCCGGGGGGCAGCTTTGCAGAGGACGATCCGCAAAAGCTGAAGGTGACCGGCACCGGCGGCTGCGCCCTCGATCTTCACGTGTCGAACAAGAGCTACGGCGGCTCGTTCGACAAGACGTTCGCGGTGAACCCGATGAACCTCGCCAACGGCCCTTCGCTTTACAACGGTACGCACTTCGACACCCTCGCCGAGGGCTCGTACCACGCGGACGTCACTGGCAAGAACGGCTGCACCGGCACCGCCGCGATCGACTTCAAAGTGACGGCGAAGACCTCCACCGCAGCGGTGAAGGGCAAGCCCAATCTCACCCTCGACAAGGCACCCGTCGCGGGCTCGGCTTACAAGAAGTCCAAAGACTCGAACGTTTGGTTCAAGGTATCGGTGCCCACGTCGTTCAAGGACAATAGCGCCTCGTGCTGCGACGTGGAGCTCAACTACGTGAACCAGTACGGCGGCTGGGAGGTGCTCCCGAACAGCCCCTTCAGCGACGCGGGGATGAACCCGCTCGCGAACAACAACTCGGCGGTACCGAAGAGCGTGAGCTACTTCACCGTGACGGGCGAAGCGGCGACGAAGTGGCGAATGCGGGTGCGCGGCTACCGCTACAAGACGGCATTCGAGTGGAGCGATTGGGTAGAGTTCACCGTGGACCAAAACTGAGCCTTTCAGCGCAGGGACGGCCACGGTGAAAGAGCGCAGCGCGGGACTTCCCCTCTTCCGCGCTGCCTCCGGAGACCTCGTGCACACTGGGTTGGTGTGGGCGGGGTCTTCGTCTTTTGTAGGCGCCAGGTTCTCGGCCGCCGTCACTCTTCTACGAACGTTTTGAGCCTCTCGAGCGCGTCGTCCCACTGGCGCGAGATGTGGTCGAGGTAAGCGTGGGCGGCGGCGAGCCGCTCCGGGGCGAGCTTCCACACCCGTTCGCGGCCTTGCTTTTCGCTCGTGACGAGCCCGGCGAACGAGAGCACCTCGAGGTGCTTCGTGATCGCCTGACGCGACACCTTGGAGCCGTGCGCCAAGTGGGCAATCGAGCCCGGGCCACCCGACGAGAGCCTCCCGAGGAGGGCGAGTCGTGTCTCGTCGCCGAGGGCGGCGAAGAGGGGAGCGGCGTCACGAGCGTCGCGTGCGCGAACGTGACGAGGCGTGATTTCAACCGGTGACATGGGATCGGATGTTCTCCACCTGCACTTCCCAGCCGCCGGTGTTCATTCGGAAGGCCTCCGCGCGGCGGTGCTCGGGGATCTGGTCGAATCCCGACTCGGTGACGACGAGCTCGGTTTTTCCATCGACGTGTTTCAGACGAAACTCCACCAAGGTGGTCGGCTCTGCGGAGTAGTCCACTCCGGCCTCGACGGCATAAGGGTGCCAGCGAAAGGCAAAGAGCTCCTCTGCGTCCATCCGCTCGACCTCGAGCTCCATCGTGAGGTGCTCGAATCCGGGATAGGTGCTCTTCCCGCGTGTGATCTTGCCCACCTCGAACGTGCCGACGAGCTCGGCCCGGAACCACGCGCCGAATTCTTTGGTATCCGTGAGTGCCCTCCAGACGCGCGCCTTCGACGCGGCGATGACAATGCGTTTCTCGATACGATCCGTGCTCGACATCGTGCAACCTCCTGGTTGCATGTTAAGCTCGGCTGCTGCGATGTGCAACGATTTGGTTGCTTATTTCGCTGGCGACGACGGCCTGGCGGCGTCGACCTTCGACGAGCCTTGCCGACCGATCCGCCGGTCGCGGGTTAGAAGTCGGTCGCGAGGGGGCGTTCGCAGTGCTCGGCTTGCCAGACGAGGCCGCGCGGGCAGCAGTGGCCGCGGGACTCGACTTGCCCGTCCTCGCACTTGGCTTTCGACGAAGGAGACGTGGTGGGGAGCGTGCGGATCTTGGTCGTGACCGGCGCGACCGAGGGCGCGCTCGAGACCGAGGGCGCCGGCTCCGGATCGCGGGGTGGGTCGACCGCGATCTTGCTTACGTCCGGCGCGGTGGGCAACGGCGGCAGCGGGCTCGCCGGAATGCCCGCGGGGTCGGGGCGCTGGAGCACGAGCACCACGGTGACGAGCGCCCCCGCGACGCCGCTCGCGAGCCCGAGGAGCGCGTGTTTTCCGAACGAAGATGGAGCCTTTTCGACCGGCGTAGCCGTGGAAACGATGCCGGAGCGCTCTTGGTCCTGGAGCGCGTCGTTGCTCGGGGGGGAGCCGCGCATCGACGAGACCCTGGGGGTGGAGAGTGTCCCCGGGAGCGTCTCCGATGCGCCGACGCGCTGGCGATCGAGCGCTTGCATCATGTGCTTCGCGCTTTCGAAGCGGAGGTCGCGTTGGATCGAGAGGGCTTTGGCGACGATCGCGTCGAGCTCTTCGTCGACGTCTTCGCGGATGCTCCTTACGCGCGGGGCGGTCTCGCTCACGACCTTCGCGGCGGCGGCGGTGGCGCTCGTGGTGAGGTGCACCGGCCTGTCGGTCAGCATTTGGAAGAGCGTCGCGCCGACGGCCCACACGTCCGCGCGGCCGTCGACCTCGCGGTCGGCGAGGAACTGCTCGGGCGCCATGTAGAGCGGAGTGCCCACGATCGCGCCCGATTGGGTGAGGCTGACGTCGTCCGGCCCCGCGAACTTGGCGACGCCGAAATCCAGCAATTTTACCTGCGTCGTGCCATCTGCGCGCTCCTCGAGGAACACGTTCGCGGGCTTGATGTCGCGGTGGACGATGCCGGCCCGGTGGGCGCACTCGAGGGCCGAGAGCATCTCGTAGGCGATGTCGACCGCGTCGGCGATGGCCATCGGGCCGCTCTCGAGGGCCTCGAACAGCGAGCGCCCGCGGAGAAGATCCATGACCATGAAGGGGGCCGAGTCTTCCGTCTCGCCCACGTCGAACACGGCGACCACGTTCGGGTGCTCGATTTTCGCGGCGGCCTGGGCCTCTTTTCCGAAGCGCGCGCGGCTGCCGTCGTCCAAAAACGCTTCTCCGCGGAGCACCTTGATCGCGAAGCGCTTGTGGACACCTTCGTGGAGGCCCTCGTACACCGCTCCCATACCGCCCGTGCCGAGCAGCTTCTCGAGCCGGTATTTCCCCCCCAAAAGGGATCCGATGCGGGACTCGGGGTCCATTCGGTCGCGAGTCTAGCAGCCTGTCGAGCAACGGACCGAGTCCGTGCGTTCCTCACGTGCTCCGAGGGAGCGAGGGGGGCTTTCGACGGGTTGCACCCGGCGATTGGGCGGTCTGGCGGGGTCGAAGGTGCAGTCCGTGGTAGTTGGGCCGCCGCGATGGCGTCTCCTCTTTTTCACGTGCTGCTCGATCGGCTCGTCGCGCGGATGGCGCGGAAGGGGAAGCTCTTCGAGCACGGCTTCGGCGACGTCGCTCGCCTCCGCGCGATCAGCGACGAGATTCGCGACTACACCGCCGAACGCGACGTGGGCGAGGCGCGCATCTCGTGGGATTCACCCGAGAAAAGGCGCTTCGGCGTGCGGATACGGCAGGGCACCTTCGAGTCGCCCCTCGCGCGGCTCTTGCCCGTGGAGGCCCGTCGCGCGCACGTGGAGCTCTTGCTCCCGAAGGTCACGCGCGGGGTGTGCGTGCTCCTCGCGGCGACGGCAGAAGAGGGCTTCTTCAGGCGTCGGCTCTTCGCGCGTCACCTCCTCCGGGAGGGCATCGGCACCCTCTCGCTCGAGAGCCCGCTCTACGGAACGCGGCGACCGAGCGGGCAAATCGGCCCTCGAATCCGCACGGTCGCCGAGCATTTTGCGCTGAACCTCGCCACGGTGGACGAGGGGCGCGCGCTCCTTCGGTATCTCCGCGCCGAGGTCACGCCGAACGTGGGGGTGAGCGGGTTCAGCCAGGGTGGGTTCATGGGAGGCTTCGTCGCGGCGCTGTCGCGGTTCCC
>JAAFHV010000018.1 GCA_013297655.1 Myxococcales bacterium | reverse complement strand
GGTGGATACGACGATCTCATTGTCGCCGTCGCGGCCGTCGCCGATGGCTTCGAAGGCGTTCAAGAGCAGGTTCACGAAGACCTGCCCCAGGCCACCCTCGTCGGCCTTGACCCGGGGTACCGGCCCAAGCTCCAGGCGCACCCGCGCGCGCTGCCCAACCGTGTGGGCGGTGAGCTTGACCGCATCGCCGATGACCTTCCGCAGATCGAGCTCCGACTGCGGTTGCTCGTTGCCGCGGGCGAGCCTACGCAGGTCGCGTACGATGCGGCGGACGCGCTCGGCGCCATCGCTGGCGTCGGAGAGGGCGCTGCAAAGGCCGTCGAGCTGCGTCACGGTTTGCTCGATGGCGCCTGCGCGGCTGCCGGGCACCGAGGCGCGGCGCAACGTATCGATGGCCTCTCGCAAACCTTCGTTGGACAAGTCGATGTTCGCGCTCACGAACGTCAGCGGATTGTTGATCTCGTGGGCCACGCCTGCGGCCATGGTCCCCAGCGACGCGAGTCGCTCGGTACGCGCCACGCGAGCCTCGAGCTCCCGCCGCTCGGTGATGTCGCGAAACACCACCACGCCCCCCAGCAGGTGCCCTTTCTCGTCGATGATCGGCGAGGCACTGTCGTCCACCGCGATCTGCCTTCCGGTCTTGACCACCAGCCCGGTGTTGGGGGGCAGCTCCACGGCCACGCTCCGGGCGAGCGCGGCGGCTACCGGGCTAGGCACGCGACGGCCTTCGGGGTCCACCAGCACGAACACTTCGGAGAGCGGGCGCCCGAGCGCTTCTTGCCCCCACCCGGTGAGGCGCTCGGCCACGCTGTTCAAGAAGGTGATGGTCTCGTGCTGGTCCGTGGCGATGACCGCGTCGCCGATGGACCGCAGGGTGGTGGAGAACCATCGCTCGCGCGTGGCGATGCGCACCTCGAGCTCGTGCCGATGGAGCGCCACCTCGATGGCGGTGCGGAGCTCCCGATCGGTGAAGGGTTTGAGGAGGTAGCCGTGGGGGTTGGTGGCCTTGGCGCGCACCAGGGTGGCCTCGTCGGAATGCGACGTGAGGTAGACCACCGGTATGTCGAAGCGAAGGCGGATCGCCTGCGCCGCCTCGATGCCGTCCATCTTTCCGCGGAGCTTGATGTCCATGAGCACCAACCCGGGCGGGCGGAGCTCCACCTCGCGAAGCGCGTTCTCGGCGGTTCCGGTGGTGGTCGGCACCAGGTATCCGAGACGCACCAACGTGCGCTGGATGTCGTCGGCGATGAGCGCCTCGTCTTCGACAACCAGCACCGTGGTCACGAGGCCGTCTCCTGCCGCTCGGTCTGCGGAAAGGTCACCACGACCTCACCGCCGCGTTCGGTGGTGAGAAACTGCACCTTACCGGCGAGCTGATCGGTGAGCGCCAGGATGATCCGCATACCGAGCCCGGCCGAGGCCCGAGGATCGAAGTCGGGAGAAAATCCGGCACCGTTGTCGGCTACCGTGAGCACCCAGTCGGCGTCGCTCGTAGGGCCGCCAACCTCGGGTGCCAACACCTCCACGCGGATGGTGGCTTCGCCGTCGGGCTGGGCCAGTGCCGCATGCTTGAGGGAGTTGGTGAGCAGCTCGTTCAAGATCATTCCCAGCGGTACTGCCTTGTCCATGGGGAGCGAAACGGCCGAGGCAACGATATCGAAGGTCACGGCGCGCTTCGTGTGCGCATGCGCCGCCACGAGGGCGTTGGCGTACGCCTCCAGGGAGACCTCGCCGAGATCCTTCGATTGGTACAGGAGCTCGTGCATGAGCGCAACCGACCGAACTCGCGACTCGGTGTCGGCAAAAGCCCCTCGCGCCACCTCGTCGGTGACCCGGTCGGCGTGCATGCGTACAAGGCTGATCACGAGCTGCAGGTTGTTCTTCACCCGGTGGTGCACTTCCGTCAGCAGCACGCTCTTCTCACGCAGCGATGCCTGGAGCAGCCGTTCGTCGCGGCGGCGTTGCGAGATGTCGCGCGCGACGGTGGAAATGCCGACGATCTCGCCGCCCTCCTTCGCGATGGGCGAGGCCACGAGCGAGACATCCACCCGGCGGCCGTCCTTGTGCACGCGCACCGTCTCCAGCACGTCGACCCGGTCGCCGCAGGTCACCCGGGCCACCAGATCGCGCTCTTCGTCCGCCAGCTCCGCCGGCACCAGCGTCAACATGGCCTTGCCGAGCACCTCGGCCGCCGAGTACCCGTACAGCTGGGTGGCACCGGCATTCCAGGTCTCGACGATGCCCTCGAGGTTCTTGCTGGTGATGGCGTCGTGGGTGGACTCGATGATGGAAGCCAAACGCGACCGGTCGAGCTCCTCCGTGCGCCTTTGGGTGATATCCGTCTTGGTGATCAGCAGCACCGGGCCGAACTCCGGATGCTCGAGCTCGATTTTGTTGGTGCGTATCCAGGTGCGTTTACCGCCCTTCTCGACCTGCTCCTCCTCGAACACGTGCGGGCGCGCCTTCAAGGTGGCGACGTCGAGCCCGATGGTCGAGGCCGACTGGCCTTCCAGCGCGTTGGCTTCGCGGCCAAGCATCGACTCGAGACGAGGATTGGCGAATACGATCTCGTCGTTGGCAGCCCGCACCAGACACACACCCTCGCCCATGTTCTGCAGCAAGAACTGCTCGGCGCGGCGGCGAACCGTGATGTCGCGCGACGTCACCGCGACGCCATCGTCCAAGGGGACCACCTCGACCTGCATCCAGCGGACGGCGCCGAGTGGAATGTCTTGGGCCAAGGTCGGCATCTTGTAGTCGGTAACGGCGGCCTGCTGGGTGCGAGCCACGCGCAGATAGCGCTCCAGCTCGGTGCTCTGCAGCTCGGGCGGAAGCGCCTGCGAAATGCGCGCGCCCAGGAGCGCTTCACGGCTCGTTCCCAGTCGCGCAAGGGAGGTCGCGTTCGCGTCACGAACGTAGAAATCGACCACCTCCCCAGCATCGTCGCGAATCGCCTCGAGGATGGTGAAGCCGTCGACCATGCCCTCGACCGCGGCACGGAAGCGCGCCTCCACACGGGAAAGATCGTCGTGCGCACGCCGAAGCTGCGCCGGGCTGGGGAGCGCCAGCGCGTGAGGAATCACGCGAAGCAGGAGCCCGGCGGTGAGCAGCGAAGAGAGCGCGGTCACGGCCTTCACCGAGCCCGAAAGCCAGTAAAGCGGGTTCCACAGCGTGTACACCTCCAGCGCGTGCGAGATACCGCAAGAGATGATGAATGCGCCGAAGGCGAGGAAGAGCCAGCGAAACGGGAGATCGCGGCGCTGCCGGGCAAAGTACGAAAGGGTGATGGGGATGGAAAAGTACGAGAGCGCGCTCAACGCGTCGGAGAGCACGTGCAGCCACACCACCTCCGGCCGCCAAAGGTAGCAGTGCCCATGCGGCATGAAGCCGTCGGAGGAGAAGAGCGCCTGCAGGAAGTCCGGCATGGTGAAAGGAGTCTATCGGATCCTTCGCCCACGAAGGAGGAAAGCGCGCGCCGCTCGGTAGTCGGCAGTCCTCACCCCGAAGAGCCGATCGCGCGGTGCTTTGCCACGAGCTCCCTCGACACGTCCTCGTCCGGCGAGAGCACCTTCGTGCTCGGCATTCACGCCTGCGCGCCGGGGCTAAAAATGCTCGTGCAAGGCGCGGGGGTGAAGCCCTCGGGCAGTGAGGGCAACCAGAACTCGGAAATTCCTCGCGATTCGAGCTTAATTGGTTAGTTGGTTTAGGGCGTCGAATGTTCGTCGTCCCCTCGCGGTTCCGCGTATTCACCCACCGGCGCTTTCGCTCACGGGGTATGCGAGCGCATCGCCGAGATTCTGGCGCGCCTTGCTCGAGTCGCGGGAGCGGCTCTGTGCCTCGCCGCGGTGGAGCTCGAGGGGCCGAGGCTCCTGCCCTCCGACTCGAATGCACCCTTATCACGCAACCAAGCGCGCTCCCGCGACCCTCCAAGTGCCCACGAGCAATCCCACGCGATCCCCTCCGCTCCGCGTGCGCCTTCTTGCGCTGGTCACGCTCGCACTGATTGTCGCGCTCCTCGATCTCCTCGAGATGTGGCCTCGATAGGTGCATGACACCATCGAGCCGCGCCGCGGGTGTCGTGGGCTCTTGCCTCCCCCTCTTCCCTCGCAGGCTTTGCGATCGTGGCGTAGCGCGGGGGACGTGACGGAGCAAAGCCGAGAAGGAAGTTTGGGGGAGGCCGAACCGAGGAAAAAGCCAATCGTGTGTTTCGTGCGGGGGCGCGGGGAATCGTGGCGGGCACGACGAGCTTGGGGCTTTTTCCTCGGGGCGGGTGGGGGCACCCCTGCTCTCTTCTGCTCTCTTCTGCTCTCGGTCTTACTTCGCCGCCAGCGCCTCGTCGATCGCCTTGCGGAGCTCGTCGGCCTCGGGCTTCACCTTGCTGGGGAACGCCTTGACGACCGCGCCGTCTTTGCCCACGACGTACTTGTGGAAGTTCCACTCCGGGGCGCCGTTGCCTTTGGCCAAGAAGGCATAAAGGGGCGAAGCGTTGCCGCCCTTGGTGACCACCTTCTCGAAGAGCGGGAACGTGACGTGAAACTTGGAGTCGCAGAACGTGGCGATCTCTTGCGAGCTGCCCGGCTCTTGGCCGCCGAAGTCGTTCGAGGGGAACCCGAGGACCGCGAAGCCCTTGGGAGCGAGCTCCTCGTGGAGCTTCTGGAGGCCCGCATATTGCGGAGTGAAGCCGCACTGGGAGGCGGTGTTCACCACGAGCAAAACTTTGCCCTTGTAGGTCGCGAGCGACTCCTCTTTTCCGTCGAGGCGCTTCATCGTGAACGCATGAACCGAGGTGGCCGCCGTCGTGTCCTTCGCGCTCGCGGGGGAGGTCGCGTTCGAGGGGGTGGCCGCCGCGGAGGTGGTCGCGGGCTTCGGCTCTTCGCTCTTCTGGCAGGCGACGAGAGCGAACGCCGGGACGACGAGCATGGCGAGGACGGAGCGAGTGTTCATAGGATTCTCCAGACAGCCGCGTGGATGCGCGCGCGTCCGATTTACACCTCGCGCGGCCGGATCGAAAGAGGCGCTATGCCACGTCAGCGGGTCGATCCGTGCTGATTTCCCCTCCGCCGTGACGGCCGCGGCGGTGTACCCTTGCCCACATCGGGGAGGGGGGGCCATGAAGCGACTCCAGTGGATGGCGAGCGCCGTCGTGTTCGTGATCGCGCTCTTTGGTGTGCGAGTGGCGCGGGCAGGGGAGAGCCTGGTCCACGACGTGGACGCCTTCGTGCTCCGAACCAAGGAGATTTCCCCGTCGCCGTGCGTGCTCACGCGCGCCGGCCAAGGGCACGATGCGTTTGGCGACTGTGATCCCCCGCCGCCGAAGACGTGGCTCCACAACGAGCCCGATCCGATCGCGGCGTGGTTGCAGGTGCGCATGGCACCGTGGAAACCCAAGATCGGGCTCGTCGGCGCGCTCCACTTTCGCGCCGGCACCCGCACCGCGTTCGTCGTCTACGCGATGCCTATCCCTCCGCGCCCACGGATCGGGTTCGATCCGAAGCCGATGCTCGAGACCGCGTGGCGCTTCTTCGCCGACCAGTATCCGCCCATCGTGCCCGTCGGCCCCGCTCCGGCCGCCGTGGAGGGCGTGGTGGATGGAGTGGACGCGTACCAGCTCGAGGGTGAGCACGAGGCGAGCGGCAAAGTGCAGCACACCTCGATGACCGTGATCCCGTCCGTCTCGCACGCCTATCTCCTGGTGTCGGCGGGCCCGCCGAGCGGGGCGGTGAACCAAGAGCGCAGCGCGGTCCTCGGCGCGATCCACGTGAAGCCGCCTCCGTCATCTTGGGCGCTCGAGCTCGGCGTCGGTTATCGCTACCTCGCCATCGTGGTGATGGCGGTGGCGGGGCTGTTCCTCCGCTTCAAGCTCGGGATCTCGCCGTTCGGGTGGCTCCGTCGCAGCCGCTGAAGGCTGCCTAGGTAACGAAAAGGCTCGAATCGAGATCGGAAGTCCTGACCTGCGCATCCATGCAGGTAAAGAACACGCGACTGGACCGAACGACCCGCGCGTGGCGACGGGCGAGAGGGAACGTTTCGTTGACAGCGCCGATCGTGTCGATAGGATGCGCGCCCGCGGGGCGTGTCGGTACGAATTTCCCGCAAAAATTCACGGTTTCAACGTGTCGCTTCGTGCGGCACGGAGCTTCGTCGGGGTCGTTCCCCGGTCCGACGAAGTTTGTACGTAGGCGGGAACAATGTTCGAGCTTGCCCGGTTCGGGGCAGCGACCTGGCGGGGCACCGCCAATCCTTTACTCATCTTTCGGGAGGTCGGATGTCCACCGACGTGATGATCTACGCGAGCGACCTATCGAAGAATTTCGGGTCGTTTCGCGCGGTCGACAAGATCAACTTCGAGGTCAATCGCGGAGAGATCGTGGGATTTCTGGGGCCTAACGGCGCCGGCAAGTCGACCACGATGCGCATTCTCACCTGCTTCATCGCTCCGAGCTCGGGCACCGCGCGCATCAACGGCCACGACGTCTTCGAGCACCCGCTCGCGGTCCGTGAGAACCTCGGCTACCTGCCGCAGCGCGCGCCGCTCTACCTCGAGATGAGCGTGTACGAGTACCTGAAGTTCGCCGCCGACCTTCGCAACCTGGACGAGAGCACCTTCAAGAAGCGGGCGAAGGCCGTGGTCGAAGTGGCGGGCTTGGCGCAGGTGCTCGGCAAAGAAATTCGCCAGCTCTCGCACGGTTACCGCCAGCGCGTGGGCCTCGCTCAGGCGCTCATCAAGGACCCGCGCATCCTCATCCTGGACGAGCCCACGAGCGATCTCGACCCGAACGAAAAGGCCGAGTTCCTCGACTACCTCAAGCAGCTCGCGAAGGACCGCACGGTCCTCCTCTCTACCCACAACCTCAAAGAAGTGGAGACGGCCTGTGCCCGCGCGATCATCGTGTCGCGTGGTCGGGTCGTGGCCGACGGCTCGCTCGACGAGATCCGCGGCAAGAGCGGGCGCGTTCGTTACGTGGTCTCGGTGCAAGAGTCGACCGACTCGCCGTACCGCGGAACCGGCGCCCTCCCGCGCGAGCCCGAAGTGGCCGACCTGCTCCGCTCGATCAAGGGCGCTACCCGCGTCAACGAGCTCCCCACCGACGACCGCGCCCACGCGTTCGAGCTCACCAGCGAGCGCGACTCCGACCTCCGCGCCGACATTTTCCGGGCGATCGCGGACAAGGGCTGGGTCCTCCTCGAGCTCCACCGCGACACACAAACCCTGGAAGACGTCTTCCGCCACCTCACCATCGGCGAAGAGCGCCGCAACCGCCAAGTCGGAGGAAAGGCCGAGCCGGCCGCCGTCGCACAAGACGACGAGGACGACGAGGACGACGACGATGACGACGAGGACGAGGGCTGAGCCATGAGCGACAAAAAGAAGGAAGAAGAAGAGAAGAAGAAGAAGCTCGCGGCGGCCGCGGAGGAAGACGACGACGACGAGGACGACACCTCGGACGACGACGACTCCTCCGATGACGACGAAGAGGCTGCTTCCGATCCCAAGCCGCCCGTGAAAGCCGCCTCCAAGGCGTCCAAGAAGGACGAAGAAGAGGACGACGAGGAAGAGGAAGAGGAAGAAGACGAGAAGCCCGCTGCCGCAGCGAAGGCTCCCGCTCCCTCTCGCGGCGCCCCCCCGCAGGTTCGCGCTTCGTTCGCGAAGAACCTCTGGACCATCACCAAGCGCGAGTTCGCCGGGTATTTCAACTCGGCACTCGCCTACATCGTCATCAGCGCCAGCATGGTGCTCTTTGGCCTGTACTTCTTCTTCTATCAGGGTGGCATCTGGCAGATCGACCGCGCGTCGCTCGGCCGCATGTTCGACTTCGTCCCGGCCTGGATCTGCTTCCTCACCATTCCGCTCTTCACGATGCGGGCGATGAGCGAAGAGAAGCGCATGGGCACGATCGAGCTCCTGATCACGCTCCCGGTGCGCGACTCCGAGGTCATCCTCGGCAAGTACCTCGGCGCGCTCGGCGTGCTCGTGGTGCAGATCGCGCTCCTCACGTTCTACCCGCTCGTCATGTTCAAGTTCCCTTGGACGATGGGCGCGTTCGACTGGGGCCCCTTCTGGTCCAGCATCTTCGGGCTCTTCCTCATGGGCTCGGCTGGCATCGCTATTGGCATGCTGTTCTCGGGCATGACCGACAGCCAAATCGTGAGCTACTTCGCCACCGCGGCCACGTTGCTCATCCTCTTCTTCGTCGGCTCCCTCGTTCAGTTCGTGAAGGGCTGGCCCGGCGAGGTCATCTCGTTCTTCAGCTTCCAGACCCGGTACGAGCCCTTCGCGCGCGGCCTCATCGACTCGCGTGCGGTGGTCTACTTCCTGTCGGTCACGGTGCTGTGTTTGCTCGAATCTTTCCGGCAGCTCGAAGGCCGGCGCTGGCGCTGAGGACCTGAAATACAATGGAACGCAAAGCCAAAGCAGCGACCGAAGCTGGTGTGCTCATCCTCGTCATCGCGGCCGTCCTGGTCGCGCTGAACGTCATCTCTGCGGCCGGGTTCTACGCCCGCAAAGACGTCACCAAGAACGAACGTTTCACCCTCTCGAAGGGCAGCGGCAACCTCCTCCGAAGCATGAAGCAGGAGATGAAGCTCGACGTCTACGTGACGAAGGGCCTCCCCAAGCTCGACGCCTTCGTGCGCGACCTTCGCGATCTTCTCCTCGAGTACAAAGCAGCGAGCGGCGGGAAGTTCGACTTCGTGCTCATCGAGGCGAAAGACGAAGAGTCCAAGAAGGCCGCGAAGGACGCCGGTCTCGTCGAGCAGCCGTTCGGCGAAGCCTCGGACGACCAGGAGAAGGCCTCCGTCACTCAGGGCTTCATGGGCATCGTGCTCAAGTACGGCTCCGAGAAAGACGCGATCAAGTTCCTTCCCCCCGATCGCTCCGAAGGTCTCGAGTTCTGGATCACGAACAAGATCCGTGAGATTCGCGACAAGGGCGACGGCATCAAGCACAAGATCGGCGTCGTCTCCGGCAAGGACGAGCTCAAGCTCACCGACACGAACCTCGTGCCGGCGCAGATGGGCAAGCCCTCGCTCCAGCAGATCGTCCTCCAGAACTTCCCGTTCTATCAGTTCGTCGACGTCGACCTCAAAGACGGCGGCTCGGAAGTGGACGACACGCTCGACGGCCTCATCGTCACGCAGCCCGGCAAGGACTACACGGACAAAGAGCTCAAGCGAATCAACCAGTTCGTGATGAAGGGCAAGAGCCTCGTCATCGTCGCGAGCGCGGTAAACGTGAAGCCGAACGACGCCCAAATGCAGGCGACGCTCTCCACTCACGGCCTCGAGAAGCTCAGCGAAGGCTACGGCATCCTCATCCGCAAAGACGTGGTCCTCGACTTCGGTCGTCCGTTCCGCGTCGGCGTGATGACCCAGGGCGGCCTCGCCAGCATGCGCTTCCCGCAGTTCATCGACGTGCAGGACAACCCCGCCTTCACCGGCGACGAGCAGTTCATCGACACGTCGTTCGCGGGCTTCTTCCGCATCCCCGCGCTCGCGTTCCCCTTCGCCTCGTCGCTCGAGCTGAAGAAGGACAAGCAGCCGGACGTCGCCGCCGAAAAATTCAAGGTCGTCGCGCGGTCCACCCCGCGCGCCCTCCGCGAGACGAGCGACACGGTCGACCTCAAGGCCTTCCGCGCGTGGAAGCCCAAGGGCGAGTTCGCGCAGCAGGCGCTCGCGGCCACCGTCGAGGGCACGCTGAAGAGCGCGTTCCCGTCCGGTGACGGCGTCACGGTCCCCGAGAAGAGCGAGAAGCCCTCGCGTGTTCTCGTCATCGCGTCGTCGGCGTTCCTCACGAACCCCTTCGCCCGCGCCGGCAACGGCCCGGACATGGGACAGATGGGCATGCAAATGCCCGGCATGGGCGGCGACGAGCAGCTCCTCCAAATCGCAGGTCCGTATGCCCAGCAGGCGCTCACGAACACCATCTTGGCGTTCAAGAACACCCTCGACTGGATGACGGGCGACACGGACCTCCTCGCCGTCTCGGCGAAGATCCTCTCCGAGCCCAACCTCGTCTACGGCGACGTCTCGAAGCCCAAGTTCGAGGACGAGTCCGACGAGCAGATCAAGAAGCGTGAGGACGAGATGAAGTCGGCGCGCAAGAAGCAGCAGCACTGGATCGAAGCGGTCCTCGTGCTCATGCTCCCGCTCGCGTTTGCGCTCATCGGCGTGTTCCGTCGCTTCCGTCGCGACGCGGCCCGCGCGTCCGTCTCGCTCGCCTGATCCTCGCGTCGCGCTGGGAGGGGGCCACGGTCCCCTCCCGGTTCACCGTTTTGCCTCCAAGGTACGCCGTTCATGGATACCCAAACTAAAATCATCATTGGTGTCGTGGTCTTGGCCGTCACGGGTGGCCTCGCGTACAAACAAATCAAGTCGGACGCGGAGGTCGGTAAGACGACCACGACCAGCGCCGCCGAAGCCCTCCCGGAGCTCAAGGTCCCGGACGACGTCGACAAGATCTCCGTCACGAACGGGAAGAAGGGTGAGGTCCTCCTCGAGAAGAAGGGGGACAAGTGGATGCTCACCAAGCCCGTCGCCGCCGAGGCGAACCAGCAGGCCGTCAAGTCGATGCTGGACAACATGAAGGAGCTCAAGGTGAAGGAAGTGGTCAACGCCACTGCCACCGACGAGCAAAAGAAGGACTACGAGTTCGACGCCGACAAGGTGGTCCACGTGATCGCGTGGAAGGGCGCCGACAAGAAGCTCGACGCGAGCTTCGGCAAGTCCGGCGGTCGCGGACAGCTCATCATGGTCGACGGCAAGCCCTCGGTCTTCGCCGGCACCGGCTATTCGAGCTACGTCTACGCGCGCGAAGTGAAGAGCTGGCGCGACGCCGACATCTTCAAGTTCGACGACGCGAACGCGAACCAGGTCACGATCGTGAACAAGAACGGCGAGTTCTCGTTCACCAAGGGCGAGAAGTGGGCCGGCACCTTCAAGGCCAAGCCCGCCGATCCCGCCAAGCCGATCGACAAGTTCGACGACACCAAGGTGGGCGAGCTCGTTCGCACCATGAAGGCCCTCAACGCGGACGACTTCGCCGCCGAGAAGGCGACCCCCGCGGAGCTCGGCCTCGAGACTCCGGAGGCGGTCGTCACGGTGACCCTCAAGGACAACGCCGGCAAGTACACCCTTAAGGTGGGCAAAGAGGAAAAGGAGAAGAAGTACTTCGCCAAGAAGGAAGGCTCCGACGTCCTCTACGTGATCGGCACCTACCCCGCGGAGCTCGCGATGGCGCCGGTGTCCAAGTTCCAAAAGTCGGGCGACGGCGGAGCTCCTCCTCCCGCGCCGATGGGCATGCCTCCGGGAATGCCGCCGGGAATGGGGATGCCGCCCGGGATGGGAATGCCGCCGGGAATGGACCCGCACGGCCACTGAGACGAGCCCGAGCGGTCACGCCGCTCGACGCAACGACGACGGGCGATCTCTTCGGGGGTCGCCCGAGTCCGTTTCGAAGCTTCCATTTGCGTCGGATCGGCTGTTTTGGCGATCGCGCACGGGATGCGCGTTTTCTGTTCTTCCCGACACTGGACCCACGTACCCTAGGTGACCTCGAAAGGGATTCCCCATGCGTAAGCTCGCCGTTCTCGTTGCCGTCGCCGCCGTCTCGTTGGTCGTGTCGACCGGCTGCGGAAAGTCCAAGATCACCCAGTGCAACGCGCTCATCGACTCGGCGAACAAGAGCCAAGCGGGCTTCGAGCACATCGACCCGGACAAGCCCGAGAAGATGAAAGAAGCGATCGGCAAGATCAAGAAGGGCAACCAAGACGTCGCCGCCACCCAGGTGGAGGACGCCAAGCTCAAGACCTTGCGTGACGACTACGTCAAAACCCACGAGTCGATCGCGACCACGCTCCAGAAGCGCGAAGAGATCGCGGAGAAGCTCGAGAAGGCCGAGAAGGGCAACGACCAGAAGGCGATCGCCTCTCTCACGAAGGACTCCGACGCCCTCGAGAAGACGATGGACAAGGACCTCAAGGACTCGGACAAGGTCATCGAGGACATCAACACGTACTGCCACGCTCTCTGAGCGAAGCTTCGTGTCGTGGAGAGAGGGCGTCACGCGCGAGCGAGGCGCCCTTCTTCATTTTGGCCTTCGTTTTTGGCAGACGAGGCATTCGCGGTTAGGCGCGGCCACACGCGTCGGTGGTCGTGTCGGCGAACGGACTCCGCGCGCGAACGAACGATGCGATCTCGGTGCCGCACCTGGTGGACGTCGCGCGAGGAAGAAGGGCGTCCGCGCCGCTGTTCTTCGTCCCAGTCGTCCGCGCCTTCTCCGCATGGTCGCGGATGGTCCATTTGTTTGCGTCATGGATGTGGGGCGGTCGCGCCGACGTCCATGCCGCTACGGTCATTTTTCGGGGCGGGCGATCGAGGCAGCGGGGCAGCCCAGCACCACGAGAGGGAGAGTATGAAGCGTCGCAACCTTGCGTTCATGATGGGTTTCGCGGGCATGGTCCTCACGGTGGCGGGCACCCTCGCCGCGGCGCCAGGCGTGTTCCCCACCGAGCTCGGGCCGAGCGCGATCCCGCTCGCGAACGTGGTGTTCCCGCAGGCGACCGAGTCCCCGTTTCGCCTCGACGGCACAATCTCCGTCGTGCAAACGGTGGCCGACAAGCCCGTCGCGGTCCCGATCTGTGTCGACGGAAAGTCGATCGGCCATGCGTACGCCGTCCCGTTCGCGCCGAGCTTCCGGATGATCTGCCGCTCCGCCACCGGCTCGACTCAGACGCCCCAGGTCGGGCTGCTCGTGAAGCCCTCTCCGCAGCAAGGCGTGTACTGGGTGCCATTCCAGAAGGGTGGCGCGCTGCCCCGCACGATAGCTCCGCTCTCGATCGACTCCAACGGCGCCGCCCTCTATGCGTGCAAAGCCAAGGTGGGCCCCAACGAATTTGCGGGCACGCTCCTCCCGAACGGCGATTGCCAGCTCGCGCCGCTGCTTCGAGGTCAGGCTGGAGGGCGGGTGGAGTCTTCCTCGATGGTGCTCGTACGCGGCGGTAGCCAAGGAGCCAGCTCGACCCCTTCGTATGGCTGGATCTACCTCAAGGCGGGGCCCCCTGGAGTCCACCATCCTGGTGGAACGCTCCTTCGTTGGCATACGAGCGGGAGCACGTTTTGCCAGGGCAAGATGGGCGGCGCGGCACTGCCAGGCGTACTCGAGACGAACCCCGACGGCAGCATCCGCGGATGCACGGTCACCTATCCTGGCGGCACGACCACGACGGACGACGGGGTCGTGGTGTTTCGGAACGACGCGGGCTCGAACGTCGAGTTCGCGAGCAACGTCCCGGCGAGCGTTCCGCGCCTAGCGATCGCGGGCCGTGTGCCTTGTGTCCTCGAGACTCCGTCGGCGACGAAGAAGCTCCACTTCGGCACGATGGAAGCGGGCCGCTGCAAAACGCCGACCTATCTCCAGCTCCGCAACGAGTTCCTCCCGTTCTACGAGCTCGTACGTCGCGGCGCGTGGCCGGATCAGGGGTAACCAAACGCAGGTCCACTGGTAACCGCGAAGATGCGACGCCATCGGCAACGCCGAAAAACCGGTGATCGTTGCTTTGGAATACTCCCTGCAATACGAAAACGAGATGGGAGTAGCTCGAAATCGATCCGGACGCCGTTCGTACGGGACGATCCTCTTCGCCGTCGTGGTGACGGCGTGTTCGCTCGCGGCGTGCGGAGGTCGGGTCGACTCCGAGAGTCCTGAGGTCAATCACGGTGCCTTCGGTCCATTCGCGGAGCGCGAGGTCGGCCAGCCGTGCGCGTTCGGCGATCAATGCGCGAGCTGGGTGTGCAGCGCCGATCTCGCGAGGTCGGCGTGCGGCCAGTGCATGAACGTAGCGAAGCTAGGCGCGGCGTGCGGTGGGCTCAACGGCTGCCATCCCGGCGCGGCCTGTCGTGATGGCCACTGCGAGAGCACGAAGAAGCTCGAAGGCGCGGAGTGCGCGCTCGGCCCGAAGCGGGAAGACATCGGAGAGTGCGATCTCGAATTCTTCTGTGCGGACGGCAGCCGCAATAAGGTTCTCACCGGCCGATGCGAGAAGCGGTTTTCTCACGGCGAACGATGCGACGTCGCCAACAAGCCGTGCCCTTGGACGGAAACATGTTCGAGAGGCATATGCGGAAAAAGGAGCAAGCCTGGCTCCGTTGGCGAGGCATGCCAATCCTCGGGTATTGGGGCCGACTGCGAAGACGGTCTCTTCTGCGATGAAGAAGACCGCACCTGCCGCCCGAGCGTTCTCCCCCCGGGCGCGCGCTGCGGTCTAACCGAGGCGGGCTTCACGAACGGTGAGTGCGCGGCAGGGACGGTGTGCGGGAACGTCGAGTACCCGAACGGTGGCGGGCCACGAGGGTCTTACACGTGCGTGTCTCTCCCCGCGGAAGGCGCACCGTGCATCAGCAGCGCCTGCGGCGCAGGGGCATACTGTCGAAACCTGCCCCAAACCGGCGCGGCGGGGCCCGTCAATCGTTGCGAGCGCTTTGCACGGGCGGGCGAGAACTGCAACCGCGACAACTACCAACGAGTGCAGTGCGAACGTGGACTCGAATGCCGCGCTGGCCGATGCGAAATGGCCTGCCGGTGAAGTCCTGATTCGGCGACGAGTCGAGCGGTAGGCTCTCGACGAACGCGGCGGCCTGGAACCCTCGATCGCGAGGGTTTTTTGCCGGGATCGTCTACTCACCCCGCCTTCGGCTTCTTCTTCCCCTCGGATACCGCCATCAACATCGGGAGCTCTTTCCCCAACGCCAGACGCACGTGCTTCTCGAGCGCGCGAGACAACTCTGCGTCCACCGCTCGCTTGGCCAAAGGGCGAATCGCGCGCACGAGCGCGGCGAGCTCGTTGGCATTGGAGAGGTCCGGATGCGCGTCGAGGCGCGGGCGGAGCACCTCGTCGAGCACGAGCCGCACGAGGCGACCGGCGAGGCCGTCCACGTCCTCGCGAAGGCGCGCGAGGGCAGCGAGGAGCTTCGGAATGGGCACCCCCGCGCCGTGCAAATCGGCTCCCACCTTGAGCAGACGCATGCTCGGCACCCGCACGAGGCCCTCGGGGGTCGCCTCCAAGAGGCCAATCTGGGTCGCCTTCAGGAAGAACACCGGATCGTCGGACCCGAACATCTTCGCGAGAACGGGATACTCCACGATCACGGGCTCTTCGTCCGAAAAGGGGCTCGTGAGCGCTTCTTCGAGGCCAATCAGCTCGCGCACGTCTTTGCCCTCTTCCAGGCTCGTCACGAGCTCCGAAATGGCATGAAGCGAAAAGCCTCGCTCGAGGAGCGCGCCTATCATGCGGAGCCGAGCCACGTGGGCCTCGGAATAATAGGCCACCCGCCCTTCTCGAATCGGCGCCGGCAGGAGCCCCTTCTCTTGATACGAGCGCGTGTTTCGCACGGTGGTCCCTGCCACCCGCGCGAGCTCGTCGATACGGTATCGCTCGCTCATGCTCTTTGCGAGCCGGCGGCGGAGTAGGGGAGGGCAAGTCCGGCGAGGATGTGCGCTCCGATCGCGGGGGCGTGCTCGTTCCGAGGGTGGTGGCTCGGGCGAAGATAGCGGCCTATCGCGCGGCCGATGGAGCCGAAGGTAGGCATGAGTCGCTTTTCGCCCGCGTCGACGAACGCACGCATAGTGGAGGGCCCGGGTCGGGTCGGATCGTTCTTCATCATGAAGCGCACGCCTTCTACCCATAGTCCGGTGAGCACCGGCACTACCACGAGCATCGACGTCACGCGGCCCACGTAGGTGCCACCGAGCGCGACGTAGAGATCGTGGGCGACCGCGCGGTGCTCTACCTCTTCTGCCGCGTGCCACATCAAGAGCCGAATCATCTCGTCGTTCGTGCTCGCGTCGCGGAGCGCTTCCGCTTCCAGCATCCATGCCCCCAGCAGCGTCGTAAAGTGCTCGATCGCGGCGACGAGGCTTATTCGCTCGCGGAGCCAGAGCGGTCGCATCGAGGGCGGGATCGTCTTGCCGAACGGATCGTCGGCGAGGAGCTCGTCGAAGAGCCACTCTACCTTCCTGGTATAGGGCGTCACGTCGATCCCTTGCGCTATCAAGTGATCGATCACCCGCTGGTGCGCCTCGGCGTGCTGCGCCTCCTGGCCGATGAAGCCGCGCACGTCGTCGCGGAGCGCTTTGTCCTTTACCAACGGGAGCGCGCTCTTGAAGAGCTTCACAAAATAGCGCTCTCCCGCGGGCAAGAGCAGCGAGAGCACGTTCACGGTGTGGGTGAGCTGCGGATCGTTCGCCGCCCAGTGAATCGTGGCGGCGGACACGTCGATCTTTGGGCTCCGAGGGCGGATACGCATGGGAGCCTCAGACCTTCTCGCTCTTCGTGAGCTTCGACGAGAGCGACATGCTGCCCGCTTTGCGGAGCACGTCGGGAGCAAAACGCGACAGGAAACGAAGCACGTGTGCCTCTACCGTGACGGGCACCACCGGCGTGTTCTCTTCTACCGCGCGCACGATCGCCTCCGCGACCACGTGGGGGCCGACGCCGCGGAGCCGATAGAGCCTCTGCGCCGCTTCGCGCTGCGCGGCTTCGGTCGCGCTGTCCGCGCCTAGAAAGGAAGAATTGCGCGTAATGGGAGTATCGATGATGCCGGGGCAAATGGCCGATACGCCGATACCCTCTTCTGCGAGCTCGGCGCGGAGGCACTCGGCGAGCATGAGCGCGGTCGACTTGGACGTGGCATAGGCAGAGAGCGTTTTGCCAGGGGTATAGGCGGCGGCGGAGGCGGTGACGATCACGTGGCCACCCTCGCCGCGATCTTTCATTGCCTGCCCGAAGAGGCGCGCGCCGAAAATGATGCCCCACACGTTCACCCCGAGCACACGCTTCCAATCGGCGACCGACGTATCGAAGAACGTCCCGGCCATTCCGATCCCGGCATTGAGCACGAGCACGTCCGGCACGCCGTCGTTCGCGAGCGAGGTCTCGGCGAAGGTGGTCATCGAGCGCTCGTCCGAGACGTCGACGGTGTAGGCCGTGGCGCGCACGCCGAGCCGCTCGCACAAGTCGCGTGTGCGCTCGGCGCCTTCGCTGTCACGATCGGCGATCACGATGTCGTGGCCTTGTTTCGCGAAGGTAAAGCACGTTTCCCTTCCAATCCCGGAGGCGCCACCGGTGACGAGCACGAGCTTCCGCCGTTTGCCGGTGCCGCGCAGGCGCGCGAACGCCGGATTGCTCTCGCCCTTCTCCACGTGGGTCACCATCTCGTCGACCCAGCGCGCGACTCGCTCCGGCTGCGAGAGGGGAATCCAGTGCCCACCTCGAACGACCCGTCGGTGCACGTTCGGTACCTGGGCGTCGATGTCGGCGCTGAGCCAAGGCGACACGTAGTCGTCGCCCTCCGGCGCGATCATTTGCACCGGAACACGGGTTTTTCGCGCTCGCGGGGAGAGCACACGCTGGAAGATGTTCTCGCGATAGAGGGCAATCCCGTTCAACCCGTCCCGCGCGCGAGTGGTCTCCCGTTCTTCGTTCGGAGGCACGCCTTCGCTGCGCCCGAGGAGGGCAGGGATCGCCTTGGCGAGGCCCGCCCTCCACGCGAAGGGGGCGAGGAGCGGGAGGTGGAACGCGAACACGTACCAAGACTTGGACGCTTGCCGGAGCGCGGGGCCGAGCTCTGCGTGCGCGCCGAACGTGCTTCGAAGCTTTTCCCCCACGTGATCGAGGCACGGCCCCGAGATCGACGTGAAGCTCGCGAGGAGCGGCTCGAACGACGGGTCCGTCACGCTCTCCCACGAGTGAATCGAGCCCCAATCGTGGCCGACGAGGTGGACCGGTTTTCCGGGCGACACCGCCTCGATGACGGCGCGCAAATCGCGCGAGAGGTGGGCGAGGGAATACCCATTTTTCTCGGTCGGAGCTTCGGAGCGACCCGCGCCGCGCACGTCGTAGGTGACCACGTGGTAGCGCTCGGCGAGCTTGCGCGCGACCTTCTCCCACACCGCTTGCGAGTCGGGATATCCGTGCACCAGCAGCACCGTGGGCGCGCCATGACGGCCGCGTTCCGTGATGGCGAGGCTCACTCCGTCGCCGCGCACGCGTCGCTCGAACACGGGCCCGACGGTGCTCCGCGGTAGCTCGGTGACGACGGACTTGGCCTTGGACCCTCGCGCCGTGGTGGTGCTCATGCCGCCACCTCCGAGGCTCTGCTCGTGACCCGACCGCGGGTGTGCGGCAAGTCGTCGTCGAGCCAGCGCGCGCCCGCTTCACTCACCACGAGCAGCTCCTCGAATTTCGCGCCATAGCCGTGAAAACCGAGGTGCGGCTCGACTGCCCATAGACCCGGCGTCGCGGGATGCCGTGACATGGCTCCACCGGACCAAAACGGCGACGTTCGCGTCCTTACGCCGTGAATCACGCTCTCCCCGAGGGAGCGAAGGCTCGGCAGCCCGAACCCGAGGAGCGTGCGGCGGGGAGCTTTTTTCGTGAGCTCCACCTTGTGCGCCAAAACCCCGAGCGGATATTTGGAGTGCCTATTTCGATAGCCCTGTTTCTCGGCGAGGGCGTCCACTGCCGCGTACACGCGCGCGAGGTCTACCCCTTGGTTCACGAGGTCGACGATGAGGCTCCGGTGCGCGAGCAGGTCGTCTTTCATCTTGTCGATGACGGGGCAGGGGCCGAGCGCGCTCGTGAAGCCGATGTCGGCGGCGACTCCGTTCTTCACGGGGGCACAATCGAGGATGAACGGCATCCCGCGCGCGAGCTTCTTGTCGCTCGGGAAGAAGTCGAGCGGGCTCGAGAGGCCCTCGAACGCGGTGCGCTCGCCGAACCACGCGAACGGCAGATGAAACCAATCGTCGACCCCGCGTGCCTCGAGCCACTGCCGCATCCGACGCGCGGCCTCACGCTCCGTGACCCCCACCTCGAGCGACGCGCCGACCTCCTCCGCGCACGCGTAAGCGAGCTTTTGCACCGACCGATGCGCCCCCAGCAACCCTTCGTCGATCATGCGCAAACGTTGCCATCCGGCAATGGCACGGTCAAGAGCGGCGCGGTTTTCGCCAGGGCATGGCCCCAAAAACGCGCATAATATGGCAAATCGATCCGGTAGGCAGGTGTAGGCGTCGACCATCCGGAGGTGGAAGATGGTGAAGTCGCTCGCGTGCGTGACCCTCTTCGTTGGCATCGTCGCCGGCTGTTCGAGCGATCCGGACACGCTCTCGGGGAACCCTCGGCCCGCTCGCGGACGACGCCAACGCGACAACGCCGACGCCAAGCGCGACCTCGGCTCAGCCTCCTGCCGAGAGCGACGCAGGTGCAGACGCGGCTGTTCCCGTCGCACCGCCCAGCGGCGCGCAAGATCTTTGCGTGAGCGAGATCAACAAGTGACGCGCGACCAAGGGCCTCCCCCGCTGAAACGCTGGACGGAAGCCGAGGTGTGCACGGACGGTCAATGCAAGAGCGACTCGGAGACGGGGCGCGCGCGTCGACGAGGCGCGTTCGGGCGCTGCGGGGAGAACGCGCAGAACGAGTGCCCCGGTTGGAACGGCAAGCCCGAGACGATGATCGAGGGCTGCCTCAAGATGATGTGGGACGAGAAGTTCGGGAGCGGCGAAAAGGGCCACTACGAGAACATGAAAAACACGCGATTTACCCGCGTTTCATGCGGCTTTTTCGTCACTCCAAACGGCAAAACCTGGGCCATTCAAAACTTTCGCCCGTGAGCCGCGCTCGCGTCTGCGATGGCGCCGGGGTCGCGGGAAATTCTTTCTTGGTCACACCTCGGGGGGCTCGCGCGACGGTAGGGCATGACGAACGAGGGCGCGCGGCGGTGGTCGGTGGTCGGCGTTGCGGTGGGCGTCGCGATCGGCAGCCTCGGGTGCACGCGGCCGAGCGCGCTTCGTCCCGACGAGACCGACGCAGTCGCCGCAAAGCCGGTCGCGAGCGCGAGCGCGAGCTCCGCGGTAGAGCGCACGATGGTCGCGAGCGCGAGCGCGAAGGTCGAGCCGGTAAAGCCGAAGGAGCCCGCGGCGGTGGAGCAGCTTCGCGTTCCGGGCGATTCGCAAGCGGCGATCGTGCGCGCGGGCGACGGGAAGCCGCCGGTCACCGTGTTCTTGCCCGGGGTGTGCTCGAACGCGACGGCGTACCTGATGGCGTTCCCGGAAGCGGCGCGCACGCAGGGCGGTGTCGTCGCGATCGATGGCGACGCGCCGTGCCCGGGAGTGGCCGGGTTTCACACGTTCTCGTGGGACCCGGAGCGTCAGCACGCGCGCATCGAGGCGGCGCTCGCGGCGGCAGGGCTCACCACGATCCCGAAAGAGGGAATCACGATCGTGGGCTATTCCCAAGGCGCGACCATCGCCGAGAAGCTCGTTTATGCTCACCCGGAGCGCTACGGCCGCGCGTTCGTGATCGCGGCGCCGACCGATCCGTCGATCGCCTCGTTCCAAAGAGCGCGTGGAGTGGTGACCGGCGCGTGCTCTCTCGATGTCACCGCGCGCATGAAGACGGCGCGTGATCGCTTGCTCGCGCGGAACGTGCCCTCGTCGTACGTCGAAATGCCAGGGTGCACCCACGGCAACGTGGCCGACGGCGAGAACGTGTTCGAGAGCGCGTTCTCGTTCTTGCGCACCAAGTCGCTGCCCGCCCCCGAAGGCGCGGTAGAGACCACCATCACCGGCGTACTCCCCAAGCGCTAATGCGTGTATGACGCACGTATCGGGTCGCCGTCGCGGGGGCCTTCAGAAGTACGTGTAGCCCACCGTCCCGCCGACGAGCACGCGGTCTTCGCCGGCGAAATAAATGTCCGTGCGGACGGTGATCGTGAAGAAGCCGCGGTCGCAGCAGTGACCGAAATGGATGATCGCCTCCGGGCTCAGCGACGCGCGAAAGGGTTCCTTCTTGCCGCCGCTCGTGAAGCCGAAGAGATCGATCGTGCTGCCGACGCCGCCGCCGAAGCCGGCGACCCAGGAGCTCGGGTGAACGAGGAGCCGGTAGCCGGGTCGAACCCACATCCCGACCGAGCTGCCGCTCACGGGCACGATCGCGGGCTCGAGCATGATGCGATTCGGGATGTGCTTCCGAACGACGAACGTGCCCTTCTCGCGTGTGCACGAGAGCGCGGGGCCGATCTGGAACGACCACGGGAACGAGATGGTGGGCGCAGGCTTGCTGTCGCGGAGCTGCGCGCCGAGAGAAGGGAGAACGGTGGCGGCGATGAGCCCGCCCGAGTGGCCGATCGCGCGCGTGATCTCGACCCACGGTCCGCCGAGGATGGTCTCTTCTTTTTCGGGCTTGAAGGGGACCTTGGGCTGCTCGCGGGCCCAGGCCTCTTGTTCCTTGTCGGCCTTCTCTTCGAACTTGTCGCAGGCACCGAAGCCGTCCTCCGCGTCTGGCGCGGGGGGCTCCTCCGCGCGGGCGGGGGAGACGTGGCCGAGCACGAGCATCGAGACGACCAACGAGCCGACGAGGGCTCTTGCGTGAACGACCATCACTCTCGGTTTTCTATCGTGCGGTCCGTGCAATGTCACACCCAACCTGCGAAGGCGGTCGGCTCCGATGGCCCCGAACGGCGCGCCGGCTCGTGTCGTTAGGCCGAACGGCCTACCGCGGCGCGGAAAACGGTGCCTTTGCCCGTGAACACGAGCGGCGCGGGATCGTGTGTGAAATACACGGAATCACCGCCACGAAGCGCGTGCGTTTCGCCCCCGCGTGCGACCGTGACCTCCCCCGCCGTCACGAGGACGATCGCGGGGCCCGAACGTGCGGCGATTCGTTTTTCGCCTTCGACCACGATCCGCGAGAGGCGAAACTCGGGCGCGGTCGTAAGGTAGTCGATGGTGCCTTCGGGCGTCGCGACCCGTCGCGCGAACGGCACCTCGGAGGGGGCGAACCGCAGCACCTCCGCGAGGCCGTCCACGTCGACGTGCTTCGGCGTGAGACCGCCACGGAGCACGTTGTCCGAGCTCGCCATCAGCTCGATCCCGGTCCCTTCCAAATATGCGTGTAGATTGCCTGCATCGAGGAAGAGGGCTTGCCCGGGCACGAGCTCGACGAGGTTCAAGAGCAGCGCGACCACCACCCCCACGTCGCCGGGATACTCGCTCGCGAGGCGGGTGGTCCAGGTCGCCTCGGCGGTGAATCCGTTCTTCGCGAGTGCGCCTACGCTCTGCTCTACCGCGCGCGAGATGGCGGCCTTCTCGGGGTGCGCGAAGAGGCCGAGGAACACCTCGCGGATCTTCGCTTCGTCGGGGCGACTGCCCTCGAGCACCTCCGCGAAGGGCACCACCGCGGGCGCCTCCGTCGCGCGGAGCACACGCGCGCTCGCCGACGCGGAGCGGAACCCGGAGAGCGCCCAGAAGCGGGTGAGGGCGCAGAGCACCTCCGGTTTGTGGTTGTCGTCTTTGTAGCTCCGCGTCGGCGCGTCGAGCGCGATGTTGGCCGCGTTTTCCCTCAGGAAGCCCGCTTTTGCCTGCGCGGCGTTCGGGTGCGCCTGAAGCGAGAGGGGCTTCGCCGCGGCGAGCACCTTGAGCAAAAAGGGGAGCTTCGGACCGAACGTCGCGAGGCTCTCCGTGCCGAGGTGGCGCGCAGGATCTTGCAAGATGCACGCATCGAGAGGGCGATCGTGTCCCCCTTCGTGCACCGTCGATGGCGAGCTCGGGTGTGCGCCCATCCATAGCTCGGCCTCGGGGCCTTCGCTCGGGGTAGCGAGGCCGCGCATGGTGGCGATCGCGGTGCGCGACCCCCACGCATAGGCCTTTACGGAGCTCGCGAGGCGATAAGAAGAGGGGCCGTTCACGCTCTCATCGTCGCACGACTCTGCGCTCGGTGGTGTGCTTCGGTTCGTTCGCTCGCGGAAGCCGACGCGGCGCTCGTGCTCCACGACGCACGCGAGCGTCATTCGAGGTAAGTAGGCCCACCGTGCGCACCTCCAAGGCCGACATCGAAGCCCTGTTGCCCGACGTAGGCACCGGGCTTCGTGCGGCGGCGGCCACGCTGGTGCCGTTTTACCTCGCCGCGAAGTACGAAGTTCCTGATCTCGCGATCACCGCGCTCGGCGGTTGGCTCGGCACGCTCGCGGACCCAGGGGGCACGCGCACGGTGCGCGCAAAATGGCTCCTCGCGTTCGCGGCTTCGGGCGCCCTCGCGTACGTCTGCGCGGGTTTTTGCGGGCGATCGCTCTTCGGATCGATCCTGTTTCTGTCGCTCGTCGCGTGCTTCGGGTCGCTCTTTCGATCCGTCGGTGCGAGCGCTTCGACGTTCGGCACGATGCTCGTCATCACCGCGGTCATCGCGGTCGAGCGACGTGGAGCCTCCCACCTCGCTCCCCTCTACTTCGGCGCGGGCGTGCTTTGGGCGGTGATGCTCTCCACGATCGTGTGGCCGATGGGCAGGCACTTGCCAGTTCGGAGGAGGCTCGCGACGCTCTACATGGATCTCGGCGCGCTCTCGGAGGCTGCCGCGAGCGCGCTCCGCGACGGTGTGCCCGCTGGCGACGCGCGCTGGATCGCGATCGTGAAGGAGAGGCGCGTCGTTCGGGAGGCGATGGAGCACGCGCGGGGAGTGGCGGTCGCGAGCCGTGGCCGTCGCGGCGGAGAGACACCGATGGGCAGCAATCTGCGCCTGATGCTCGGCATCGCGGAGGGCGCATTTCCCCTCTTGATCGCGCTCACGGAGCACGTCGAGCACCTGTCGGCGAACGAGCGCTCGCCTCGGTTCGCGCGTGCGTTTCGGCGCTTCGCGATCGCGTGCGAACGTGTGCGGCGCGCCCTCTTGGCGACGGGCGGGGCTCGAGCGAAGGTTCGCCGCGAGGCGCCCGAGCCGCCGCGTTCGGAGGGGCGCGCCGATCTCGCGCAGCGCCTCGTCACCGCGTCGCGGATCGCGCTCGACTTGGCACGATCGCTGGATGCTCCCACGAACGATCCGCGCCTCCGCGAGCCTCTGAGCCCTGCCACGCGCACGTTTCGTGACGACTTGCGCACGTTCGTCGACGCGCTGTCCGTTCGGTCCACGTTCTTTCGTCACGCCGTGCGTGTCGCGTGCGCGGTCGCGGCGGCGGTGGTCATCGGGCGCGCGGTCTCGAGCGAGCACGCGACGTGGGTCACCGTCACCACCGTCGCGGTGCTGCAGCCCTATCCCGGCGCTTCCTGGAAGCGCGCAGCGGAGCGGATCGTGGGGACGGCGCTCGGGTGTTTGCTCGCGGTGGTGATCTCGCTCGTGGTGCGCTCGCCGCTGCTCGTCGCCGCGTCCATGCTGCCGCTCTCGGTCGCCGCGGTTGCGACCAAGCCGCGGAGCTATCGCCTCTTTACGTTCTTTCTTACTCCCGTGTTCGTGCTGCTCGCGCAGAAGGGCCACGACGACCTGCGCACGGTGCTCATGCGCTTCGTGGACGCCGTCGTCGGAGGTGGTATCGCCCTCGTCGCCGCGCTCGTGATCTTTCCATCGTGGGAAAAACGCCGGCTCCCCGAGCTCCTCGCTTCTGCGATTCGTGCGCTCGAGGGCTATGCGCGGGCGGTGCTCGGGCCTCACCCGGGAGTGGAGGAAGCCGCGCGCCACGTCGCCGCCGACGCCGCGCGAAGGACCGCCGGGATCGCGTTCGGCGAGGCCGAGACGTCGCTCGAGCGCTTCATCGCCGAGCCGGGACGAAAGCCGGAGCACGCCGCGGACGCGATGCAGCTCGTGACGCACGCGCGCCGACTCGCGGGGGCGCTCACCGCGACCGAGGCCTCGACGAGGGCGGATGGTCTTCGTGAGAGTGAGACGCTCGCGTACGTGCAGGCCGTCACCGAGGCGGCCGAGGCGTTCGCGCGTGACGGAAAAGCGACCCGCGCGGTGCCTGCGCCGCCGCTCGACTCACGCGATCACGCGGCACCGCACCTCGATCGTGTCGTGCACCACGCCGCCATCCTCGCCGGCCTCGTTGCCATTCGCGAGGGCGTGCCGGAGCTGGCGGGACATTGGCGATCCATGAATGAGCCGCCGCCCTCGGATACCCCCGTACGCCGTCGTCATGGTGACGGCGACCGCTGAATCCTCGCGAATTCTTCTGCTCTCGCGCGCGAGGGAGCTCCCACCTACCTTCGAGTCGACTCGGCGTTCGCCGCGCTCGCGAGCGCCCAATGTCCCGCTAGGGTGGCGACGCCAAAAGCGCTCGCGCCTCCCGCGAAGACGTTCGCGACGAGCTGCACGACGGGCCCCGCGCCGCCGCACAACGCCGCCACGAGCGCGCACGGGAGCGTCACCAAGGTGGCGACGGCGGCGACCGAGGCCAATCGCACGAGACGCGGGGGAACGCGTCCCTTCGTGCCTTTTACGCGCCCGGCGGCCAAGTCGGCGCCGAGGATCCCGCCTCCGCCCGCGAGCGCGAGGCCCCCGATGCCCAAACACGAGACGAAGATATCGCGCGAAAAGGAGAGCACGCCGTCGGTCGTGGTGCTCCCCTGCGCGACGACGAGCAGCGCTACCAAGAAGGCATTCGCGAGCCCTTGTGGCGCGCCGGTCCGACAGGCAATTTCGTACCATCCGAAGAGCTTGGTTTCGTTCGGGCGGAGGTCGTAGAGCGCGGCCGACCCCGACACCGTGCTGGCTTGCGCGAAGGACACGAACGCCGCGACGAACGCGGCGTTACGGGCGATGACGAAGGGGGTGAGGCTAGCGTCCGCGAGCGGCCCCACGAAGAGCCGACTCGAGCAAAAATACGTCGCGCCGAGGAGGGGGGCAAGGCGCCAAAGCGGCCCCAAGATTCCACGGCGCGCGCTGCCTGGAGTCGTGTCCGCGGGCATCCTAAAGATACCGGACTTGGCCTGCTCGATCGCCGCGGGGAGGCACCCAGGGAGCCCGAACACGGCGACGAAGAACGTCGGCACCGTGAGGAGGAATGGCTTCACCCTCACGAGGCGTTCCGGCGGCAAGGTGCTCGCGAGCCAGAACACCATGACGAACGGGATGACGAACCAGATCGCGCCGTTGATGACGCCAAAAACGAACCGAAAGCCGAGCCACGGAACGTTGCCCGATCGAGGTCTCGTTTCGTCGCTCGTGTCGCTGTCGTTCATCGTGCGAGCTCCGAGCGCGTTCGGAGCATCGTGTGGCCTCTCCCTCGGCTCGCGCCGGCCTCCAAGCAAGACGGCGCACGAAGCGGCTCGCCTCGCCCTGGCGGCGACACGCGTAAAAATAGTCTCCTCTCGGTGGGGCGGCCTGGTAGAGGCCATCGGAGACGATGCGTCGGGTCCATGTGGTAGCCGTGAGCCTTCTTTCGATGCTGTCGGCCTCGTGCCTTCAGGCGCGAATGGTCTACTACAACTATCCGGATTTGGAGGCGCCCAGCTATTTCGCGAGTCGGGAGATGGCGCCTTCCAGCCACCCGGAGCCGTTTCGCGAAGAGCACCCGCGCGCACACTTTCGCACCTCGAAGACCACCGGCGAAGACTACGCGTCGTTCGAGGAGTTTCTCTTCTTGAAGGCGACGCGCGCGTTCGTCGTGCTCCACGAGGACTCCGTCGTCTACGAGCGGTACTTTGCAGGCGCGTCGAGGACCACGCTGTTTCCGTCCTTCTCGATCGCGAAGGCGTTCGCCGGGCTCGCGGTGGGGGTCGCGATCGAGGACGGCGTGCTGCGTTCGGTCGACGATCCGATTACCCGTTACGTGCCAGAGCTGCGAAAGAAGCCACGCTACGACGAGGTGACCTTGGACCACCTCCTTCGGATGGTGTCCGGAATCGGCTTCGAGGAGGAGTCCACCGCGGGGGCGACGTTTTATTACAGCCACGAGCTTCGTCCGCGTCTGTACGCCTACGACGTCGAGCGCACGCCGGGCACGCACTTCCTTTACGGCGGGCTCAACATCGAGCTCGTGTGGGACGCGATCCAGCGGTCGCTCGGGAGCACCCCGTTCTCTACGTATTTTCAGCGGCGCATCTGGGATCGCCTCGGCGCCGAGCACGCCGCGACGTGGTCGCTCGACAGCGAAGCGAGCGGAATCGAGAAATTCTGGGCAGGGCTCAACGCGACCGCGCGCGACTATGCGCGGCTCGGGCTCGTCTACTTGAATGACGGAAAAATCAACGGGCGCACCCTCGTCCCTCCGGCATGGATCGCGCGTTCCCTCGCGGTCGATCCGGTGGTCGGGCCCGCCGACTCCACCGACGGGCTGGTCTATCGCTCCAAGTACCAATGGCTCCTCACCACCGACGGCCGCGGCTATTTCGCGAAAGGCTACAACGGCCAATACGTGTTCGTGGTGCCGAGCCGGCGCATGGTGTTCGTGCGTTTCGGCGAGGGTTACGCCGGTATCGATTGGCCGAAGCTGTTCGTCGAGCTCGCCGATTCGTATGCCAAGGATCACCCGCCGAACAGAGCGCTTTGATTCGAACGCGCGTCGCGCGACCGAGTTGCTCAGATGTGCCCGTGTTCGCGGAAGCTCGTCACGGAGTCGACGATGCTTTGGTCCACGCTCGAGAACGAGAGCCCGAGGTCGCGGACGATGCGCGCGTGGTCGTAGCGTGGAACGCGGCCCAAGTGGGTCCTTAGGAAAGTGCCAATTCCCTTTGGCCAAAGATAGGACGACATGCGCACGAACACGGTGCCCACTGCGTTGTCCCACGGCGCGCGAGGCAAGCCGCCCTTGGGAATGTCGGTCGTTCGTAAGAGGGTGACGACCTCACGCTGGGTGCGTGTCTCCGCGACGCATACGTAACGACCCGCGGCCGTCGTCGTCTCGAGGGCGAGCACGTGCGCGAGGGCGACGTCACGCACGTCGACGAGGCCCCACGCGAGGCTAATGTACCCGGGAATTTTCCCGCGGATCGGGTCGAGCAGAATGTAGTGCGACTCGCTCACCGCCGGCGTGAGGCTCGGCCCCAAGACCACCCCCGGCAAGATGCTCACGAGCCGCAGGTCTCGGCCCGGGTGTTCCCGTTCGAGCGCCTCGGAGAGGGCGAACGTGTCGCGCTCTGCCCGTGTCTTGGAGAAGTAATACGGGTTTCGTTCGAGGCTCGACGTGGTGTTCCAATCCGACTCGTCGAGCGCACGATCGTTCGGCGGCGCGTCCGTCAGCGCGGCGATGCTCGAGGTGAGCACGAATGCACGGACCGAGGGCTCCGCGTGGGCAGCGGCGAGCATCGTGGTCGCGCCACGGACGGCGGGTTCGACGAGGTCCCGCTCCGGATCTTCGACGTGGAGATGATAGGGACTCGCGACGTGGAGCACGCCCTCCACCCCCTTCACCGCGGACCGCGCCGAGTCCGCGTCGGTGATGTCGAGCTCCACGAAGGTGAGCCGCTCGGCGGCGCCCGCGAGCTTCTCGAGGGGCAAAAGTCGCTCGCGCGCCGTATTGGGCCGAACGGCCGCGACGACACGATGGCCACGATCGAGGAGGGATTTTACGGCGTGTGCGCCGATGAAGCCCGTCGCCCCGGTCACGAGAATGCATTGGCTCATGTGTGGCCCATGGGTCGTGACCGGAGCTCTCCCTGCCGCTCAGAACAGGGTGTAAACCAAGTTCACCGAGGCGATCGAGTCTGCCTTCTCCACCGTCGGGAGGGGCTGGTTCTCGAAGCGCATTTGGTACGTCGTCGCGATAGCGAGCTTGTCGGACACCTTCGCTTTGATGCCGGCGTCGAGCACCAAGCGGTAGCGGCCTGCCGACTCGTGCAGGTTCTGGATGTACTCTACACCGGTCGTGAGGCTGACGTTGTCGTAGAGCTGGTTCTCGTATCCTGCGTAGAAGCGGGCGTTCGCGAAGGTCGCCGTGGGCGCGAGGCCAGAGGGAACGGCCGGCGCCGTCGGAGTCGCCGGAGTCGTCGACGCGTCCGTGTTGCGGACGTCGTGTTGGATCTGGAGACCGGCCTCCACCCACGCGCGCTGCTTCTTCGTGTCGATGAGGAACGCGGCGACGCCGGGGTCGATCGTGAGGCGGAAGTCGAGCCCTTGGAACCTGTCGTGGCGGCCGGTGCCCTGGAGGAACGCGGCGAAGTTCTCGGCGAAGAAGTAGTCGTAGCGAAGGAGACCCTGAATGTTCGCGACCGTGTCCTCGGTCGGCTCGCCCTTCTTTCCTGCGCGCGCGTAGTTGCCGAAGAACGACGTGGAGAACTGGTGTGCCTCGCGACGGAGGCGGAGCTTGCCGCCCGCGGTGAGGGCCAAGGTGCGCGCGTTGCCGCTCGTGAAGAGGCCGCCCGCGTTGAGAGAGGCTTCGGTTGCGTCTTTCGTTTCCTTGCGTTCGTCGTCCTTCGAGATCGCGGCGAACGAGCCGGTGCCTGCGATCTCGGTGGTGCCCTTCGTCACCGGGGCGGCGGCGGGAGCGGTGCCTTTCGGAATGGCCGTTTGCGCGCCGGCAGTGCCTTCGGCGGCGAAGAGACCGACGAGGCCGACAGCGACGAGAGAGGCGAGGGTGACGGAGCTAGTGGCCATTCGCGTGCTCTTCTTGGCGGACGTGGAATAAGGAATCATTTGGCCGCCCCCTGGACGTGGAACTCGACGCGGCGGTTCTTGCTGCGCGCAGCTTCGGTGTCGGCGGGATCGAGCGGCTTCTCGGAGCCGAGGCCGGCGGAGGTGAGGCGTTCTTTGGCGACGCCCTTGGCGACGAGCGCTTTTTTCACGGACTCGGCGCGCGCCTCGGAGAGCTTCTTGTTGGCCGGCGCGTTGCCGACGTTGTCGGTGTGGCCTTCGACCCGAATCGCTTTGAGCTCGGGGTGGGCCTTCATCACCTCGACGACGGCCGCGATGAGCGCGTCGTTCTCGGCGTTCTTCAAGATTTCGGCGCTGCCGGTCTTGAACTGGATTTGGTGATGAATCTGGATTTCGTCACCCTTCATCACCGCGGTGGGGCAGCCGTTCGCCTTGGGGTCCGCGCTCGGAGTGCCGGCGTCGTTCGGGCAAGCGTCCACGTCGTCGAGGACACCGTCTTTGTCGGAGTCTTCGTCCGGGCAGCCGGACTTCTTGGGGTCGTCGCGGTGGGGGCCCGCCTTCTCGGGGCACGCGTCCTCGGTGTCGGTCACGCCGTCGCCGTCTTTGTCCGGCGGGCAGCCGTTCTTGAGCTGCTCGGGGTTGGCAGTGCCAGGTACGTCGCCGCACGCATCTTGGGTATCGGGGATACCGTCTTTGTCGCGGTCGGGGAGGCAGCCGTTCTTGGTCGGCTCGCCGGAGCGCATGCCGATGGTGTCGGGGCACGCGTCCACGTCGTCGGTCATGCCGTCGCCGTCGCGATCGAGGACCACCGCGGGACAGCCGTTTTTGTCCTTCTCGGTGCTCGCGACGCCAGCCACCTTCGGGCACGCGTCGATCGAGTCGATGATCCCGTCTTTGTCCTCGTCTGCGGGCGCCGGCGCGGCCGGGTTGTCGAGCACCCACTCGAGCCCGAAGATGCCACGCACCACCGGCGCGCCATACGACTTCGTAATGCCCGCGCCGACACCGGCGGAGAGGCGAACGTTCTCCGTGATGCCGAAGTGGCCACCGAGGAGCGCTTCCACCGGCGAGCTTTGGCCATCCGTGTCTTGCGCGGATTTACGTCCGTAGAGCTCGGGACCTACCGTCACGCGGCCATTGGCGAGGCGAAGGCCCGCGGCGATCTGGAAGGTAAACTCATGGCCTACGCGGCCGCCATTGCCGTAGTCGCGGCCATACGCGAGGTCGTCGCGAAAACGGAAATGCCCACCGACTTGGGCGGCATACTGAAAGAGGCCCATCTGGCCCGCGACGGACAAACGCGGGTGGAGGCGAGGGTTTCCGTCGCCCGTATACGCGTCTGGGCTGCCGCTCGGCACGAAGGCCTGAACGCCGAGAGCGACGGTGACCGGCTCGCCATATTTGCCATACACGCGAACGTCGGTGCCGATGCGCACGTCGCCCACGTTGCCGCCCGGAGTGGGCGCGGCGTAGGTGCCGAGGGTGCTGCCCGTGCGTGTCCCGGTGTTCGGATCGATCGGCGAGACCTGCATCGATGCCTGGTTGCCGTCGCTGTAAAACGCGACCGGGACGCTGAACGCGATACGCACGCGATCGAAGAGCGTGATGGTGGCGCCCGGGTAGAGGAACGCTTGGTTGCGAACCGGCGAAGCGTTGACCCCGCCGTCGGTGCGGCGGTCGGCGACCGTGCGGTAGGCGTTGCCGACGAGTATGCCGAAAGCGAGCCTGCCGTGGCCGCGCAAGTCGAGCGACTCGGCGGAGAAAAAGTCGCTCCCGCGCTCGGCGGGGTTGAGGTTGTCCGCGGCATATCCGGTGCCGGACGGAACGACCTGTGCGTTCGCGGTGGTCGAGACGAGAGCGACGGCCGTGGCGGCCAGTGCTCCTGCGAGACGGGTACGTCGAAGTGCCATGCATTTCCTCGAAGGAAGCTCGTGTGGCGGGGCGCGATTCGACCCTCCGTGTCGAGAGTCGCGACCTTTTTCGGTCGAATCGCGCGCCGGGGCAACAGCAAAAACTTGCCCTTCGCGAGTGCGAACGCACGTTCGCGTCTCGACCCACGCCAGATACGAGATAATTGCGGAGTACAGGTATCGGCCCTCCCACGTTCGGCCATGGCGTGCGCCGAGCGCTCGCGCAGCGCCGGAGATCCGCGAGAGGATGGCGATTTTTGCCTTGGATCGTGCCGCTCGGGCTACGCGCGCGAATGATCCGGGCTAGAACGCGGCCCCATGAGTCTCCTTAGTGCGCGTGGTGTCGCCAAGGCCTATGGGCCCCGCACCCTCTTCGAATCGGTCACGTTGACGGTGCGCGACGGCGATCGCGTTGGCCTCCTCGGAATCAACGGGACGGGAAAATCCACGCTCCTCCGCGTGCTCGCGGCGCAAGAGATCGCCGACGCGGGGGTCGTAGAGGTGCGGCGCGGCGCGAAGATCCTCTACCTCCCGCAGGAGCCGGTGCTCCCGGAAGACTCCACCGCGCGCGTGGTCATCGCCTCCGGCCTCACCGAGTGGGAAGCGGCGACTCGCGAGTACGAAGAGCTCACCAAGCTGCTCTCGGAGGGCTCGGAAGACGTGCAGGTGCTCACCCGGCAATCCGAGCTCTCGGAGGTGATCGAGCACCTCGGCGGCTGGGATCGGACGCACGTCGTCGAGGAGATGGCGGCGGCCCTCGGCATCACCGACTGTCTCGATCGTAAGGTGTCGGAGCAGAGCGGCGGCGAGAAGCGCCGCGTCGCCCTCGCGCGCCTCTTGGTCGCGAGCCCCACCCTCGCGATCTTGGACGAGCCGACGAACCATCTCGACGCCGACACCATCGATTGGCTCGAGAAGTACCTCGCGGAGACGTTCAAGGGCTCCGTCGTGATGGTCACTCACGATCGCTGGGTGCTCGACGCGGTTTGCAATCGCATCTTCGAGCTCGACCGCGGCACCTTGACCGAATTCGATGGAAACTACACGGACTACGTCGGCAAGAAGTCCGAGCTCCTCGCGCAGGAAGAGCGCGTCGAGAAGAACCGCCAGAACTTCCTCCGTCGCGAGACGGCCTGGCTCCGTCGCGGACCGAAGGCGCGCAGCACGAAGCAAAAAGCACGTATCCAGCGCGCCGAAGCCGCGATCGCCGACAAGCCGCGCGAAGACGTGAAGAAGGTCGATTTCACGGGGATCGACGGCAACGTCGCGCGCCTCGGGAAGACCATTTTGGACCTCGAGGGGATCTCCATCTCACTCGGTGATCGCGAGCTCGTCTCCAAGCTCACGCTCCACCTCGTCGCGGGCGATCGCATCGGCATCGTGGGCCGCAACGGGGTGGGAAAGACCACCCTCCTTCGCCTCCTCACGGGCGATCTCTCCGCGACGGAGGGCACGATGACCATTGGTGCGAACACCAAAGTCGCGCTCTTCGATCAGGCACGAACCGCGCTCGAGGACGACTGGACGGTATACGACAACGTCGCAGGTCACTATGGCGCGCTCGACACCGGCGGCGGCCAGGTCGACCTCGGCACGCAGAAGGTCGATCTTCGTGTGTATCTCGAGGGGTTTCTCTTCGACGGTCACAAGCAGCGCCAGAAGGTGTCGTCGCTGTCGGGTGGCGAACGCGCCCGCGTGGCCCTCGCGAAGGTGCTCCGCGAGGGGAAAAACCTGGTCCTCCTCGACGAGCCGACCAACGATCTCGACGTCGCGACCTTGAGCGCGCTCGAGGAGCTACTCGAAGAGTGGCCCGGATGTGCGATCGCGGTCTCCCACGATCGTGCGTTCCTCGACAACGTCGCGACCGCGATCTTGGCATTCGAGGGCGACGGTGTCGTTACCCTGTATCAGGGCAGCTACTCCACGTACCGCACACTCAAGGAAGAGGCGCGACTGCGCGCGCTCGCGTCGAGCAGCGCGCGTGGAAAGAAGGACAGCATCCCTGCTCCTTCGGTGGCCCCCGTCTCGGCGCCGAAGCCAAAAGCGGCCCCCGCCGTCGCGCTGAAGGCACTCACGTACGCCGAGCGCCTCGAGCTCGAGACGTTGCTCGACAAGGTGTCGGCCGCGGAAGACACGCTCGCAGAGGTGGTCGCGGCGCTCGCCGATCCCGACCTCTACTCGAAGCGCGCGGCGGAGGCTCCCGCCCTTCAAGAGCGCGAGAAGAAGGCGCGCGCCGAGGCAGAGCGGCTCATGCGCCGGTGGGAAGATCTCGAGGCCCGCAAAGACGTGAAAAAATAGCCCCGTGGGCGTCGCAGAGCTAACGCGCGCGACCGAAGGAGGCCTGCTGGAAACGCAGGCCGTCCACGATTTGGTTCACCCGCGCCTCGGACAGGGCCCCGATGCGCTCCCCGAGGCGCGCCTTTTCTACCGAAGACACCTGCGACACGATCACGACGCTTCGCTTCGGTAGGGCGCCTTCGCCCGCATCGAGCAGCACGTTCCCCGGCTCGCTCGCGCGACCGAGGTTCGAGGTCGTCGCGCAGACGATCACGGTCGTCACGCGAGAGTGATTGAATACGTCTTCTTGCACCACCACGTGCGGGTGCGCATGCCCCGGCACCGAGCCGCGCGACTCGTCCGGCTCGAGCCAGAAGATGTCTCCGCGGTGAACCTCCGTCATGGCAAGGCCCTTCGACCCGGACGTATCGAATCCAATCGATCGCTGGTCGGTAAATGGATGTGCGATGCACGCGGGTTCATTTGCAGGTGTCGTCGTCGTTCTTGTTGATTTGGCAGCCGTTCGGGCACCGCCGCACGACGGAGATGGTGCTCCCCGCGTTGCAACGATAGAGCACGTTCGGGTCGCCGTTGACCTTGTCGCCGCCGCAATAGGTGCCATTCGTCACGCAGGCGGGGGGCTGGCTGCACGCGTCGTCTTTGCCGGGCGGCGCGACGATGCAGGCGGTGGCGCAGGTGGCGGTAAGCGTGCCGCTCCCGTCCTTGTTGCAGCGGTAGAGGGAGCGTGGATCGCCGCTGACGTGCTCGCCGCCACAATAGTAACCGCCTTCCACGCAAGGCACACGGGCGTCGCTCTTCGTGGTCGCGTCGGTCGTGGCGTCGGGGCTCCCCGGAGCGTCGACGTAGTCGAAGTCCCAACAGCCCCCCGTCGCGAACGCGAACGCGAACGCGAACGCAGCGCCGGACGCTATCCGGCGAGCGGGGGACACACGACGACGCGACGACACGAGCACCACGACCCAATTCAACCACGGATCGCACCGTTTCGTATGCTCGGGGGCGATCGTGCGCAGTGCGTCGCGCGGAATAGGGCCGACACGACGTGCCGTTCGGGGGAGCGATCGTTCGCGCCGTCGCCGGGGCACCGTTCGACACGTTGCATCGACCGAAATAGGGCCAAACTTCTGCCGAATAGCACTAGGTTTCGGGGATGGCGCCGAGCGACTCCGTGACCCGCACCATCCACCGCACGGGCATCGCACCTCCCTTGCCGGTGCGCGTTCGCGTCGTCGGCATGCGCGACAAATCGTGCCGCTTCGCGCAGGGCACCATCACTCCAGCGTCTCGCGCCGCCACGTGGAGCTCGAGCTCGTGCCCGAGGGCGTGCTCGTGCGCGACCTCAAGAGCCGAAACGGCACGTTTTACCTCGATCAACGCGTCGAGCGGATGGTGCTCGCGCCGGGCACTTCGCTTCGCCTCGGCTCCACCACGATCGCGATCGAGCTCGACGCGGAGCTCGCCGACGAGCCGCTCGCGCTCGCCGGTTTCCGCGGAATGGTGGGCGCGTCGCCTGCGATGCAGCGCCTCTTCGGGATGGTCGCGCGCCTCGACGGCTCGCTCGTCCCGGTCATGGTTCATGGCGAGACCGGCGTCGGAAAAGAGCTCGTCGCGCGCGCGGTGCACGAGGGGTCGCGCGTCGCGGGCGGTCCATTCGTCCCGGTAAACTGCGGCGCTATTCCGCGCGAGCTCGTCGCGAGCACGCTCTTTGGGCACAAAAAGGGCGCATTTACCGGCGCGACCGATGCGCGCAAGGGCGCGTTCGGAGCAGCCTCGGGCGGCACGTTGCTCCTCGACGAGATCGGCGAGCTGCCCCTCGACGTGCAACCGGCGCTGCTTCGTGTGCTCGAGCGCGGCGAGATCGTGGCGGTCGGGGAGGACGTGCCGCGCAGGGTGGAGGTCCGCGTCGTCGCCGCGACCCACCGCGATCTCTTGGCCGAGGTGCAGGCCGGGCGCTTCCGCGAAGACCTCTATTATCGGCTCGCGGTGGTGAAGCTCGTGGTGCCTCCGCTCCGTGAGCGCCCGGAGGACATCGCGCCGCTCGCGAGCTTCTTCGCGCGCCAAGAAGGCCAATCCGATCTCCCCGCGGACGTGCTCGAGGAGCTCTCGCAGCGCCCGTTCCCGGGCAACGTGCGCGAGCTCCGCAACGCAGTGCTCTCGTTCGTGGCGCTCGGAGGGCACGCGTTCGGCGAAGCGCCGCCCCCTCCTTCGCAGGCGGGCGGGCTCGATCGTGCTCTCACGGAGGCCGTGCGCCTCGACCTCCCCTTCCTCGCGCAACGCGAGGCGATCGCGGAGCGGTTCACCGCGCTCTACGTGGACCGCCTCCTCCGCGAGACGAACGGGAACCAGACGGCCGCGGCGAAGCTCGCCGGTCTCGACCGTACCTACCTCGGTCGTCTGCTCGCGAAGCTCGGGCGTCGGTAAGAACGCGCGAAAGTGCTCCCGCCGCGGTAAGATGGGGTGGCGTGATTCGGCACTCTTTCACGGCTTTTTCCGCGCTCGCGGCGCTGCTCTTTTGTGGCGTAGCGCGCGCCGACGCCACGACCGAAGCGCGCGACGCCTATGACGAGGGCGCCCGCGCGTACGACGCGAAGGACTACCCGAACGCCGCGAAGAGCTTCGCTGTCGCCGACGAACGTGTCCCGAGTGGGCGCGCCCTCGAGCTCGCGATGGCCTCCGCGCTGCTCGCGAACGACGCCGCGCTAGGCATGGACCTCGTCGTTCGCGCGGAGCGAAGGTCGGTCGACGGCAGCCTCGCGGCGCTCGCGGCGAAGCTGAAAAAGCGGTTCGCGGACGCGGTGGGAACCGTGACGCTCGTGTGCCCGAGCGGTGTCTCGTGCCAAGGCGATCTCGAAGGGCGCGCCCTCGTCGCCGGTGTTCCACGCCATGCCGTGCCGGGCTCGCACGTGGTCGCGATCACGCTCGACGGCGCGACCACGCCGACCACGATCACCGTCGAGCGCGGACACGACTTCGTCGCGACGCTCTTCCGTGTGGCCGGGGCTCCGGCACGACCCTCTCCGCCTTCGCCCGAAGCTCCTAACCCACCGATCGATCGTGGCCTATCGCCGGTCTACTTCGGTGTCGCTGCGGGGCTCTCGGCGGTGGGTCTCGGTACCGCCATCGGGCTCACCTTCGTCACGAAAAATCTCCACGACGACTTTCGCGCGACGCCGAGCCGCGCGTCGTCCGATGCGGGAAGTGAAGCCCAAACCGCGACCCGCATCGTGTGGGGCGTCACGGGCGCGTTGGCCGCTTCGAGCGTCGTGCTCTTCGTGCTCACCGATTTCGGCAAGCGCGAAGAGGCGAAGGTCGCGGTCGGGATAGGTCCGGGCAGCGTGTCTCTTGCAGGTCGGTTTTGAGCGATCGTTACGAGCCTCTCGTTCGCATCGGGACCGGCGGCATGGCCACCGTGTTCGTCGCCCGCGCGAGCGGAGCGCTCGGCTTCCGAAGGCTCGTCGCGTTGAAGCGCGCCCACCCGCACGTGCGCGACGATCCGGAGCTCGCGGCGAGCTTGCGTCTCGAGGCCAAGCTCGCGAGCAAGTTCCGCCACCCGAACGTCGTCGCCGTGATCGACGTTCAGGAGACCGAGGGCGAGATCGAGCTCGTGCTCGACTACGTCGAAGGCACGACCCTCACCGAGCTCCTCCGCGGTTGCGAAATCGAGGGCAATTTCCCTGCGATGATCCGCGTCGTGCTCGACGTCGCGGCCGGGCTCCACGCCGCCCACAGCGCGACGGGGGACGAAGGCGAGCCCCTCGGGATCGTGCATCGTGACGTGACCCCGAGCAACGTGCTCGTCGGCATCGACGGCATCGCGCGGCTCTCCGATTTCGGGATCGCGCACGCGACCGAGCGCGAAGGCACCCACACCGCCACTGGCGTGCTCAAGGGCAAGGTGGGCTACATGGCCCCGGAGTACGTAGAGCGCTATCAGGCCGACGCGAAGAGCGATCAGTTCTCGCTCGCGATCGTGGCGTGGGAGGCGCTCGCTGCGAAGAAGCTCTTCAAAGGTCCGACCGAGATCGAGACGCTCAAGCGCGTAGCGATCGCGAAGGTTCCCACGTTGGCGTCGATCGACGCGAGGCTCGCGCCGCTCGATCCCGTGATGATGCGCGCGCTCGCGAAGCGACCAGAGGACAGGTTCGCGACAGTGGCCGATTTCGCCGCGAGCCTCGAAGAGACCGCGCGCGCGGCGGGCCTCGTCGGTACGCACGCGGAGGTCGCGACCCTCGTCGGTCGGGTGGCGCACGCGTCGCTCGACGAGCGGAAAAAACGCATCGCGGAAGCGACTCCCGGCAAACGTATCGACACGTCGATCGAGCCTGCGCCATCGTCGCGCGACTTCGTGCCCACCGCGTCGGTCGTCGTTCCACGCGAGTCGGTGCCCGCTCCCCCGGATGTGCCCTCGAGCACCGAGACACTCTCACGGTCGATAGACGTCTCGCTGCCGCGGCCATCGTCGCCACGATCGGGAACACGATCCGTCGTCGTCGCCGGGGTCACCGCTCTCGCGCTCGTCGCGGTCGTCCTCGTCGGTGTGCTCGCAACGCGTAGTCCCGCGACCGAGGCACCCGACGCCGCCGCGAAGTCCGTGGTCGTCGTCGCGGCCGAAGCGGGCCCCGTCGCGCTCACGTCCCCGAGCGAATCTTTGGAAACGATCGAGCTTCCGGACGAGCCGAACGGTTCGCGTTCGAGCGCGGACGCAGGGAAAAGGCCAGCGAAAGGTGCGCACCCGTCGCACCCCGCGCTGGTGCCGACGAAGGCTCCTCCGAACCCGTACACACCAAAGAGATAGCGCGACGCGTGCGCGTGGGGAGCGCGAAACGGAGCAGGCGAACAAAAAACGGGTCGCGAAGACGACTCTTCGCGACCCACCGTGCCGATAAGATAGGTAACGATCTCAGGGGCAGTCGGGAGCCACGCGACCGTCGCTGCCGGTGAACACGTAGGCGTCCGAGACATAACCGGAGCCGATCTTGTCCCAAAGATCGGTGCGCCCGAAGGGACCGGTGACGGCGGTGCCGCGCTGCTGACAAGAGATGCGAACGCTCTCTCCGTCGTCGACGGTGCCAACCACCTTGAAGCCAGTGCCGGCGCCGGAGCGCACGTTCACCGACGCGCCGGAGGTCTCGATGCGTCCGGAAGCGCCGCTCCCACCACCGCCGCCGCCGGTCTTCGCGCAGTTCTTGCTGGTGTAGCTGCGAGTGCCGAAATAGAGCGCCGTCGCGCCGTCGAACGCGACACGAACGTCGGCGCCGTTGCGGCGAATCTCGAAGTGGAGGTGCGCGCCGGACGAGCCGCCCGTATTGCCCACCGCGCCGATGCGTTGGCCGCGCGCGACGCGCTGACCGACGGACACGGACTCCGAAGAGAGGTGCGCATACCGCGTGACGTATCCGTCGCCGTGGTTGATCTCGATCCAGAGCCCGTAGCTACGGCTGCCCAGGTTCTGCACACGGCTAATCGTGCCCGCCGCCGCCGCGACCACGGAGTCGCCTTCGTCGCCGCTGCGGTTGAAGTCGATCGAGTTGATCGGGCTGTGGTTCGTGCGCGTTTGCCCCGACCACACTTGGCCGCAGGGGAAGGGGAGCTGGAAGCTCGCGATCGAGAGCGCCTCGCTGACGGAGCCGACTTCCTCCTTCGCGCCGGTGTCCGCGTCGTCGGCAGGGGGACCTTCGTCCCAAAGCTCAGCGCCTTCTCCGTCGGTGGTCTCGGCGGCACAGCCGGCGGCGAAGAGGCCGAGGACGGACGTGGCGACGGCGAGGCGGGCGAAAGCGGAAATCGACGAACGGATCATGAGCAGCGCTCCTCCATGGCTTCGGGTGCCGACCCGGGAAGTCCCGACGGGGAGCGACCCTGGATGTCCTCGGCGAGGGCCGCGAACGAAGACCTGTTGTGCACGGACGAGGCCAACCGTCGTTCGTCACGTTCGTCGGGGAATTTCCACGCTGCGAGCGCGTGATGCGGCTCGCGCGCACGCCTCGAGCGGCCTCGCGGCCGCTATCCCGATGCGCTCTCCCTGTAAAATTCCGAGCTCGCGGGGCCCGACCGTCGCTCGGGTCGGTGCACCGTGGGCGTGAGGTCGAGTACCCTCGTCGCCATGCTCTCCTCGATACGTGCAGAGTGCATATTGTTGGCGGCGTGTGTTGCGGGGCTCGTCGCGTGTGGCCCGCCGACCGTCCCGTTCCGCGCGGCGCCGCATCTCCCCGATTCGGCGACGACGGTGACCGACACGTACCGGCTCGAGGGCAAAGACGGCACGCCGCTCTTCGTGCGCGTGTGGCGCCCGCACGGCACCCCGAAGGCCGCGATCGCGATCGTGCACGGGCTCCTCGACCACGGCGAGCGCTACGACGTCTTCGCGCGTCGCGCCGCGGCGGCCGGTTACGCGGTCCACGCGATGGATCTCCGCGGGCACGGGCGCTCGGGGGGCATGCGTGTCTACGCGAGCAGCTTCGACGACTACGTGGACGACACGGAGCTCTTTGTCGACGCCGTGCACGCGCGGGAAGACAAGCGACGCGTGTTCCTCATGGGGCACAGCATGGGCGGGGCGATCACGACGACCTACGCCGCGTATCGCCTCCCCACCGTGGTGCAATCGGGGAGACGTGGGCTCGCCGGCCTCGTGCTCAGCGCGCCGGCGCTCTCCACCGAGCGCACGTCGGTGCTCCTCAAGGGCTCGACCCACATGACCGCGGCCCTCTTCCCCGAGGCGGGCGTGTTCTCCCTCGACCTCGACAAGTTCTCACGCGATCCGGCGGTCGTCGCGGCGTGCAAAGCCGACCCGCTGGTCTACCGAAGCGCGGCGCCCGCCCGCACCGCCTCGGAGCTCGTGTCGGCGGTGGGGAGGCTCGCGGACGCAGGGAAAAACCTGAAGATCCCGCTCTTCCTCATGCACGGCACGCGGGACGAGATCACGGAGCCGGAGGGGTCGAAGCGGCTCTACGCGAGCGCGCTCTCGACCGACAAGAGGCTCGAGCTCTACCCGGGCCTCGCGCACGATCTGCTCCACGAGCCGGAGCACGCCAAAGTCGAGGACGACCTGCTCGCGTGGCTCGCCGCGCACTGAAGCCGCGTCCTCACGCCATCACGCGACGACGGGCTTCTCGAACACCCACTGGAGCGACTTCGGCACGAGCTCTTCTCCCCCCGCGTGCGGCGGTCTCGTCGTGGAGAGCGTATTCCACAGGAGGAACTTCTTTTTGGCGTAGCGCGGAGTGGCCAACATCGCGCGGAGGCCGGCGAGCGCCTTGCCGCTGTACGTGACCTCGCCGCGGGCGCCGGTGAGCTCCTCCAGCTTCTCCGCCCCCACGATCGCCTCGAGCGTCGGGTAGCCGTAGCCCTCGCCGATCGCGTCGTGGAAGAGGCTGAACTTCGCTTTGTCGGCGAGGTCCGGGAAGCTCGGATCCTTCTTGCGTAGAAACTCGGATGTCGCGCGGACGAGCCTTCGTACCATGTAGGTGTTGCAGACCACTTTCGACGTGATGCGAATGCCCACGACCTCGGTGCTCCACCCGAGGTAGGCGACGCCGAGGGCGAGCGCGGCCATGGTGCCGGAGCTGCCGGTCGGGAGCACGATCACATCGGGTTTCTCCGCTTCGCCGCGCTCCACCTGCCGCCCGAGCTCCAGCATCGCGTCGACGTATCCCACGTTCGCGAGCGGGCCCGACGCGCCCGGGAAAATGAAGTAGTTTCCGCGCTCGCGGTTCTGCGCCCAAACCGCCTTCGCGATCGTAGAGGCATATCCTCCGCCGTACACCAGCTCTGCCCCGGCGAGGGCATACCCCGCGACCGACTCGCGCGCGAAGCGGGTCAACGGCTGATCGAAGAGCACCGCGCGAACGTCGAGCCCGTGCGCCTTCGCGAAGAGCACCGTCGCCATCACTTGGGTCGACGCGATGCCGCCCACCGTGACGATCCGCTTCGCCCCCCGCGCGAGCGCTTTGCCGAACACGAGCTCGAACCGACGAACCTTGTTGCCTCCGTAAATGGGCGAGATCAAATCGTCCCGCTTCATGAACACGCCCTCGCGCCGCCCGAGCCACGAGCCGATCGCGGAACAAGGCTCTATCGCGGTGGGGCGATGGGCGAGCGGGATCCAGGGGAGCTCGGCTTCGAGCTTGGGAAACACCTCGAAGAGGAGCGGCTTCGTTCGCGCGGGCTGCACGAATCGAGCGTACCCGAAGTGCCGGAGAACGAACCGCGGAAGCCTTCGATCGCCCGAGCGCGGGCCCCGATGCTTGAACATCGAGGGCCTCCCCGCTACGAAGGTGGCATGCGCCGCATCGTATTTTCCCTTGTCCCCGTGCTCGCCCTCTTCGTGGCGTGCAGCGACTCCGCCACCCCCGCGGACGACGGAGGGGTCGACGCCGCGACCTCGAACGACGCCTCGACCGCGGTCGACACGGCCGCGCCCGCCACAGACGGCGCCCTTGCCGACGCCGCGAGCGACGCCGGCCTCACCATCGCGAACGAGGTGGAGCCGAACGACGGCAAGACCACGACCGAGGTGGGCACCATGGTGCTGCCCGGCACCATGAACGGCAAGATCGATCCCGCCGACGACACCGACGTATTCACCCTCACGCTCGCGCCGGGCGAATTCTGGGAGTGGACGCTCGCCCCCACGAGCGCCGATCTCGCGCCCCACTTGGCCGTGTTCGACACGAGCCCGAGCTCCAAGAATCCCACTGCGCTCGTCGCGGGCAGGGTCTCCACGCCGCTCTCGCTCGAACATTTCGTGCTCAACACGGGCACGTTCGTCGCGGCCGTTCGCGACGCGCGAAACGTGCCCACGAAGACGGGAAGGGGCGGGCCTGGTTATGGATATGCCCTCACCGGGAGGCGAAAAACGCTGAACCCGATCGCCGTCACGTTCCCCAGCAGCAAGAGCGGCAGGCTCGCGTCGCTCGGCGCGGTCGACGTCTATGCCTTTACGACCACCAACGGAAAAGGCTTCGACGTGACCCTCCGCGCCAAACGAAAGACCGCGCCGTCGACCCTCGACTCACGGATCTCGCTCTTCGAGGTTTCCGGCAAGCGCACCCTCATTACGAACGACAACGAGGCCACCTCGACCGACTCCCAGTTCGGCGGTGATACCGCGCTCACCGGGACGCACTACGTGATCGTCGACAACGAGGGCACCGACGCGACCGATCTCTCGTACGATCTCGAGTTCTCGCTCCGTCCGTAGTGGGCAATCCCACTCGCGCGAGAGTCGTCATTCAGGGGATTCGGAACGTGCCGAGGGTGCCCTGATCGAGGGGGCGCTCTTGGGTGCCCGCGACGATGGCGGCGGTGGCCCCGGAGACGACCACCGCGCCGACGACGACCCAGAACCAGGGCCGGCTCGTGAGAGGCGGCGCCTTCTTCGTGAGCACTCCCGAGATCTCTCGCTCCTTGCCTCTGTCGACCACGATCGACACGTGCCTTCGTTCGTATCCTTCGGCGCCGAGCACGAGCTCGTGAGGGCCGGGGCGAAGCTCGATCGTGCCGGCGAGCGGGCGCTCGGGGCCCCCATCGGTCGACACCCGTGTGCCGGCCGGAGCGCCGGAAATACGCAGGAACCCCGTCGTCGCTTCGGGTTTGAGGAGCACGGACTCGGTGCGCGTGGCCCCCGGGGCGAGGTCCACCACGAGCGCCTGGGTCTCGTATCCGGGATTGCTCACGACGACTTCGGCGGGGCCTGCGTTTTGGCGTAGTTTGTCGCCGAAGGATTCGCGCTTTCCGCGCACTGTCAAAGTGGAGCCAGACCCGCACGACGCGCAGGTGACCACGAGCTCGCTCACCTTCGTGCGGAGCTCGGCCATGATCTCGGGTAACCGGCTCGTCTTCTCCAAGAGCTCGGACCCGGCTTTGGTCGAGAAGCTCTCGAAGGCGGTGAGGGCGCCCGCGAAGTCGCCCATCGCCAGCATCGCCCGCCCGCGGTTGTAGTCGAGCGCGGGAGTCCACCTTTGGCGCGCCGCTTTTTCGTATGCCTCCAGCGCCTCGGCCGCGCGCCCGGCGTCCATCGCGGCGTCTCCGCGCGCCTTTTGATCGTCGGCCTCGTCGGCGTGGGCGTTTGGCGCGTGCGCGACCGCGACTCCCAACGAGCCGACCACGATCCACGCGCGAACACCGCGTTTCATGGGGATATCTTCGTCCCCGAGGCCAAAATGTGCCGTTGAATGGCCTCGCCATCGAGGGGATAGTCGTAAATCGCGAGCTCGTCGATCGCGCCGCGGAAATGGCCCGCCGAGCCCGAGCCGACCACGAGCGGGGAGATCACGGGCGGTGGTGGCTCGTCGCGGTAGGTGGTGTCGGCGGCGGGCTTTCCGTTCACGAAGATGCGCACCCGGCCGGCGTGTGCGACGGCGACGATGTGGGTGTATCCTGCACCGAAGTTGCGCTCGCGGAGGCGGGGAACACTCACGAGCCCTTTGCCGCGGAAGAGCTCGAGCTTGGCCTCGAGGGTAGGGGGCACGCTCAAACGATACCCGAAGAACGCGCCCTCTTGTGCGCGGTCGAGGCGCTCCACGATGGTGGGGGTGTCGCCTTCCGGCGAGTCGGATCGAATCCAGGCTTCGATCGAGATGGCCCCTGGCATGTCCTCGAGCGCGGGGACCGACACCTTGGAGCCGCGGCCGTCGAAGTAGGCGCCCGTCGCGCGGCTCGCTTCGAGCGCGCCCGTGACGCCGAGCTTCACTGGGCCCTCGTAGGTGCCGTTCGCGCGGCCCATTTCGTCTTTTGCGAGGGTGCCCGCGGGCTCGTCGAAGCGGAAATAGTGGCGCGGGCGATCGTCGAGCACGGCGCGGGAGTAGTCGTCGGTGCCTTCGCCCGCGACGCCGGGAGGGGTGGGGCCCGGCTCGTCGGAGTCGATCGCGCCGCAGGACTTGTCGGCGCGGCAAGAGGTGCTCGCGTCGCAAAACACGCCGAGGCAAGGGGAGCGCAGCACGGCGCGGAGGTACCCAGGCTCGCCCGCGACGAACGACACGCGCCTGCGGTACACGACACATCCGCGCGCGTCTGCCGGTGAGCAGGTGGAGGGGTCACGATCGATCGCGAGCACGACGCGCACGTCGGCCTCGGTCGCGCCACCCTCGGGCCCGAGCACCACGGTGCCGATCGCGTCGCCGTACGTCCACGCCGACGAGGTCGAGACGCGCGCGTTCGCCGACTCGGCCTCGCCTGGGCGCGCCGCTTGAATGGCCACCCGCATGCCCTCGCGATAAGGCACCTCGCCGATGAGCTCGACCGTGACCTGCGTCGGCGTTTGGCACGCCGACGCGACAGGAACGAGCGCGCTCGCCACCGTCACGATCACGAGGCTACGCCGACGACGAGGTTGCACTATGCACCCTTCTCCCGTCCGCGCGCGCGGAGCAAATTGAAGTAGCGCGGGGCGAGACCAGAGGCCGCTGCGGCGCGCGCGACGTGCCCGCCGTGGGCCGCGACCGCGTACGTGACGTAGGCCGAAGAGAACCGCGCGAGCACCTCGTCTTTGGCTTCCGCGAAGGGCGGCAGCGCGACGACGAGATCACGAAACCCGAGCACGAGGCCCATCTCGTCGATCGACGGCACGTGTGCGCCGCTCGCGCGGGAGGCGACCGCGACCTCGCCCGCGAGCAGCTTCGCGACGAGGGCACGAAGCTCGCGCACGTTCTCCTCGTAGTCGCGCCGGTTCAGCTCGGCGAGCTTGGTCGCCATGATCGCATCCGAAGTTTGGCCTAGCTCGCGGCAGAAGTGCTCCACGAGGAGCATCACGTCGCCGCGGCGCGCAGCGAGGGGCGGGAGCTCGATCCGGCTCTTCGCGATCTCCTTCAAGAGCTCCTCGCGGAACGTGCCGCGCTCGGTCGCCGCGTAGAGGTCGCGGCGCGTGCCGGCGATGATCCGCACGCCGCGCGCCGAAGCGCGGGGCACCTCGGTCGCGAGGTACGTTTGAACCTCGGGAGAGGCATCGCCCACCTCGCGAAGGAACACGGTGCCGCTCTCCCCGAGCGAGGACGACGTGTCGAGCGCGCTCGCTTCGACGACGGTAAAAGGCGCTTCTTTTCCAGCGGAAGCGAGGTGCAGCGCCTCCGCGAGGGCGAGCTTTCCGGCGCCGGCCGGGCCCTCCACGAGCACGGGCGCGAGCGACGTCGCGAGCGCATCGCACGTGCGATAGAGGCGCCTCATCGCGAGGCTCGCGCCGACGAGCGGGCCGAACGCCATCCGTACGTCGGGGGACTCTTCTTTGGACTCATGGTCCACGTCGACGCGGAGGCCCGTGTCGCCGATGGTGACCGTCTCCCCGCCTAGGCATATCGCGCCTTCGACGCGGAGTCCGGATATCCATGTTCCGTTCGTGGACCCCGTGTCCGTGATGCGGAGCCCGTGCGGCGTGGTCTCCACCGCGAGGTGGCGGCGCGACACGCGACGATCCTCGAGCCGAAGATCGCAGGTGCTGCTCGTGCCGACGAAGAGCCTCCCCGGAGAGCGCTCCGAGATCGCGAGCACGGCGCCGCACTCTGGGCCGCTCGTGACGGTGAGCTGGTAGCGTGCCCCTCGCCGCGTGTGCTTGGGGCTCTCGGCGTAGGTGGATGCGTCGTTTTTCACGGCTTCGTCAGGATAACCGGATTCGGGGCCGCGCTCAGCGTGCACACGTGGATCGGGCGCCTTCGCAGTCTTCTTTCGACGCGTAGAGCTTGTTGCAGTCGGCGCCTTTGCAGCGGAGCATGCCACCCTCGCCGGCGGTGCTCTTCGCCAGGCACGCCTTCCCGTCCCAGTAAAAGAGGTCCTTGCTCCCGCAGCGCATCGCGGGGGGCTCGTAGCGAAACTCCACGTCCTGCGCGTTGCAGGAAGGTCCGCAGTTGGGCACGTCGGCGCCGAAGGTGCCGCTGTCCGGGCGCGCGCCCACGCAGCGTGGCCTGACGTCGAGGTCGAGCGAGACCGAGAGCGGGCTCGCCGCTCCCTGGCAGGAGAACGCGTACTCGGGCTTCGCGCTCGGCGTCGACGGCGACGTCCCCGAGGGAGCGGGATCGTTCTCGCCGGTGCTCGGCGTTTGCACCTCGGCGGCGCACGCCACGAGGGAGACGACGAGGGAAGCGAGAGCGACGAGGGGGAGAGCTTTGGTGTTCATGACAGACCCTCTTTCCACGATTCGTGCCGATTCGCCCTGACGCACGACATTTTGCTAAGTGCTCGTAAATACGTCATTTTGTTTGTGCCACCCAGCCCGGCCACATCATGCCGATCGCGGAGCGCGTGACAGAGGATCTGGCAGATCCGTGGGGGCCAACTAGAGGACGCGCGCGCGCGGGGTGGCGTCGTCGGCCTCGAAGATCGCGCGCTGCCGGCTATGGTGCGCGGATGACTCAGGAAGGCAAACGGCTCGAGCGTCACCTCGCGCGTACGGTGCGCGACACCTGCCAGCGCCACAGGCTGCTCTCCTCCGGCGACCGCGTGCTCGTCGCGATCTCGGGCGGCAAAGACAGCTACACGATGCTGCACGTGCTTCGTCAGCTCGTGCGTTCCCTCGCGTTCCCGGTCGAGCTCGTGGCGGTGCACCTCGACCAGCGGCAGCCGGGGTACGACGGCACCAAGCTCGCCGCGTGGCTCGAAGCGAGCGGCGTGCCCTACGAGATCCTCTCCGAGGACACGTACTCTGTGGTGACCGAAAAGCTCGATGCGGGGGCGACCTATTGCTCCCTCTGCTCGCGGCTGCGGCGCGGCATTCTCTATTCGGCGGCCGAGCGACTCGGGTGCAGCAAAGTGGCGCTCGGTCACCACCGCGACGACGGGCTCGAGACGTTCCTCTTGAACCTCTTTTATGGCGGCAAGCTGCAGGCGATGCCAGCGAAGTTCACCACCGACGACGGACGCTTCGAGGTGATTCGCCCGCTCGTCGACTGCGCCGAAAAAGACATCTTGGCCTTCTCCGAGCTCCAAGGCTTTCCGATCATCCCGTGCAATCTTTGTGGCTCGCAAGAAGGTCTGAAGCGCGAGAAGGTCGCGGCCCTCTTGGCGAGCTTGGAGGCTGAAAATCCCCACGTCCGGGCGATCATGGCCAATGCCCTCGGCAACGTCAGGCCTACCCATTTGCTCGATCTGGAGGTGCGGGACGCGTGGCTCGCGCGGCCCGATCACGTGCGGCCGACGCACTCCGTGACGCGAGCGGCGCACTTCGAGGCGCTCCCGATCAAAGGGAGACGATTGCCCGTTTTGTGACCCGCCGGGTCGAGGTGTCTCGCGCGGCGTCGGACGTCTTGGTGCGCCGCGGCTCACCCTCGATCGGCGCGCCGCGGGTCGTGCGAATCGCGCCAGTTCGAGACGTGGCGCCCTTCGCCGCGGGAATCGTGCGACGCTTCTCTGCGCTATGCGACTTCTTCTCTCGACGCTCTCGCTCTCTACGACGGTGCTCTGTCTCGTCGCGTGCTCTCGCGAGCCGGAGGCCAAACGCCCACCCGAGCTCGAAAAATCGCCTGCTCCGGCGTGCGCCGAGGCCCCCGATGCCACCACCGCGCCCCGCACGAGCGAGCCCCGGCCGAGCACGTCCACGTCGTCGTCGTCTGCCGAAGAGCACGCGGGGGAGTGGTCGCCCCCCGTCGCGGGGCTCCGCGGGAGGCTCGTCGCGCGGCTCGGAAAAGACAACAACGCGCGCCCGCAGGTGCGCTTCTCGCTCGAGCTCGAGAACGTCGCGGATTCGGCCGCGCCCATCGAGCTCGCTTGGGACGGCTTCGAGTCGATGTTGAAGCTCGCTTTCGAGGACGCGACCGGAAAGGCGCTCCCGCTCATGGCGACTGGCGGCAACTCCCTCACCGGCCCGCCCTATTGGCTCTACGTTCCGGTCTCGTCGGCGATTCATTTCGATATCGCGAAGGAGGCTTACGAATACCTCCCCGACGGTCGCGCGCTCTTTCGTCCGCTGTCGTTCCAGGCCCTCGAGCTCCCGCGCGAGCGCACGTCGCCGCCGCGGGTGAAAGCCACGTTCGGGCCGTCGGCGTCGAGCACGCTACCGAAGCGAGGTTGGCAGCACATCTTGCACATCCCCGCTGTTTCCCTGTTCTGAGCCGCCGCGAGGCGTTGCCTCGTTGGTATCGAAGCGGCCCTCCCGATCGGCGTGCGAAGGTGCCTCCCACGCCAGCGCGCGCTCGAGGATTCGCGAAGTCTTCCGGTGCGCTCGGACGCACGATCGCGTACGAAGCAGCGATGAAAATGGTGGAGATCGCCTCGTTCGAGGTCGCGCACGGCCATCTGCCGTGGCCGTGGATTGCCGTCGATCCGACGCGCCATCGCTTCGCGTTCGTCGCGGGAGCGGGAGTCGTCGAGTCGCGCGTGCTCGTCGATGGGAGCATCGCGGAGGGCCCGCGATTCACGCTTCCGGCCGATCTCGGACTGCCCACGAAGCCGGTCGACGAGGGCACCGACGATGGCATTCGTGCGCTTGCGATCGATCCGTCCGGGCATCGTATCGCGGTGCTTGCCTATCTCGGTGGCGCACCCTTCGTGGTGTCGATCGATTCGGCGGGGCAGGAGACTCGCACCAGCCTCGAGAGCATCGCGGGAGGTGAATACGCCGCCCACGCGATCGTGTTCGATCGCACCGGCGGGCGACTTTGGATCTCGGCGACGAGCTCGAAGGAGAGCGCCCTCGCACTCGTCGAGGCGGCCGGTCACGCGGTGGTCGGGGTCGTGCGAACGGCTCCTTTTGCACTCCCCGGTCAGCACGAGCTGCACGTGCACGCGCAAGACGACGCGGTCCTGCTCCTCGTGAGCGGCGGGCAAGACGGCACCTTCGCGCGTGTCGCCGGATGGTCCGACGGGCCTCCGGAGGCGGTGCCGACCGCGCTCGACGCTGGCTCCACTCCGGCCGGATTCGTGGGATTTTCAGCGGACGGAGCGCGCGTTCACCTCGCGGAGGTGTTCGAGCTTCGCACCCACGCCTGGCCAGGTTTGGAGGAGCTCTCCTCCGTAGAGCTCGCGATCGACTTCGAGTCCACGTACAGCGGCGCCGTTCTCGGAAACCGGATCTTCGTCGATGGGCACGACTCGGAGACGGGCGAGTACGACTCCGTGATGGTCTTCGATCGCTCTGCAATCCGCGGCGCCGAGCTGAAGCCGCCCGTACCCGAGGGGATGTGGGTCGGAAAGCTCGGCAGCGAGATGATCGTCACCGTCGAGGCCAAAGGCGAGCCCGCCCGCGGTCGTGTCGTGTTGCTTCCGGAATGGGAGAACTGAGCCTTCGATTCTCGAAGAGCTTCGCGTCATCTGCGGCCGACTGGCCGGAAAGGCACCCGCTACTGCCCGAAGTCGAAGCCGGAGTGCCACCTACATCGAAGGTCGCGCGAGCGAGAGGTACACGCTGTCGCACCACTCTTCGCCGAGCTGGAACGTGCGCTCGGCGTACCCGGTGCGAACGAAACCGAGCCTCTCCAAGAGCGCGAGCGCCGACGCGTTGCGTGGGTCGACGTCGGCCACGATCGCGTCGATCGGAAAGCGGGCGAACACGCGCGGGATCAATGCCGCGAGCGCCTCGGCCGCAAATCCTCGTCGCCACGAGTCGGGGTGAAGAATGAAGCCGATCTCGGGTACACGATAAAAACCGGCCTTCCCGATGACCCTCCCCTCGTGCTCGATCACGAAGTCGTCGCTCAGCTCTGGTGGGGAGGCGATCATCCCTGCGAGCCACGCGCGGGTGAGCTCGATCGACGCGTGCGGAAGTCGCGACCAATACCGGGTCGCGACAGGGTGAGCGAGCACCGCGTGCATCGCCTCGAGATCCGATGGGAGCGCGCGCCGCAGCCGGAGGCGTGGAGTGACGATTTCGTCCATGAAGGGATTATAGAGGCCCGTGCCGGGTGGTGTACGCTCCGCGTGCCGTGAGATCGCGCTCGCTCGTCCCCTCGTTCGTCGCCCTCGTCATCGTGGCGCTCGCGGGGGCATGTGGGTCGCCGAGCGGAGAAATCCCTGGGTCCACGCACTCTCCGATCTCTTCCGTGCATGACGCAAGTATCAACGAGGTGGCCGACGCGGACGCCGGAGCGGGCTCCGACCTGGCCGTCGATGCCGGATCGTTCGATGCCGCTCCTGCCGCCGCCTCTCCCCGGTTGGTGGAGCTCGGCTACAAGATCGACAAGGTTTACAAGGAGCCTCGGCTGCGATGGCGCCAGGTGCAAACCCTCAACTGGCAAGCCGTCGCCGACGACATGCCCGCGCTCCCGTCCGAGCCCGTCGTTCCTGCCAAAGACTGCCCCGCCGGGATGATCCTCGTGGAGGGAGGGCTCCTCCTCGACAAGAATGGCAAGGACGACACCGACGGCGTGCTCGATGCACAAGACACGACGTGCGAGCGTTGGCGTGTCCCGAAGCGCATTTGCGACCGCTTCTCGGAGCCGCGCTGGCAGAGCATCGTCGCCACGCTCCCACGCAAGCCAATGCGGTTTTGCGCCGATCGCTACGAATACCCGAATCGCCGTGGCGAGTACCCGCTCGTCGTCACCACGTTCTCCGAGTCCGAGAAGTATTGCGCCAAAGAGGGTAAACGCCTCTGCACGGAGAGCGAGTGGACGCTCTCCTGCGAGGGAGAAGAGGGGAGGCCCTATCCCTACGGTTACTCCCGCGACGCGACGGCGTGCCCGCTCGATCGGCCCCGCATCGAGCCGCCGGAAGATACGTTTATCCCGCGCACCAATGGCCACACCGCGCGCGGCATCGACACGATGTGGCAAGGCGAGCGTGCGGGCGCGTTCTCCCGCTGCCATAGCCCATATGGCCTATCGGACATGACCGGCAACGTCGACGAGTGGACCCGGTCGACGCGAAAGTGGGGCTACAAAATGATCCTGAAAGGCGGGCATTGGAGCTACGTGCGCGGCCGCTGTCGCCCGCAGACACGAGGGCACGGTCCACTTTACGTAAACGTCGAGACGGGCTTTCGCTGCTGCCGCGACGTGCCCACGCCGTGAACGAGCGTCTTTTGGAGGGAGCCGAACGAGCGCTTCGACGCACCGCAACAGATCGGATCGCCGATCGACGGTAGCGCCGCGCGACGACCCTCGTGTACATCTCGATCCGTGGCTGCCAAAAAGATCGCGAAGGCCGCCGCGCCCGCCAAAAAGGCGAGCGCTGCGAAAACCAAGGACACCACCCCCGAAGCGCCTGCAGAGAAGGGCTTCATCGCTGCAGGAAAGGGCTACTCGCTGGGTCTGCGCGACGAGAAGCTCGTCTGCAAGAACGCGAAGGGGCAAGTGCTCGGAAGCGTCCCGAAGGAGCTCCGGGAGAGCGACGCGGGCGAGCAGCTCCTCGCCGTGATCGACTTCTTGAAAGCCCACGAGCGCGAGGTCGCGCAGGCAGTCGAAGGTTGGATGCTGCGCTCCTTGCCCACCCCCACCGCCGTGCTCCTCGCGGTATGGCAAGACGAGACGTACCGCCGTGCGCTCGAGAACATGGTCGTCGTCCCGAAAGCCGAGGGAACGTCGAGCGCCGGCTTCCTGCGCGCGGTCGACCCGAAGAAGGGTATCGGCCTCGTCGACGCGGACGGCGAGACGGTATGGACCAAAGCCGACACGTTCGTCGTGCCGCACCCCATTCTGCTCGAGAACCTGGAGGAGCTCCGCTCTCTTGCCGCCGAGCTCGGGATTACCCAGTTGCAAAAGCAGCTCTTCCGCGAGGTGTTCCTGAAGCCCAAAGAGCTCGCCGCCGACCAGACCGACATCGGGTCGTTTCGTGGTGGTAAATTCGAAATGCTCACTCACGCTCGCGGCGCGGCAAAGTCGCTCGGATACCGCACGTCGGGTGGTTTCGCCGCCTGCCGCGTGCTCGAAAACGGAAAGACGACCGAAGCGAGGTTCGCGCTCGGCGGCGACGACGCGATGGACGAATCGATCACGGAGGAGCTCTCCTGGGTCGACGGCGCCGGCGACGCGGTGCTCGTGAAAGACGTGCCACCGATCGCCTTCTCCGAGGGGATGCGAATGGCGAGTGCCATTTACGGAAAACGTTTGGTCGAGAAGAAGGAAGAGGGGAACGACGATGTCTGAGCCGAAAGCCGACGACGCGCTCGTTCGCGCGGGTGGAATCGCAAAAAAGTCCGCGAAGACCGATCCGGCCATCACCGGTGAGCTCGTCGCGCTCTCCTTCGTGCACCCTGCTTTGGATGGTCGCACGGTCGTGAGGCTCGTAGAGGGCTCGCTCGACACCGCCACCACGGCGGAGATGAACGTTCTCGGTTTCGAGGCCGCGGCCGAAAGAATCGCGGTCGGACGCACGCGGAAGCGCGCTCTCGGCTTCCCCGCCTGGGCCCTCGTCCACCACCCCGCCAAGGCGCGCTTCGCCCTCGAGGTGATGCGCGAGTTCCGCAAAGGCGCGACCCGCGCGAAGACCAAGCCCGGCCACGCCAAAGACGCGTTCATGGAGATCGCGAAGAAGCTCGAACGCAGCGTGCCCGCCTTCATGCCCTCGTATTGGGAAGAAGTGGGGCGCACCTTCCTGACGGAGGACGCGACCAACCTCGCCGCACAAGCCTTCGAGAAGGCACGCACCGCGGAGCGCGCATACAAGCTCCCCGTCGACGAAGATCTCCGCGCGGCAGCCTATTTGGAGTTCTCCGCCGCCGGCGCCGTCCCCGCGAAGTCGCTCGCCGGGTATGCCGACGATCTCTTGGCCGCGTTCGGCGGCAAAGAGGCCGAGAAGCGCTTCCTCGAGCTCAACGTCCAGCGCATCAAAGCGGGCACTCCGCCGTGGACGGGCCTCGCGAAAGAGCTGAGCAAGCTCGCCAAAGCCGCCAAACGGGGCGACGACGCCGAGTCCGCGTTTTTGTCCGAGGTGCTCGCTTCGCCGTCGCTCAAGAAGGCACCACCGGACTTCTGGGCCGCCTACCGCGAGACGCTCGTGAAGCTCGCCGCCGCCTCCGACGACGCAAAAATGCGCATCATTTGGCTCTTCCCGGAGCCGCGCTCGTTTCCAAAGTTCCTCCCGACGTGGCTCGAGCTCCTCGAGCGCATCGGCGCGGTGGAGGCGGTCACGAAAAGCGGAGAAGCTGCACGTTTCATCGCCGCCCTTACCCGTTTCGTCACCTTCTCGGACGAATGGGGCAGCCGCGATGAGCCCATCGCACCGGGCTATTTTGCCTTCCTCGAGAAGCTCGCGCCCGTCCTCGCGAAGAGCGGCGAGCCGGTCGCGCTCGCGTCCTACGAACGGTGGGGCGACGACGGCACCTACTCCCCCGACGTGCTCGAGGCCGCGCTCGGTCTCGGGCTCGTGCTCGCGAAGCCAAAGGGAGAAGACCCTTCGATCGCGCTCGGCGACGCCTTCGTGAAGGACCCCGTCGCGCTCGCGGAGCACGCCGAGTACGGGCCTCTCCTCGTGAAAGCCGTCGGTAATCAGTTCGGGCAAACCGAGTTCGAAGCGCGCGCCAAAGGCAAGAAAGGCCTCGTGACCGCGCGCCGTAACCACCTGATGGGGGTCATCGCCAAGCTCGCCGACGGCGCGCTCCCGGCGATGAAGGACGAGCTCGACACGTTGTCGAATTGCACCTCCGCCGCCACCTTTGCAGAGTTCCCGGAAGCAGCCGCCGCGATCGAGAAGGTCGATGTCGGCCGCGCGTTCGCACGCACCTTGCGTGGTGGTGTGATCGACGAGCTGACGTGGCCCGAATACGAGGCGACGTTCGCGGAGCTCGCGGGGCCCAAGGTGGAGATTCAGCTCCACGGAACGCGCCAACATCCGATCGTGCGCGCCGGGCGAAAAATCGTGATCTTCGAGGGGAAAAAGCGCCTCGAAGTGCGCGACCTTCCGCCGATCGCGAAGGATCCGAATCACGTTCTTTACATCGACGGCGACGTGCTCGTCGCATTTTACGACTCCAAAGCACGGCAAAACCAAGCCGTGTGGGCGAGCAAAGCGAAAGAGCCTTTCCCCTTCGACACGTGGCGCCAAGGGAGCCCCGAGGTCGTCGGTCTCGCCGGCGGCGGCGTGACGACCGGCGAGGGCGTGGCCATTCACAAGGGCGACACTCCCGCCAAAGTTCGATTCAAAGACTTCGCGACCGACGGCACCACGTTCTGGAGTGGGCGCGGCACGTACGACGAGCGCCTCAAGCTCCTCGAGCTCGACCCGATCACCGGCAAAACAGGCCGCCCGTCGTGGCCCGCATTCGTGCGCGAGGCATCGGAGAAGACAGACCGCTTCGCGCTTCGCGAGGTGCAGCTCATGCCTCTCGCGGGGGCGGACGGCGCCCTCACCGGTCGAAAAGACGGTCTCGTCGGGAGGTACGTTCGTCGCGACGAAAAGACCGACGACGTCGAGATCACTCGCGTGGACGGCAAGACGTGGACTGGCAAATTCACGCCGGACGCGCTCCTCGATTTCCCGGGCATGGACGGCCTCCTCGCGGTCTCGATCTCCTCGTCGTGGTCGGACGAGACGAGCGACGAGATATCCATTCGTCACGATCACGAGAGTGGTCACCCGAGCGCCGAGTTCGGCGACGACAAATGGAAGAGCGCGGCGTTCCCGCTGATGCCGCGCGAAGGGTGGCTCGACTACCTCTCCTTCCGCGACGAAGCATCGAGCCGCGCGCTGAGGGCCGTGAGCGACGAAGCGGCGCGCGCCATCGTCGCCGCCGCGACCGAGGACGACGAAGACGAGGACGACGAGATTGGGCACGCGCTCGCGGCGGTGAAGAAGCACCTCCCCGGCGTAAAGAACGAGGTCCTCCAGCGCAGCGTCGCCATCATCGCGAAGGTGGCCGCGTCGAACGTGTCCGAGCTCGCCTCGTTGCAAGACCGCGGCGGGGGCGACGGCGCGACCGACGACGCGGTCGCCGAGGCGCTCCCTCACTTCCCGACCGAGGGCTACGAAGACGGCTTCTGCACCACCGACATGACCGCCACCGGTGCCGCGTTCCTCGAGAAAAAAAGGGGAAAGCTCACCGCATCGCGGATCGAATGGGAGCGCCAAATCGAGCATTTCGCGAAGGTCGTATGTTTTGCCCTTACGCGCCCAGCGGTGAGCGACGAAGCACGCGCTACGTTGCGACAGCTCGCGGAGGGAATCGCCGCGAGTGGGCTCCTCGGGCTCACGGTGACCCGCGCCGAGCTCGCAGTAAAAACCGGCTCCTCGTTCCTCGATCGCCCGAAAGGGAAGGACACGTGGTTCGCGACCGTGGGAGACAGCGTCGTATTCGCGCGCATCGTCGACGAGGACGAGGACGAGCCGACACAAAAGGTGCGCGTGCTCGCGCAGGGCGCCACCTTCGCCGTCCCCGCCGACGCGACGCTCGGGTCGTCGAGCACGGTCACGATTCCCGACGATCGGGCCCTCGTGGCCGACGTGCTCCGCGAGCTCGACGCACGGGGACCTGTGCCCCACGACCCGGCTGCGGGTGCCATCGTTGCGACGGAGACGATTCTCTCGGCGCCGGAAGCGATCCTGATCCTCGCCGGCCTCCCCAAGTGGGGCGAGTACCGTAACGACTTTCTCGGCAAGGAGCTCCGCGCGACGCTCGACCTGAAACAAGCGGATGCGTCGCGCGCGAAAGACAAGCTCCGCGAGCTCGCCGAAGGGCAGCTCTTCGGGCTCCTCGTCGGTGCCGCTTCGTTGACGGACGCCAAGGCCTTTTGGGCGCCGGCGACCGACGAGAACGGGTCGGCGCGTGCCCTCGTGCGCGCGGCCAAGTCCGTCTTCGGCAAGACGGTCGCGGTGAGGGAAGAGCTCGTCTCGGCGGTCGAGAAGGAGTGCCAAATACCGATCCCGGTTCGGAAGGCGCTCGCCATGCTCCTCACCGCGTCGGAAGCCGAAAATAAGCTCCTGACGCCGCGCCCGCCCCCCGTAAAGTGGTTTCAGATTGGCAACGACGGAGATTTCTTCTCTGCCGAGGTCGTCGCCGCGATTGGCCAGCTCGTGCCCTTCGTCGCCACTTCGCTCCCGGTCGGCGACGAGTATCGCGCTGCCATCCCCGCCCTCTGGGACCGAACGAAGAAGAACCTCGAAGCGCCGGATTTTCTCCTCCCTCTCGGCGACCGTTACGAGGAAGATCCCAAGAAGGCAGCCGCGATCGTGGAAGGGGTCGGCGGCAAGAAGGTCCAATTCGACACGAGCGTCGAAGACCAACACGAGGGGCGCGACAACGGGACCGTGCTCGCGATCGCAACCGGCGAGGAGTCCGTCGAGCTCGGACTTCGCACGTCGAGCCTTCGTGCCCACCGCGCGGCGGTGCTCCCCTACCTCACCGGGAAAGACTCCGAAGGCGACGACCTTTACGGCATCGACGGCGCGAAGGCCGCCTATTACCTCCTGTCCAAAGAGTGCGAAGAGCTCGTCGAGTCGATTCGCTCCTCCAAGGCGCCAGAAGGCTCGTACGAGCTCGACCCGCGTGTGTCCGCGAAGCGCACCGTGAAGGACCTCGCGGAGGCGGCCGGTCTCGACGAAAACGCGGCCGCGCTCTACCTCCAGCTCCTCGCCCTCCCGAACCCCACGAAGAAGCTCGTCATGCTCTGGAATGGCTGGAAAGCTTCGGAGTACGACGCCGCGGCGCAAGTGCTCGTGAAGAAGAAGCTCGTCGTCGAAGGCAAACGCGAGCGCGCCGGTCGCGACATCTTCTTGCCTGGCGGCTGGGAGAAGAAGAGCCGCGGCGTCTCGATGGAGACCTACAAGATCGACACCTTCGATCGTGTGTCGTTCGACGAGCCGCGCGTGACGATCGCCGCCAAGGCTCTCTACGCCAAAGCGTATGCGCGTTACTCGGGAGGGGAAAAACCCGGCTTCGAGGACGTCACGAAGAAAAAGAAGAAGTAGCGCCGAGCGCGAGCGGACGCGGTCTTTGCTCGGACGGCACCGCGCCGCTCGCGCCCACCTCGTGCCGTCATCGCCATGTTGCACGAAGCCTGACGATCGCAGATGGGTCGTTCCGCACGCGCTTCTGTCCTCCACTTCCGCCGAATAGGATTCCGTCATGCAAGCGCCGCCGGCAGAGGTTCTCTTCGAAGACGAGCTTCGGTTCTTGGAAGCCTGGGATCCAGGGCGAAGGCCGAAAGGGTTCCGTATGACGGCGTCGGCCGTCGTCACGTTCGTGATGGGCTCCGCGGGGGAGGCATTGAAGATGCCCAAGGGCGCGGCGACGAAGAAGAAAGACGTGCCCTCGTCGCTCGTGATCACACCCAAGTTCGTGGGCTCGCGTGCCCTCGTCGAGCGCAGTGTGATCACCCTCGCGGGTGAGCGCGGGCTCCTCCTCGTCGGCGAGCCCGGCACCGCGAAATCGATGCTCTCGGAGCTCCTCGCCGCAGCCATTTCGGGCACCTCTGCGCTCACGGTCCAGGGCACCGCCGGCACCACCGAAGACCAGCTTCGTTATGGCTGGAACTACGCGCTCCTCCTCGCCAAGGGGCCGCACCCGGAGGCGATCGTGCCCTCGCCCGTGCTCACCGGAATGCGCCGCGGCGCGCTCACGAGGATCGAAGAGGTGACGCGCTGTCTCCCAGAGGTGCAGGACGCTCTCGTCTCTATTTTGAGCGATCGCCGCCTCGCGGTACCGGAGCTCTCCGGCGACACGCCGCACATGGAGCACGCCGAAGAGGGCTTCAACGTGATCGCGACGGCGAATCTGCGCGATCGTGGGGTATCCGAAATGAGCGCCGCCCTGAAGCGAAGGTTCAACTTCGAGACGGTCCCCCCGATCGCGGACGCGAAGGACGAGATGGCGCTCGTGAAAGCGCGAGCGACACGAACCCTCGATCGCACCGAAGCCCAGCTCGGGGTCGACGACGCGGTGCTGGAGGCGATCGTGACCGTGTTTCGCGATCTGCGCCTCGGGCGCACCGAAGAAGGGTATGCCGTCGAGAAGCCGAGCACGGTGATGAGCACAGCCGAGGCCGTGAGCGTCGCGTCGTCGATCGGGCTCTCCGCCGCCTTCTTGCCGGGCGATCGCGATCTGCTCGGGCTCGTTCCGGGCTATCTCGCCGGCGTGGTCACGAAGGACGATCCGAAGGACTACGGTCGCCTTCTTGCCTATTGGGACGGCGCTGTAAAAAAGCGTGCAGAGGGCAAGCATCGGGTGTGGCAAACCTTGTTCGAGCTCCGCGGTTTGCTCGAAAGGTGAGCGCGGTGCGTCTGGCGGATCTCGACCCCACCCACGCGCCGACCGCGCTCGCGGCGTCGCGGGCGCCCTTCCTCGTCGGCGTGCGCCACCACTCCGCCGCGCTCGCCGCGGCGATGCCGAAGATCCTCGCGTCGTTCTCGCCGACGGTGATCCTGGTGGAGCTGCCCGCCGATCTGGGAGCGTGGCTTCCGTGGCTCGCTTCGCCGGAGCTCGAGGCGCCGGTCGCGCTCTCGGCCACCACGAAGGACGGATCGCTCGCGTTTTACCCCTTCGCAGACTTTTCCCCCGAGCTCGCGGCCCTTCGCTGGGCACGCGAAATGGGCATTCCCGCGGAGGCGATCGACAGGCCCGTAGGCGCCGATCCCATCGCGGGGCCGGAGGACTCGCCGCGCGCGGGCAGGCTCCTCTCGCGGCTCGAAGGGGGCGACGACATCGAGGCGCTTTGGGACACGATGGTCGAGGCGCGCGCTCCGGGATCACCCGAAGATCTCCGCCGCGCCGCGCTCTCGTTCGGGTGGCTGCTTCGTGCGGACACGCTTCACGGCGGGGGCATTCCTGCCGAGGACGCCGCGCGCGAGTCCCACATGCGAGCGAAGGTGCGGGGAGCGACTGCCAAAAAAGGCGCTCGGGTCTGCGCCGTCGTTGGCGCGTTCCACGCGAACGCTCTTCTCGCTTCTCCCGTGCTCGAAGCCGTTCCCGCGACGGACGAAGGGGTCCTCTCCTTTGCACCGGCCGAGCATTTCGGCGCGCTCGTTCCCTACGACTTCGAGCTCCTCGACTCGCGCTCGGGATACCCGGCGGGGGTGCGCGATCCGTCGCTCGTGCAGCGCGCGTTCGAGCTCTTTTCGCGCGGCGAGGCCTTCGAGGCGGCGCTCCCGGAGGTGCTCGTGTCGATCGCGCGGGAGCTGCGAGAAAAGGGGCACTTGGCTTCGTTCTCCGACCTTCGCGAGGCCGCGCGGCTCGCCCGCGATTTGGCTTCGCTGCGAAGGCTCGAGTCGCCCGGCCGGCGCGAGCTGCTCGAGGCGATCGAGAGCACGATGGCGCGCGGCGAGCCTCTCGGTCGCGGCCGCGCGCTCGCCCGCGCGCTCTCGACCGTGCTCGTGGGTCATCGGCGCGGTCGCCTCCCCGACGACGCGCCGCGATCGGGCCTCGCGGTGAGCGTCGACGCCCTCCTCGACGACGTCGGATTGCCCGGTGCGCGCTCGTCCAAAGAGGCAAAAGAGATGACGCTCGATCCCTCGCGCTCGCCTCTCGATCGAAGGCGCGCGGTGGTGCTCGGGCAGCTCGCCGCCTGCGCCATCCCGTATGCCGAGAAACGAGGGAGCACGCGCGGGCGCGGAGGCGCGCGCGCGGACGTGGTCAATCTCACGATGCGTGTATCCCTCAGGTACACACCCGAGACCGCAGCACGCCTCGAAATCGCAGGCCTCTTCGGAACGACGCTGAGCGCGGCGGCAGAGGGCGCGCTTCGCCGCAGCTTCGCGAAGCTCGTGGACGAGGGGAAGGAGGTCGCGAAGGGTTTCGTCGAGCACGTCGCGCTCGCCGCCACGGCCGGTCTCCCACGGCTCGTGGGAGGCCTCCTCGACCAGGTCCACGAGGTGCTGGTTCCGGCGGCGAACCTCGCCGATCTCGCGTCCGCGACGATGCTCGTCGCGCAGATCGACGCAGGTCTCGTCGCGACCCTCCCGC